>JAOAPR010000165.1 GCA_025463005.1 Bryobacterales bacterium | reverse complement strand
AATGGCACGGGCTGACAACGTGCTGAGGCGTGTGCGAGAGGTTAAAGGGGACGTGCTGCTCTTCTCAAGCGGACACTTCATTCGAGTGTTAGCGGCGCGGTGGATTGGTTTGGAACCATCCGTGCATAGCACGTCTTTCCTCCTGAGCACGGCGAGCCTGAGTGCGGTGGGATACGATCAGGACCTTTCCCGTCCGGTAATCCGGCTCTGGAACGACACGCAGCACGTGCGCACGTGACCGACATATAAGGAAAACGCAAATGAGTACAACCAAAGTGAGTACAACCAAGACGATCGAGCCCCGGGTGCCGGCCCAATCTCAAAGTTCTTCGAAGATCCTTGAGCAATACGGCTGTAACCAGCTTCATCTGGCTGGCGCGGACAACGGTTTGTATGAACGCCATCTTCTCTTTGACAACGTCATCGATTTGGCGTGCGCCGACGCTCGTGATCGTTTTGAGGCCTTCGCTCGCTCCACGAGGGACGTGCTGTCCCAGCGCTGGACGCTTACGGAGAACGCGTACTTGCGCGAGAACCCGAAGCGCGTCTATTACCTGTCGATGGAGTTTCTCATCGGCCGATCGCTCGCCAACAATGTGACGAATCTGCTGCTTAGTTCTCTGGCGAGCGAAGCTGTTCGGCAAGAGAACATCAACTGGGTAGAGCTGCTCGATCAGGAGCCTGACGCAGCGCTGGGAAACGGCGGGCTCGGCCGATTGGCCGCTTGCTTCCTTGACTCGATGGCCACGATGCAACTTCCGGCCATGGGCTACGGTCTTCGATACGAATACGGCATCTTCAAGCAATCTATCCAGGACGGTTGGCAACGAGAGCAGCCGGACAACTGGCTCCGCCGCCAAGACCCTTGGGAGGTCGCTCGGCCGCAGGAATGTGTCGAAGTCAAACTGAACTGCTCGTTCGAGGTGCGCGCTGGAATGTTGCGCGCCATCCCTGACCGGCCGATGAGCCTAATCGGGATCCCGTTCGATCGGCCCGTAGTGGGCTACGGCGGCAAATCCATAAATACGCTCCGGCTATGGGCTGCATCGACGCCTGATTTCTTTGATTTTCAGGCATTCAGCCACGGCGACTTCGTCGGCGCGGTAGCCGAGACCCTCGAAGCTGAGTCTCTTACACGGGTACTCTATCCGGATGATTCCACCAGCATGGGACAAGGTCTGCGCTTCGTGCAGGAATATTTTCTGGTCGCCTGCTCGTTGGCCGATCTGGTGCGGCGTTTCCGGCGAACCAATGCGGACTGGAAGACGTTTCCCGAGAAAAACGCTATTCAGCTTAACGACACGCATCCAACCATGGCGATCCCAGAATTGATGCGGATCCTGCTGGACGATGCGCACCTCGGGTGGGACGAAGCCTGGGATATTACACAGAGAACACTGGCGTACACCAACCACACGCTGCTACCCGAGGCGCTGGAAAAATGGCCGCTTGAATGGTTTCAAATGATGGTGCCCCGGCATCTCGAAATCATCTTCGAAATCAACCGACGATTCCTCGATTCCGTCCGGACCCGGTTCCCCGGGGACGAGGGGCGGGTGCAGCGCGTGAGCCTTGTGGAAGAGGACGCCGGACGCAAGATCCGCATGGCCAATCTGGCGATTGTCGGCTCGCACAGCACCAACGGGGTGGCTGCGATTCACTCCGAATTGCTACGCACGACGACGGTTAAGGACCTGGCCGAGATCTTTCCTGAGCGTTTCAGTAACAAGACCAACGGAGTCACGCCGCGACGTTGGTTGCTGCTGTCAAACCCGTCTCTCTCGCGCACCATCACCGAGGCGATTGGCGACGATTGGATCACGGACCTCAGTCAACTACGCAGGCTCAAGCCGCTGGCCGAAGACACGCGATTTCGCTCCGCCTTTCACAAGGCAAAGCGCGAGGCCAAATTACAGTTCGCCGATTGGCTTAAATTGTCATCCGGCATATCGGTTGACCCAAACACAATCTTCGATTCCCAGATCAAGCGCATTCACGAATACAAACGCCAACTGTTAAATGCGTTGCGTATAGTAATCGTCTACAATCGGCTGCGCCAGAACCCCGGCGTGGACATGGCACCGCGAACGTTCTTGTTCGCCGGAAAGGCTGCGCCGGCCTATCAGTTGGCCAAGCTCATCATAAAGTTCATCAATAACCTGGCGGGCACCATTGACGCGGATCCAGCGGTGCGTGGCCGGCTCAAGGTGATCTTCCTGCCTGAATATTCCGCTTCGCTGGCGGAGCGGCTGATCCCGGCTTGCGATGTTTCCAATCAGATCTCCACTGCCGGCTATGAGGCCAGCGGCACCAGCAATATGAAATTCATGATGAATGGTGCCTTGACAGTGGGCACGCACGACGGCGCCACTATCGAAATGGCGGAGGAAGCCGGCGAGGAAAACTTCTTCCTGTTCGGCCTTACGGCGGAACAGGTCGCAGCGAGCCGCGGGTGGTACAACCCGCATTGGCACTACGAAAATGAGCCTGAGACCCGGGCGGCCCTGGACCTGATCTTTTCCGATCATTTCAGCCGCACCGAGCCAGGTATTTTCGCTCCATTGCGCGACACGCTACTAACGGACGGGGATTACTACATGCACCTGGCGGACCTCACATCCTACGTTCAGGCCCAGGAGAGCCTCGGCAAACTCTATGCGGACCCAGATGCTTGGGCGCGGAAGGCTATCTTGAATGTAGCGGGCTCCGGAAAGTTTTCGAGTGACCGTACGATCGCCGAATACGCAACCGGAATCTGGGAGGTCAAGCCATGCCCGGTGTCGTAGAAAGACATACAAGCGCGAATCTCTCGGCCCTCGCCGGCCAGCCCGCGCCAAAGGAGATGTTGGTCGACCTGGCACGGCTGGAACGCGAGTATTCTGAGCGCCGGCCGGAGCTGAGTGATCCCAACCAAATGGTCAGCTTCGGAACTAGCGGACACAGAGGTTCGCCATTCGCGGGCTCTTTCACAGAAGCCCACATTTTGGCTATGACGCAAGCCATTTGCGATTACCGGATGACTCACGGCACGGATGGACCGCTCTACATGGGCAAGGACACGCACGCGTTGTCGTCGCCGGCTCAATGTACAGCGCTTCAGGTTCTAGCCGCGAACGGCGTGGAAACCATTATTCAGCGAGACAACGGTGTGACTCCGACGCCAGTGATCTCACGGGCGATTCTCGTATATAACCGCGGTCGCGAGGAGCACTTCGCGGACGGGATCGTGGTCACGCCTTCGCACAACCCTCCGGAAGATGGTGGTTTCAAGTACAACCCTGTGAACGGTGGTCCGGCTGATACCGACGTGACGCACTGGATCGAGGGCCGCGCGAACCAGCTCCTCAGAGGCGGCAATGCCGGTGTGCAGCGCGTGGGATACAAAGCTGCCCTCAACGCCTCGACCACGCATCAGGAAGACTTGGTCCTGCCGTATGTGCGCGATTTAGGGAACGTCGTTGATATGGATGCGATTCGCGGCGCCGGACTCAAGCTGGGTGTGGATCCGCTCGGCGGCGCTGCCCTGCCTTATTGGGAGCCAATCAACTCCATTTACCACCTGGACATTTGCGTGGTGAACCCGTTAATGGATCCGACTTTCTCCTTCATGACGGTTGATCACGATGGGAAGATCCGCATGGACTGCTCCAGCCCTTATGCGATGGCCCGGCTGGTGGGGCTCAAAGACAAATACCAGGTCGCATTTGCCAACGATCCGGACTCAGACCGGCACGGGATCGTGACCCCGTCCGCAGGTTTGCTAAATCCGAACCACTATCTTGCGGTCGCGATCGGTTACCTGCTCACGCACCGCCCCATGTGGGGGGCGAAGGTTATGGTGGGTAAAACGGTGGTCAGCAGCAGCATGATCGACATGGTCGTCCAGAGACTCGGGCGGAAGCTGTCTGAGGTGCCGGTAGGATTCAAGTGGTTCGCGCCGGGTCTCTTTGACGGCTCGTGCTGTTTCGGCGGGGAGGAGAGCGCTGGAGCCAGTTTCCTGCGGTTTGACGGCTCGGTGTGGACCACCGATAAGGACGGACCGATCATGGACCTGCTGGCAGCCGAGATCACTGCCCGTACATTTAAGGACCCGGGCGAGCACTATCGCGAGCTGACGGCTGAGTTCGGCAGCCCGCACTACAAGCGCATCGATGCGCCCGCCACTCCGGGCCAGAAGGCCACGCTACAGAGACTCTCGCCCGATGCCGTCAGTGAATCGAGCCTCGCAGGTGAGCCGATCACTGCCAGGCTGACCCGCGCCCCTGGGAACAACGCGCCCATCGGGGGCTTGAAAGTGGCGGCCCGCAACGGCTGGTTTGCGGCCCGGCCGTCAGGCACGGAAAACGTCTATAAAATCTACGCAGAGAGCTTCCATAGCGAAACTCACCTGAACATGATCATGAGCGAGGCCCAGGAGATCGTTTATAACGCGATGAATTCGCCGGAAGGGCGAAGATGAGCGCTCTGTTTCCGCCGGAATACCGCGCAGCCGGCGTGCTCTTGCACGTCACATCGTTGCCTTCGCGATACGGTATCGGCGATTTGGGACCTGCTGCCTTTCGGTGGATCGATCGCCTTTCCGATTCGGGCCAAAGCTGGTGGCAGGCGCTCCCCTTGGGACCAACCGGGTATGCGAACTCTCCCTATCAAGCGCTGTCATCGTTCGCCGGAAACTGGCTACTGATCAGTCCGGATGCGCTGATCGAGGATGGACTCCTACGAGCGACTGATTGTGCCGGGTACTCATTCCCGACAGATTTTGTTGATTATGAAGCGGTCCTCGCTTTCAAACGCCGACTGCTCGAAACGACGTGGTACAACTTCCACCGCGGTGTGCGGGCGGACCTGCGGACCGCTTACGAACGGTTCTGCGACTCTCAGGCACACTGGCTGGATGACTACGCGCTTTTCCGTGCTCTGAAAACCAAACACAACGGGGCCTACTATCTCGACTGGCCAAGGGACTTAGTCCGGCGAGTCCCGGCAGCAATGGCCCAGGCTCGACGGGATATGGAGACTGAGATTGAGCAGGTGCGGTTTGCCCAGTTTCTGTTGTTCCGTCAAGGTGGACACCTTAGGCAATACGCCCGTGCCAAGGGCTTGCGACTCATCGGCGACCTGCCGTTCTTCGTCTCCCCAGATTCCACTGATGTTTGGGCCAACCCGGAGCTATTCCTGTTGGACGAGCAGCACCGGCCCCGTTTTGTGGCGGGAGTGCCTCCCGATTACTTCAGTTCGCAAGGACAGCTTTGGGGCAACCCGATCTACAATTGGGACGCGCTCAGCCGAACCGGTTATCGCTGGTGCCTTGATCGCCTGCGCGCCTTGCTGACACATGTGGATATAATTCGACTCGATCATTTCCGGGCGTTCGCGGCGGCGTGGCACATACCTGCGGGAGCGCCGACTGCAGAGTCCGGCAATTGGTCGCCTGGTCCGGGCGCCGATTTCTTTGAGGCGGTGGAGCGGGAATTGGGAACCCTGCCGTTTATCGCCGAAGATCTCGGAATGATTACGCCTGATGTGACAGCTCTGCGCGACCGCTACCAGTTGCCTGGCACGCGAGTCCTTCAGTTCGGTTTTGACGGCGATTCAGCAAATCCGCACTTGCCGCAAAACCACGTGCACAACACGGTGGTATACACCGGGACGCACGACAACAACACCACACGAGGCTGGTTTGAAGCGTTGCCGCCCGGGCAGAGGCAGGTCGTCTGTAATTATCTGGGACGATCTTCCGGCGAAAGTAGTGAAGTTGCCCAGGCGCTCGTGCAACTAGCGTGGTCGTCTCCCGCTGCTCTCGCGATTGCTCCGTTACAAGACTTGCTGAACCTGGGCGCCGAGGCTCGGATGAATGTGCCAGGTCGGACCGAAGGTAACTGGCGATGGCGGTGCACCGAGGCGATGCTGGCCCCCTCAACTTTCGAACGGCTGTCCGGCCTGACAAGAGCCTCAAACCGTTCCAGTGATGCTCGATCCGCGCCGGAAGCATCTAAGTCCTTTGCCATTGAAGCGAGGTGAAATTATGAAAGCGACTCAACGACTACATGATCTCGGTCAGAGCCTGTGGCTCGACAACATCACACGTGATCTGCTGAACAGCGGTACGCTCAAGCGTTACATCGATGAGCTGTCGGTGACAGGGCTCACGTCGAATCCGACGATCTTCGACCACGCCATCAAAAACAGTGCCGCGTACGACGCGCCAATCCGCGAGAAGTTGGTGAAGGGCAGATCAGGTGAGGCACTCTTTTTCGAACTGGCGCTGGAGGACATCACCCGAGCCGCCGACCTTCTTCGACCGATTTACGATCGGACAAACGGCGTCGACGGCTGGGTGTCACTGGAAGTATCGCCGCTGCTCGCCCACGATACAGCGAGCACGCTTGCCGCGGCCAAGGATTTGTTCACACGTGCAGCGCGACCTAACCTGTTTATTAAGATCCCCGGCACCAAGGAAGGCTCGCCCGCTATCGAGGAAGCGATCTTTGCCGGCATCCCGGTCAATGTGACACTCCTGTTCTCGCGCGATCACTATCTCGCCGCCGCCGAAGCATTCCTGCGCGGCATCGAGCGGCGCATTGATGCCGGGCTGAATCCTAATGTAGGTTCCGTAGCGTCGGTGTTTATCAGCCGTTGGGACGCAGCCGTTGTGGGCAAGGTGTCCGATAAGCTCCAGAACCAGCTCGGCATCGCCATCGCGAAACGAACGTTCAATGCTTACCGCGCTCTGCTCGGCTCGGAGCGCTGGCAGCGCGCGTACAACTTCGGATCCCGTCCACAACGTCTGTTGTTGGCCAGCACGGGAACCAAGGACCCTAAAGCCTCTGACACTCTGTACATCAAAGCTTTGGCGGCGCCGTTTACGGTGAACACCATGCCCGAGGGTACGTTGCAGGCGTTTGGGGACCACGGGGAACTCGACGGGACGCTGCCCGCGGATGGCGGTGACTGCGAAAGAGTATTAGCGCGGTTCGCCAAGGCCGGTATTGATATAGACGCCCTGGCCGCCCAGCTTCAGGAAGAAGGAGCCAAATCGTTTGTCAAATCGTGGGAGGACCTGATGGGTGTGATCACGGCCAAGAGTGCTGCACTCAAGATGGCCAGTTAACCAGACAGAGGAGAACGGAGATGGCAACTGTAGTAGAACCACTGACGAATCGCCCGCTAACCGAGCTGCCTGCATGGAAGGACCTCGAAGTCCATTTTCAAAAGATTCGCGAACTGCATCTTCGGCAGCTATTCGCGGCTGATCCTGAGCGCGGCGAACGTTTGACAGCCGAAGCGGCGGGCATTTACGTCGATTTTTCGAAAAATCGCATTACTGACCAGACCATCGAGCTTCTTCTTCAACTCGCGCATGAGTCCGGCCTGCGAGCGCGGATCGACGCCATGTTCCGGGGGGACAAGATCAACTCTACCGAAAATCGGGCGGTTCTCCATACCGCGCTTCGTGCGCCGCGCGGGACATCCATCCTAGTCGATGGCCGTAACGTCGTGGCGGAGGTGCACGAGGTTCTGGAAAGAATGGGCGAGTTCAGCAACCGTGTTCGCACGGGCGCCTGGAAGGGCCATACCGGCAAGCGCATTCGCAACATTGTGAACATCGGGATCGGTGGCTCCGACCTCGGGCCGGTCATGGCCTATGAGGCGCTGAAGCACTACAGCGAGCGTACGATTACGTTCCGCTTCGTTTCCAACATCGATGGAACCGACTTCGCGGAAGCGGTCCGCGATCTCGACCCAGCGGAAACACTCTTCATCGTCTCTTCGAAAACCTTCACGACGCTGGAAACGATGACGAACGCTCAGACGGCTCGCGCATGGTCACTCAATGATCTGGGTGGTGACGAAAACGCGGTCGCCAGGCATTTTGTAGCCGTCTCCACTAACGCAGCGGAAGTATCAAAGTTCGGCATCGACACGGCCAACATGTTCGGGTTCTGGGACTGGGTCGGCGGGCGTTATTCCATGGACTCCGCAATCGGTCTTTCGACTATGCTCGCGATCGGTCCGGATAACTTCAGGTCCCTGCTGGAAGGCTTTCACAAGATGGACGAGCACTTCCGCACTGCTCCGTTCGAGTGTAACCTGCCCGTACTCATGGGTCTGCTCACTGTCTGGAATACGAATTTCCTGGGCGCCGAAACGGTTGCGGTGCTGCCCTACGAGCAGTATTTGAAGCGTTTCCCCGCCTACCTGCAGCAGTTGACGATGGAGAGCAACGGCAAACACGTCACGCTGAGTGGGACCGAAGTTGGCTATCAGACCGGTCCTATTTACTGGGGTGAGCCTGGAACCAACGGACAGCATTCCTTCTATCAACTGATTCACCAGGGGACCAGGCTGATCCCGTGTGACTTCATCGCGTTCGGCCAAACACTGAATCCGCTCGGCCAGCATCACGACATTTTACTTGCGAACGTCTTTGCGCAGGCCGAGGCATTGGCTTTCGGCAAGACGCGCGAGCAAGTCAAGGCAGAAGGCACTCCGGATTGGCTGGTACCGCACCGCGTTTTCGAGGGCAATCGCCCGTCCAACACGATCCTTTCCGATCGGCTGACGCCGGAAGCACTCGGCAAGCTTGTCGCGCTTTACGAGCACTCCGTGTTCACACAAGGCACTCTCTGGGGTATCGATTCATTCGACCAATGGGGCGTCGAATTGGGCAAGGTGCTAGCAAAACGCATCATCCCGGAGCTGGACAGTAAAGAGGAAGGCAAGCTCGAGCACGACAGTTCGACCAATACGCTTATCCGCCGTTACCGGAAGTACAAGGAAGATAGCGCTCAATAAAAGGAATCACATCACATCATGCAACTCGGAATGATCGGTCTTGGAAGAATGGGAGCCAACATGGTGCGAAGGCTCCTCAAGGGAGGACACCAGTGTGTGGTTTTCGACAAGTCGCCCAAGACCGTGGAACAACTTGTTGATGAAAAAGCGACAGGAGCCTCTGACGTAAAGGATTTCGTGAAGAAACTGGATCGGCCGCGATCGGTCTGGCTGATGGTTCCGGCCGCGGTGGTGGACAACGCCATTTCCGATCTTCTGCCCTACCTCGAGTCCGGCGACGCGATCATCGACGGCGGCAATTCGTATTATGTCGACGATATCCGGCGGGCAAAAGAACTCGCATCGAAGGGGATTCACTACGTGGATGTCGGCACAAGCGGAGGCGTGTGGGGTCTGGAACGAGGCTACTGCATGATGATTGGAGGAGAGCCGGAGGTGGTCGATCGTCTCGATCCACTCTTTCGGCGTCTCGCGCCCGGGGCAGGCGAAATCCCACGCACGCCGGGTCGCGAAACAGGCAACGGCACCGCTGAGCTGGGCTATCTCCACTGCGGTCCCAACGGCGCCGGCCACTTCGTCAAGATGGTCCACAACGGTATCGAGTACGGCCTGATGGCGGCCTACGCCGAGGGACTCGGGATCTTGCGTGAGGCCAATATCGGCAAACAGAAAGCTGCGATCGACGCCGAGACGACGCCCCTGCGCGACCCAGCGCACTACCAGTACGAGTTGAATTTAGGCGATATCGCAGAGGTGTGGCGCCGGGGCAGTGTGGTCGCCTCGTGGCTGCTCGATTTGACGGCGGCCGCTCTGGTCGAAGACCCAGCGCTCTCGAAGTTCGCTGGACGCGTTTCGGATTCGGGAGAAGGACGCTGGACGATTAACGCCGCAATCGATGAAGGCGTGCCGGTGCCCGTGCTGTCTGCGGCGCTCTACCAGCGCTTCAGCTCGCGCGGGGAAGCGGACTACCAGGACAAACTACTGTCGGCAATGCGTTATCAGTTTGGCGGACATCTTGAACAGTCAGGCGGAAAACAAGCCGCTTGAGAGGGAGACATATGAGCGATTCCCATTCCGACGCCCTCGTATTTTTCGGCGCAACGGGCGACCTCGCATATAAAAAGATCTTTCCGTCGCTTCAGGCTATGGTAAAGCGGGGCACGCTCAATGTGCCGGTCGTTGGTGTCGCTAAGTCCGGTTGGGGCATCGACCAATTGCGTGCGCGGGCACACGATAGTCTCCTGAATCACGGCGGCGTCGACCCCGTGGCCTTCGACAAGTTATGTGGTTTGCTGCGCTATGTAGACGGCGACTACACTGATCCCTCCACTTTCAGCGCGATCCGGCGCGAGATCGGCTCCTGCGAGCGACCGGCGCATTATCTCGCGATCCCACCTGTACTATTCGCCCTGGTGGTGGAACAGCTGGGCAAAGCGAACTGTGCCACGGGCGCTCGGGTCATTGTCGAAAAGCCGTTCGGGACAGACCTGGCCTCTGCCCGGGCCCTCAATACGATTTTGCTCGGAACTTTTGACGAACGCGACATTTTTCGCATCGATCATTACCTGGGCAAGCGCCCGGTCAACAGCATGTTTTATTCGCGGTTCGCGAATTCGTTCTTCGAGCCGCTCTGGAATCGCACGCATGTCGAGAGTGTTCAGATCACACTGGCCGAAGATTTCGGAATCCAGGGCCGCGGCGCCTTCTACGATCAGACCGGCGCCATCCGCGACGTCGTACAGAATCATCTTTTTCAAGTCCTGACAAACCTGACTATGGATCCGCCTGTCAGAACGGATAGTGAATCCATCCGTGATGAAAAGGTTAAGGTTCTGAAAGCGATCGCGCCGCTCGATGAGAACAGCCTCGTTCGCGGACAATTTCGCGGGTATAGGTCAGAGCCGGGCGTAGCGCCGGATTCGAAAATGGAGACCTTCGCGGCTCTGCGGTTCCAGGTAAGGTCCTGGCGCTGGCAGGGCGTTCCCTTTTTCATCCGGGCTGGCAAGTGCTTGCCTGTGACATGCACGGAACTCCTGATTCGACTGCGGCGGCCGCCCAAAATCTTTCCATCCGACGGTCTAAGGCCAAATCATTTTCGATTCCGAATCAGTCCGGACGTAACGCTCGCTCTCAGCATGATGGTCAAGTCATTAGGCGACGAGATGGCGGGCGAGTCCGTGGAAATGGTCGCGTTGGGCGGCCCCCGTGCGGATGAAATGGATGCGTATGAGCGGGTGCTTCGAGACGCTATGGCCGGCGATGCCACGCTGTTTGCCCGCGAGGACTACGTGGAAGAGGCATGGCGAATCGTCGATCCCGTACTGAAGGCGAATACTCCCGTGTACGAATATGAGCCGGGCACGTGGGGACCTCCGGAAGTGGCAGAAAGAATTACGCCGCTGGATGGATGGCACAACCCGGTGGTGAGAACGCCGGCGGCGGTCGGCGCAGAAGTCCATGCCGCGTGATCCCAGCTATGAACATTGAGGTTTTGGCCAGCGCGGACTCCGTAGCCCAAAGAGCGGCGGATTTGATTGCTGCGGATGCAAGGGCGGCTGTCGCTTCAAGAGGTCGTTTTGTGATGGCCGTGAGCGGGGGCCACACACCCTGGTTGATGTTGCGCGCGCTTGGAACTGCAGACGTGCCGTGGTCGGCGGTTCACGTGGTGCAGGTAGACGAGCGCGTCGCTCCCGCCGGACATCCGGACAGGAATCTCACCCACTTACGCGAAGCCCTTCTTAATCATGCGCCGCTGACCGCCGACCAAATCCACGATATGGCTGTGGAGTCTGATGATTTGGAGACCGCGGCTGCGCAATACGCCGCGATTCTGCAGCGGATCGCTGGATCGCCGCCGGTGCTCGACCTGGTACATCTGGGCCTCGGTCCTGATGGGCACACGGCTTCATTGGTCCCGGGCGATCCGGTTCTGAATGTCCAAGCCGCAGACGTCGCGGTAACCGGGGTCTATCAGGGGAGGCGCCGCATGACGCTGACGTATCCCATCATCAACCGTTCGCGACAGGTCCTCTGGGTTGTTACCGGGAGCGAGAAGGTGCAGATGTTGAATCGCCTGCTCAGTGGCGATGCGTCGATTCCCGCAGGTCGAATTGTTCATGAACGAGCCCGGGCGCTTGGCGACGAAGCGGCAGCAGGACAGATGGCCGCAGAAAGCACACGAGGGGCATAAGATGCGCGTGGGAATCGCCACCGATCACGGCGGATTTGGTTTGAAGCAAGAATTGGTCGTTCATCTTCGCGCGGCTGGGCATGAGGTCGTTGACGTGGGGGCGCACAGCCTCAGTCCTGGTGATGATTATCCCGACTTCGTCATCCCACTCGCGCGAGCCGTGGCCGCGGGAAAAGTGGAACGCGGCGTGGCGGTCTGCGGGAGCGGCGTCGGGGCTTCGGTCTGTGCGAATAAGATCGCGGGCGTCCGTGCCGGGCTGATTCACGATCACTATTCGGCTCAGCAAGGAGTCGAGGACGACCACATGAATATCCTCTGCATGGGCGGGAGGGTTGTGGGAGCGGCTGTGGCCCGAGACCTGGTCGATACTTTTTTGGCAGCCGAGTTCAGCCGAGCCGAGCGGCACCTACGTCGGCTGGGTAAGGTTGCTTTGCTCGAAGCCCAGACCATCGCCCAATAGAAATAGCAAGGAGATGAGACATGAGTGCCACGCACATACCCGAACCAATCACCGAGACCCAAATCGATCAACTGTGCATTAACACGATTCGTACGCTTTCCATCGATGCGGTGCAACAGGCAAAATCCGGACATCCCGGGACACCGATGGCGCTGGCGCCGTTGGTCTACACGATCTGGAACCGCGTGATGCGCTTCGATCCGCAGGATCCAATCTGGCCCAATCGCGATCGGTTCGTGCTCTCGAACGGCCATGCCTCCATGCTCCTGTGGTCCGTGCTCCACCTCACTAAGACGCAAGCCGTGAATGCCGAATATGAGAGCCTGGGCCAACCCTCGGTGACTCTCGATGACATTCGCCACTTTCGCCAACTCGACAGCAAGGCGCCTGGACACCCCGAGTATCACTGGGTTTCAGGTGTTGAGACCACCACCGGACCACTCGGGCAAGGCGTATCCACCAGCGTGGGCATGGCCATTGCTCAGAAATGGCTTGCCAATCGATACAATCGGCCTGGCTTCGAGATCTTCGATTACAACATTTACGCCGTTTGCGGTGACGGCTGCCTGATGGAAGGCATTTCGTCGGAAGCAGCATCGCTCGCCGCTCATCTGGGCCTGGATAACCTCTGCTGGATCTACGACAACAACCACATCACGATTGAGGGAAACACGCGCATTACGTTCACTGAGGATGTCCCGGCTCGATTTCTCGCGTATGGCTGGAACGTGCTGCGAGTCGGCGATGCCAACGATGTGGATCGCATCGAGCACGCGATCGATATCTTCCGAAAGACGCCAAGCAGGCCCACTTTGATTGTTCTGGACAGCCATATCGGCTATGGCTCCCCGAACAAACAGGACACGGCTGCGGCTCATGGCGAGCCGTTGGGCGACGAAGAGATCCGCTTGGTGAAGCGCAGCTATGGCTGGCCTGAAGACGCAAAGTTCCTGGTACCCGAGGGAGTCTATGATCACTTTTCGGCTGGGGTCGGCGCGCGCGGTGCGAAGGCCCGAGCCGAATGGACAGAGCTATTCGGTGCGTATCGAGCCAAGTATCCTGAACTCGCAGCCGAAATTGATCTAATGCAGCGCCGCGAACTCCCAGCCGGTTGGGATCGCAACCTCCCCGCGTTTCCTGCTGACCCAAAGGGCATCGCGGGGCGCGAAGCGTCGGGAAAAGTGCTGAACGTTCTCGCCCAAAGCATCCCCTGGTTTCTGGGCGGGTCTGCAGATCTCGCCCCCTCCAACAAGACTGCTTTGACATTTGAGGGTGCCGGAGATTTCCAGGCCGATAATCCCGGCGGGAAGAACCTTCACTTCGGCATCCGCGAACACGCAATGGCCGCGATCGTGAACGGACTCGCGCTTTCGAAACTCAGAGCGTTCGGCGCGACATTTTTCATCTTCAGCGACTACGCACGGCCTGCTATTCGGCTTTCGGCTCTTATGGAGTTGCCCAGCATTTTCGTCTTCACGCACGAAGCGATGAGTAACGGAGAAGACGGACCGACGCACCAACCGGTCGAGCATCTCGCGTCCTTTCGGGCAATTCCCGGCCTAATCACGCTCCGTCCCGCTGATGCCAACGAGGTTGTCGAGGCATATCGCTACATCATGCAGCTACGCCACCAACCCACTGTGCTCGCGCTGTCGCGACAGGCGTTTCCTACTCTGGATCGCGCAAAGTATGCGCCTGCTTCCGGTTTGGCGCGCGGTGCTTATGTGCTGGCGGACGCCCCTGGCGGAGATCCCGAGGTGATCCTCATTGCTTCTGGTAGCGAAGTCAGCCTCGCCGTGGACGCTTACGAGAGGCTCATCGCGGAAGGCATCCGCTCGCGAGTAGTCTCGATGCCTTCGTGGGAGATCTTCGACCATCAGACGCAAGAGTATAGAGACAGCGTGCTACCACCAAAAGTGACTGCACGCGTCGCTGTGGAGCAGGCTTCGACCTTCGGATGGGAGCGATACGCCGGCAATTCCGGGCGTATTATCGGTATGAAGACTTTTGGAGCATCCGCACCGCTCAAGGAACTCCAGAGGAAATTCGGCTTTGAGCCCGCTCGAATTGTCGAAATTGCCAAAGAGCTCCTGGGCAGGCCGTGAGCGGAACAGCCGCCGAAGAGCATGGCCAGAGTTACCCTCTCGGAGCGACGGTCTGCCCTGGTGGCGCCAATTTCAGCGTATTCTCCCGCGGAGCATCCGCAGTGGAGTTGCTGCTCTTTGACGGTGAGGACGATGCACGTCCAACGCGCGTGATTCCGATTGATCCGGCGACGAACCGTACGTATCACTACTGGCACGCCTTCGTATCCGGCGTGCGGCCGGGCCAAATTTATGGTTATCGCGCGTACGGACCCTGGGATCCCACGACCGGAATGCGTTTTGACCCCACCAAGGTGCTCCTCGATCCATATGGTCGAGGCGTGGTTGTTCCGAAGAACTACAGTCGCGTTGCCAATCGCACAAACGACGACTACCCCGCCGGAGCCATGAAGAGCGTGTTAGTAGATCCGGAGGAATATGATTGGGAAGGTGACGTACCCCTAAAGCGTGCGGTTTCGCGGACCATCATCTATGAGATGCATGTGCGAGGCTTCACCCGGCATCCCAGTTCCGGTCTTGAGGAAAAGCTCCGCGGTACTTATGCCGGTCTGATCGAGAAGATTCCGTACCTACAACAACTTGGGATCACAGCCGTCGAGCTTCTTCCCGTGTTTCAATTCGACGCGCAGGATGCACCGCGGGGACAAATCAACTACTGGGGTTACGCGCCGGTCTCCTTCTTTGCCCCGCACCACGGGTATAGCTCGCGTCAGAATCCGCTCGGGCCGGTCGACGAATTTCGCGACATGGTCAAAGCACTGCACCGAGCCGGCATCGAGGTCATTCTCGACGTTGTATTCAACCACACGGCGGAGGGAGATTGCACGGGCCCGACTACAAGCCTCCGAGGCCTGGATAACGACATCTATTACATCCTCGAACAAGACCGCTCTCGATACGCCAACTACAGCGGTACGGGGAACACGCTTAACGCTAATCATTCTATCGTTCGGCGCATGATTATTGATAGCCTGCGTTACTGGGTCCAGGAGATGCACGTGGACGGATTCCGGTTCGATCTCGCGTCAATCCTTGCACGCGATTCCTCGGGCCAGCCTATGTCGAACCCACCGGTGCTGTGGGATATTGAGTCGGACCCCGTGCTGGCAGGCACCAAGATGATCGCCGAAGCGTGGGATGCGGGGGGCCTGTATCAAGTGGGCAGCTTTGCCGGGGATAGCTGGAAGGAGTGGAACGGGCGGTTCCGGGACGACGTGCGCAGCTTTTTTCGCGGCGATCGGGGCTTGGTGGCGCGAATCGCTGACCGGCTAGTTGGCAGCCCTGACATCTACGGCTACAAAGAACGCGAGGCCGAGGAGAGCGTTAATTTCGTGACGTGCCACGACGGTTTCACACTTAACGACCTGGTCTCCTATAACCTCAAGCACAACGAGGCGAACGGCGAAGGCAACCGCGACGGTGCGGACGACAATCGAAGCTGGAATTGCGGCTTCGAGGGCCCGACCGATGACACGACGGTGGAGAGCCTGCGGAACCGGCAGATCAAGAACCTCTTGACCTGCACTATGCTCTCACTGGGCATGCCCATGATCATGATGGGCGACGAAGTTCGCCGGAGCCAGCGTGGCAACAACAACGCCTACTGCCAGGACAATGAAATCAGTTGGTTTGATTGGACGCTGCTTTTGAAGCATGCTGATGTACACCGCTTTGTGAGAGTGCTCATTGCGCATCGACTGTTTCGTGACGTCCAGAACGAATTCCAGGGCGAAAGCCTGAACCAGGTGCTCCGGAAGTCGAAAAAAGCCTGGCACGGCGTAAAGCTCAACCAACCAGACTGGAGCGATTGGTCGCACAGCTTCGCGCTGACCGCGGAGGTAATGGGCGAACAACATCTCGTTCATCTGATGTTCAACGCTTATTGGGAGCCGCTCGACTTCGAGCTACCGCCAGTCAGTGAAGAGGGTAACGGCCCCTGGCATCGATGGATCGATACGACCCTAGAGGCGCCACACGACATCGTCGCATGGCAGACTGCACCGCCATTTACGGACCAAATGTATCGGGTCGGTCCGCGCTCCGTAGTTGTCCTTTATTCACTGTTGGGAGCCTCCCCGCTGACCTGATCCGCCAAACAGTCGTAGAGGTCGGCGCAGCTTCGCGCCCATGGCCAGCCCATTAGTTAGCTCGATTATCGAGCAACCAGTTATATCCGGAATACGAGCCACCAAATATCGCGTCATCCGCGGAGCAGCGCACGCCCCAAAGGGTCAATACTCGTCAAATTACCGATGACAGTGACCAGAGAGCAATTGCCGATCACTCACCGTTCGCTTCATGCATGTGGTTGGCAAGTAGCCGGCAAAAAGACACGTACTTGAGTTGACTCAAAAGAAAGCATGTGCGTCTACAAGTCGGTGCCGCGTCGTGGCGAAATGCCGAGCGCCACGGAGCATTTGCCGAAGGATCGACAGCAACCCCCCGGACCTGTCGGCGCTAGACTGGTCGCGCCGGCCGCAGCAGCTGCGAAGTGAAGAAGAGACAACAGACCAAGCAAGGGTTTGATGACAGCGAAGCACTCCTCGCCAACAAAAAGCACTCGTTCCCGCTCATCTTCTGTGAAGACTTGTGGCTCTCCATTCGCCAAGAACAACGCCAAGTGTTTTGCTGGATGCAGACATCCGGGCTATAAGTGAGTCTCGCGGAGCCGAGTGCCAGATATCGCTGTCAGGCCGAATTACAATTGACTCTTCGCCGAAGTTACGCCTGTTTTTGCTACTTCACCTGGAATCGCCAAGCTGCCAAATCCTGACTGTGAATTTTTGTGAGGTCGAATACGTTGATACGTCAGGACTCGCCATTTTGGTTGAGGTTCTTAGAGCCGCGCGGATCCAAGGAAAGGTGTTTCAGCTCCGCGGACTTCGGAAGCGGCCACGATACTTGCTGGAAGCGACTCGGGTCCTGCATATCTTTCATGAGGTGGATGCCGAGTGTCCCGGGTGAATCATTCGTGGCCCGTTGAACGTCTTGGAAGTGCGACCTTACGGCACCTCGAATATCTGGGCGGGCTCGTAATCCAGCTTCGGAGCGCCCTGGGTGCCTTAGGACGAACTTTACCGGTTGTCGGAAATCGAAACCGTTGGCGATCGGCAGTCCAGCAGATGCTGGTAGTCGGCGTGGAAGCATTTCCGATGGTTGGGATCATGGCCGTTTGCGCGGGATTCATCCTGGCAATGCAAGGGGCTTCAGAGCTTCGTCGTTTCGGAGCGACACAATTCGTTGTCGACCTTGTGACTATTGGTTTTACCCGGGAATTGGGTCCGCTGCTTACTGCGATTGCCGTGAGCGGACGTTCGGGGTCGGCATTCTCGGCGGAGATCGGCAGCATGGTCGTTACCGAAGAGATAGACGCTCTGCGGACGATGGCGATCGATCCAGTGGACTTCGTGCTTGCGCCAAAATTCCTCGCTGCACTGATCGTGCTCCCCTGTCTAACGATTATTAGCAATGCCTGCGGGATTCTGGCAGGCGGACTGTTTATGCGTCTCAGTACGGACATGGCATTCAGCGTCTATCTCCGAGACGTTGTGCACTCCATGGCGCTGCGCGACGTGATGACCGGTTTGGTTAAGAGCCTGGCCTTCGCCACGATCATCGTGCATGTCGGGTGTCTTGAGGGATTTCGGGTGCACGGAGGACCGGACGCGGTTGGCCGGTCAGCCACTGCAGCGGTCGTGAAATCCACGTTTTTAGTGATCCTCGCGGACTTGGGTTTTACTGCCATCTTCTACCTTACCGGGGGGAAGTGAAGCTATGGCCGGAGCGTTAGGAGAAACGGCAAGTGCGCCGGTAATCTCGGTCCGGGACGTGGTGGTCAGTTACGACGCGCGGCACGTACTCGACGGAATCAGTCTGGACATCTTCCGCGGAGAAACGATGGTCTTGTTGGGAGGCAGCGGATCTGGGAAAAGCACGCTATTGCGCCAGATCATCGGCCTGGAGCGTCCGCAATCCGGTCAGGTTGTCGTGAACGGTGTGGATCTCGCAAAATGCACACCCCGGGAACTCAAAAAGCTTCGCCGGTCGATGGGAGTCGCATTTCAGAACGCCGCGCTGTTCAATTCAATGTCGGTAGAAGACAATGTCGCCCTACCACTGCGGGAGCATACGCTGCTGGCTGAATCCACCATCCGCCTGATGACCTGGATGAAGCTCGCGGTAGTCGGGCTGGCAGAGTTTGGAAAGCTCAGCCCGCAGGAACTTTCCGGGGGTATGAAGAAGCGTGCCGCAGTCGCACGAGCCCTTTCGCTCGATCCGGAAATTCTGGTTTTTGACGAGCCCTCCGCAGGCCTGGACCCGATTGTGGCGGCCGAACTCGACGAATTGATTTTGGGCCTGAAGCAGGCATTCAACATGACAGTTGTAGTGGTGACTCACGAAATGGCAAGCGCATTCCGCATCGCGGATCGGATGGCGATGCTGTACAACGGCTCATTGATCGCAGTTGGCACGCGAGAGGAGCTCGAGAGGAGCTCTCATCCACGTATCCGGCAGTTTCTTGACCGCGTCCCGGACAAAACCGCCGACACGGCGGCATTTGACCAATATTTTCAGGAGTACATGCAAGGGGACTCAGTATGAACACAGAAGCCAAGGTGGGTACATTCGTAATCGTTTGTTTGCTCCTGCTGGGTGGGACGGTGTATTACGTGGGTAACGAGCAGTGGGGACACCATGTGACGCCGTATCGCACCTACTTGCGCTACGCAGGGGGCGTGGCACCAGGGTCGGAAGTTCTCTTCGGCGGTATTTCAGCTGGGAGGGTCGCAACCGTTCGGGCCTGGGACCAGGATCCGACGCGAATCGAAATTCTGCTTGAGCTGAACGAAGGAACTCCGCTAAATGAGAAGTCTGTGGCGAAGCTTGGTTCGGTGAGTCTGATGAGCAGTCCGGCCATCTCGATCACGACTGGTGCTCAGGATGCCCCACGCCTGAAGGCGGGCCAGGTGATCGCTTCTCAAGAGACGGTTAGCATTGATGACATGACCCGTAAGCTTTCCGGGATTGCCGATCGCGCGACGGAGTTGATTATGCAGGTGCAAGGCGAACTGAAGGGAATCAGTGGGCAAACGCAGACCCTCTTAGCGAATCTGAATGAAGCGACTGGGCCAACGAACCGCCGGCAGATCGCGGATATCTTGCAGCAGATCAATGCCATGGTGGCTCAGCAGTCCCCTAAAATTGACCGTATAACGGACCAGGTGCTGCTGGTAAGCCGAGATGCGGATTCCGCGATTAGGAAGGTAGGTCCGCTGCTCGATCACACAGATGCGACGGTTGCGAACGTGAATCTGACAATCGATCAACTGCGTGGACCCATGCGGCAAGACTTGGAGCAGTTCCAGTCCACGATGGAGCAGGCCAAAGGCTTGATAGCCAGCATCCAAAGTGTCGTACGAGGCAACGACGACAATATCCGCGAAACCATTGAGAATCTGCGCGTTGCGACGGCGAACCTCGATCAATTGACGGACCAAGTTAAACAGCGCCCATGGAGCCTCGTAAGAATCCGCCAGCCGAAGGACCGCAAGGTGCCACGATAAGTCACACAATGCTCTTGCGGCACATGAGCGCGTCTAAGTAGTGAAAGAGTCGCGGTTGTGAGCAAATTCTGCCTTTGGCGATCCTTGACCGGCGGGCTTCTGAACGGGTCGCAATCGGGCCAACAAAAACTATTGGCAACCTCTCTTCCTAGGTGTAGCGAGGCAAGGAAGCCAATAATACGATGGCTGAAAGTGTTCCACGCATCGTGATTGTCGGCGGGGGATTTGGGGGCCTGGCCGCCGCAAAGGCTCTGAAAAACGCTCCGGCGCAAATCCTTCTGATTGACCGCACGAATCATCACCTGTTCCAGCCTCTGCTCTATCAGGTAGCCACGTCGGTGTTGACACCTGGGCAAATAGGCTCGCCGATCCGCAACATTCTCAGGGAACAGCAGAACACGACGGTCATCCTCGGCGAGGTTAGCGGCGTCGACAAGGACAAGCAGTGTGTCGTGGTCAGTTCCGCCGATCGCGCCGCAGTACCGGTTCCTTACGATTTCCTGGTCCTCGCAACCGGGGTAACCCATAGTTACTTTGGACACGATGAGTTCAAGAGATTCGCACCCGGGTTGAAAAATCTGGCCGATGCTGTCGCGATCCGAAACAGAATTTTGCAGGCGTTTGAGCAGGCTGAGGCCGAGGAAGATCCCAGCCGGCATCGCGACCTGCTGACGTTTGTGCTGGTCGGGGCAGGCCCTACCGGAGTGGAAATGGCCAGTGCGATCGCCGTACTGGTCCGCAATACACTCAAATCTGAGTTCCGGCGCATCAATCCAGAGTCAGCGAGAATTGTACTGCTGGACATGGCTCCCCGGGTCCTCGGATCGTTTTCGGAAGACCTTTCGGAGGCGGCGAAAAAACGACTCGAGAAATTGGGTGTGGAGGTCCGGCTCGGACACGGGGCCGATCAAATCGATGCGGGCGGCGTCATGGTGGCGGGTGAGCGCATTTCGAGCAAGACAGTGATTTGGACTGCGGGCGTGGCTCCATCGCCTGCCGGCAAGTGGCTGAATGTTAACACGGACCGCGCCGGGCGAGTACGTATCCAACAGGATCTATCCGTACCGGAGCATCCGGAGATCTTTGTGGTTGGGGATACTGCATCGCTCGATCAGGATGGTAAGCCATTGCCGGGCGTCGCGCAGGTCGCGATTCAACAGGGGCGCTATGCCGGAAAATTAATTCATCGGCGCATCACCGGCAAAACCATCCCAGTGCCGTTTCGCTATTTCGATAAGGGCAACATGGCCGTAGTCGGCCCCGGCTTCGCCGTTCTTCAAAGCGGCAAGATCCACATAAGCGGCATCCTCGCGTGGTTCGCGTGGGCCGCAGTGCATCTCCAGTTCCTGGCGACGTCGAGCCTTCGCATAAGTGTCTTCTTGCAATGGGTTTGGACCTATCTCACGGGGCAGCGCGGCTCCCGACTGATTGTGAATCATTGTGGCGCTGAAAGAGCAAAGCCCGCTGTTGAAGAAGGACCTCGGACAAGCGAGATGCTATTGCCACAGTAGTTTCGTGAGGGCCGTTTGGGTCAGCGCACCGCCATCTTATCCCACCTTCCCTCCAGGTATTCTCAAGCTCCAAACCTGCGATCTATTGCACACCGTCGGCCCTATCGCCTGGACCCGCGCAAAGACGAGAACTCGGCAATTGTCGAACGCCACAGAGTGGAAACCGATGAGAGTAGCCTGTAAGCGGGAGAAACAAAAGCCATGGGTCCAAGAGAAATATTTGGCTGCCTGAGTGCCCTATGCAAGGTACAGCCGAAAAGGGTGGTGAAACTCAATGGGCAACGAGCTGATCGCAAACGAGAGATTACTCCATGAAGGAGCGGTAACGAAGACGTTTCTGGAGGCCCCAAACGAGGAGTCATTCGCTGACCTGTTCGAGACTTTTACGCCGCAACTTGTTGCGTTTTTCAAAGCGCGCGGCTGCGAGCTGGCGCTGGCTGAAGATCTGGCGCAAGAGGTAATGCTTGCTGTTTACCGTAAGGCTGCGCAAGTTCGGGATCGTGCATTGTTTCGTGCATGGCTCTTCAAAATTGCCCGCAATGCTCTCTGCCGGCACTATGGCAAGCAGACGCGGGAAGTGGAAACGGTGGACCTGGCGGACGTCGCTGATCGCGTGGTTGCCGCGAGCCACACACCAGCAGCAACACCGGCGTTTGAGTTTCTACATTGGATGGCCTTCTTGGACTCGCGCGAGCGCGAAGTCATGACACTTCGCTTTATCGAGCAGTGGGAATATCACGAGATTGCCGCTGCCCAGGCAATCCCGATCGGGACGGTGCAGTGGAGGGTGTTTAATGCCAAAAAAAAGCTGGCGCCCTATTTGAAGAAGAGGAGCGATAACAGTACTTGTAAGGCTGCTTGACGTTTGATGACCTCCGTTGCGCCACAGAGTTTAGTCGCTATCGACCGTTTCGGAAGATAGTGGTTACTGTTCAGCGTTCGAGCGGCCTAGCGGCAACGAAGCCTCCAAGACGCGGTTCCGCATAGACGAAACCAAGTCCTCGATAGCACTCGCCAAGTCCCGAGACATTTCGGCTACAATGCCCGAGACCGACCGCTGGTCTAGCTTTGAGGTTTTCGACGACATGTCTTGCCAGATCACCTCACCCGTCCGCAGATCGACCAATCGCGCCGATAGCGTGACCACGATCGAGACATTGGTGCCCTGATCGACCTCTTCAAGGCGGTGAAGCGTTCCGGTTAGCAGGCATTCCGGAGATCCACGACCGTCGAACACATCGACTGACCGGAACAGTCCTCGGGCCTGCATCGCCCGCATCATCGCGCTCGTAGCAGCACGTCGAGGATCTTCGGCCCAGTGATGATAAGCATAAAAGTCCAGCTGCTCGGGTGATTGCCGGTATACGATCGGGCCGCCATTTAAGAATGCCGGAGCACTAAACTCCCGAACGGCGACCGAGCCAAGGATTGGTTGCGACCTCCCAGAAAGAGGAGGCGGGACGTTCAGGATGTAATAAGTTGGGTACCGCGTCCTGCCTGCACATCCGGCCAGGGTCGCGAGCGCGGCCAAGAGCCCGATCGCAAGTACCAGTCTTGAGTCGCGCATCACTCCTCCTTCTATAAAGCCCGTGGGGCGGTTCTCAAAGGATAGGAGCGATCCGCAAGCCGCTTTGTTGGAGGCGCTGTCGACATGTGAAGACCGCCATGGGTTGCCGAGACTTTCTCGTGGATGCTTGGTAATACTCGGCTTGTGGATCCGACCTCTTACGCATACTTAAATTGGTGCTTGTTGATCCGGAGGCTCTTGATCTTCGATTCGAGCGTCGATCGAGGCATCCCGAGCTTCCCAGCCGCCCCCAACGGTCCTGAAATTCGACCGCGGCTCTCTTCTAGAGCAGCTTTAATCATTCCCCTTTCCTGATTCGCGAGCGTCGCCGCGAGAGCTACGGGCGTTTTCGTCGCCCGCGTCTCGGGCTGTAGCCAGGTTTCGTCAATCGAGAACGTTTCACCATCACAGAGGATTACGGCCCTCTCCACCACGTTCTGCAACTCGCGAATGTTGCCCGGCCAATCGTAAGCTTGTAACCACTCCAGCGTTCTCCGTTCAATGTTTCTGATCTTCTTTCCGGCCTTACTCGCGTAACGCTCGATGAAGTAGGTGGCCAGCAAGAGAATATCTTCCGGGCGCTCGCGCAGTGAAGGCATCTGAATTGGAAAGACGCTCAGCCTATAAAATAAGTCGAGCCGGAATGTGCGGGCGTCGACCGCCGCGTTCAGATCGCTGTTTGTCGCTGCGAGCACACGCACGTCTATCGGGATAGGATGAGTGCCTCCTACCCGCTCAAATTCGCGCTCTTGAAGTACGCGCAGCAGGGCGATTTGCGTTTCCGCTGGAATGTCGCCAATCTCATCCAGCAAGATCGTTCCTCCATTGGCCAGTTCAAAACGGCCCACATGCCGTTGGCCAGCCCCAGTGAATGCGCCTTTCTCGTAGCCAAAAAGCTCGGACGCGATCAGCGAAGGTGGGATTGCGGCGCAATTAACTCGCACGAAGGCCCTGCTCGAACGATTGGACCGCTCATGAATGGCGCGGGCGATCAGTTCCTTGCCAGTCCCAGTCTCTCCTGTGATGAGAACCGTAGCATCGGTGGGAGCCACTTTCGTCACATGTGCCAAGACACGATTGAGCGCTTCCGAGGAGCCGACGATTTCATCGAACATGGACGCCGAAACGACTCCTTCACGTAACGCGCGGTTCTCTCTGAAGAGTGTGTCACTTCGAGCCTGGTCGTCGCGCGACTCTTGACTGAGCACATCATCGACAGCTAGAGCGATTCGATCAGCAACGAAGGACAGAAACCGCACCTCCTCGTCCGAACCGGGACAAGGCCCTGCACTTCCCAGAAACATCGCTCCAAGCCGTCGGTGTGCTGTCGTAATCGGAACCGCACAACCGGACTGAAGGCCGCGTTCGCTCAGCAATCGGCTCGAACCTGAAAAGCGAACCTGGCCGTCCAATTTACCGATTATGGCGGGTTGTTGATGTTCGAACGCCCAGGAGACGTGGGCCTGTTCGATGGGAACGTCTCGTGCTGCGGTTAATGCCGAATGATCATCGTCGTCGGGCACAAACCACGACGCTTCGTCCCGGGAGTCCGCGTTCAAAAAGACGCTCATGTAATTGAAATCCACAACCGGATGAAGCTGGAATGGAAGGGCCCGGAACAGGCCCTGTATATCCTGATGTGCCCTGAGGCAATCGGAGACGCGGAAGAGCGCTTCATAACGCGGAGCGAAATGTGCTGAGTTGTTCATATGTTTTCCCAAGTCTCGCTGGCTCCCTCCGAGATATAGTCAGCCTCCTTGTTCATACGCGACGCACACTTGCGAACACAGTGCCGGGCAATTTCACTTCGATTCGTGTCGCAAGCTTCGAGGCGCGGCAGCTCATGCAGAGCCGTGTAGAGTGCGTCTTCGACTTCGTGGATCGAGAGATGCAGAATTCCAGAGCAGTGCCTGGGAGTCAGACCAATAAGAATCCGCAACACGAAGCAATCACGACAGTTCCGGGCAAGCAGAAGCAGGCGCCGAAGTTCGCGAGGGAGGATTGAGAGTCCCTCGGATTGTTCAAAGAACTCAGTGCGTCGCTGAATCGCGGACTTTGTAATTGCTAGCAGTAGGCTGTCGCGGGAAGTGTGGTCAACCTCTAACTCGGCGATTCCATCCAATACCGCCGCCTCCGCTGCTTCGATATTGCCACTCAGCAGAAGGGTTATCCAAAACGCTCTGTGGAGTGCTTCGACTGTTTCGCATTCGCTTATCATCCGGCTCTCCTTGTCTTTCATTCGCTGAATCTGGACTAAGCCCTAAACGTGCTACTTCGGCTCATTCATTTGGGACTCGTGTATCTCCTCGCGGACGATGCGCGGGCTTGTGATCGCGTAGTTCGCGATATCTACCTTGCGCATGAAGGTGACGCCCGGGTGCGACTGCGCGTAGCGTATAAAATCCTCGAACACTCGCATACGGGAGGGCCGGCCTGCGATATGGTCGTGGGCGCTGACCGATATCGTCGATGTAGTACACGCCGGTGACTCGCTCGATAGTTGCAGCCGAGTCAGCATAGCTCTTCCGCTCTTGTTCCGGCGTCATGGAATACTGCGGCGTCCGCGGCTGCCCGTGACCTGAGGGCTTGTGGCCACGCTGGACGATCTCTTTGGCGAGTGCGGGGTGCTTTTCGACAGCGGCGCCCACCACGTGTGAGGTGACCTTTACGTTGCGGCGGTCGAACATCTCCAGCAGCCGCGGCAGGCCTTCCTTGAATCCGTACTGGTGCCATTTGGTGGCGGCGATGTCTGGGTACTTGGGATCTATTTTCGGCAGCGGGCTCTCGGCTCCGCTCTCGGGCTGAGCGCCACGGGGCCAGAACGCACCGGTGTTGTCGGTTTGCATAATTCCTCTTTGAGCGCCCTTTGCGGAAAGTTGGTCCGTGGTGTTGCGGCGAGCGCAAAAGCTCCCCCTGTTATCAAAAAGTCACGGCGGTCGATCATGTCACTTCCGTTTCCTTTGAGATGCCGAATTCAAGCGACCTGTCGCTCGAAATCGTATTGTGTCCAGTATTGTCTTCGCCTGTTCCACCTGTAGCCTTGTCAAGCATTGATGCGCGAATACCGCATCAATGCCGAAACGTAAGTAAGAAATGGCTTCTGGGCTCAAGTTCCATGGCGAGGTCCGCCTTCATCCGCCAAAGAATACGCCGAAGCAAATGTCTTTGCAGCCTTCCACACTGCGAAGAGCCGGCGACTCGCGTTCCTCCGGTAGCATCTGCTCCTCCCCGCTCGACTTTGTCAATGTTTGCCACCGCCATCTTGCTTTCCTTTCGAGCGACTTCGCTTCAATTCGCTGCGCAGGTTCCGTAGAAGGTGTTTTGTGTACACATCGCTGGCAATGAACTCGACGCCCTGGCTCATGATTTCCGCCAGAACGGCTTCGCCATTTCGGTCAATGGACGCCACCTGGATCAGCTCAACGACGCACTTCCGTGTGTCCCCTACCTGGCGCACTTCTGTCCAACGCGACTTGAGCTCCGCCGCCCACTGGCCGACCAGCTGACCCTCCAAAGACCACCTCTGCTCATCGGACAGATCGGTTATGGTAATCTTCAGCACTACTCCCTCGACTGCTTGCCAGAAACTGCTACGTTCGGAGCCGCATCACTCACAGGTCCGACCGCCGCGTATTACCAAGGCGATTTTTCGATCAGCAGGACGCCAGAGGATATGGCAGTTGAGGGACCAACAGGGCACGCAGCATTTGAATTAGGTCTATCTGCTTGCTTCAACAGTTTCTAAGAGCCAAGGTCCGTAGCACCAAATATCGCGAGGCGAACGATCCGAGACAGAGTTTTGGCGCGCGTGCCAGAGGTCTGGCACTGGCAGCGCCTGGGAGTTGGGACTGCTTCTTGCTGCTGAGAGCAACAGCGCGCGATTTGCCGCTGCCCCAATCCCAGTTCGTATCTCTGCGTCGAAGTCTCTACCGAGCATGCGATGCAGCTTCTTCGATCAGAGCTGCAACCTCCTTCGGCCTGGAGACGTAGACCGAGTGGCTGGCGCCCGAGACTTCTACCTTATGGCTGTTGGCCCGAGTGGCATACCAGCGTTCGAGGTCCGGGCTGATGGTTCTGTCCTTTGTCGCTACCAACATCCAGCTTGGTTTGCTTCTCCACGCAGCCGTGCTGATGACGGCTTTGAAATTGTCAGCTGCGTTGAACACCTGCGATCGCGCCATGAAAGCGGCCTGCTCAACAGATAGGTCGGCCGCAAAGTACTCATGAAACTGCGCGGGGTCCAGGTAAGTGAAACCGTCTGCCGTCTTCTTTATCGCAGTAGACTTGCTGAGGTCACTTGGGAACCGCTTTCCGTCGTCAGCCTCATTTTCTCCAGCATCTGGCATGTGGGCCGCGACATACACCAATCCGGCAACCGATGGATCCGTGCCGGCTTCAGTAATTACGGCGCCCCCATAACTGTGAGCGACAAGAATGCACGGTCCATCCTGTTGAGCGAGGACTCTCTTCGTGGCAGCCACATCTTCTTTAAAGGACGTCTCCGGCTCTTGGACGATGCTGACGTTGTAGCCATCTTTGACCAGAATGTCATAGACGCCTTTCCAACCAGAACCATCTGCCCAGGCACCGTGGACCAGAACAATATTCCGGACGCGATGGTCTTCGTTCTGCGCGGAGAGCGAGCTGCAGGCCACCAGCAATAATGCGGTGCAGAGGGACCGAGACATTCCCCGTACTACTCGCATCTGTGTCATTGAATTACTCATTTGGTTACTCCTTTTTGCGAATTGATTTGCATACCGGTACGTCGACGGAGAGGCCTTTTCGCCGACTCAGCGAGAGACTCAGAGCGTCAGATAGACGATTTGGACGAACTGGTCGCTGTTTATGATGCCTTTGCCCCAGACGGCGTCGAGATCGGCGAACGGCTTTTCGGCAACGGCTTCCTGGGCGGATTTTCCCGCGGACTTCAATTTCTGCACGCGATCCCGCGAAGTGATGAGCATGTCCCGGGATTTAGTGAGGTCCGCTTTGTTGCCGAGCGGGCCGTGCCCAGCAACAATCTTGGTGTAATTGTCAGCGATCGAGAGAATTTTGTCGGCGGCGTTGATCATGCCGATGATTTTGCCGCCCGTACCGGGGTCGATGTAGGGATACATGCCGTTGAAAAACGTGTCGCCCATCGAAATCACGTTGGACCTTTGAAAATGAACGTAGATGTCCGAATCCGTATGGGCGGGAGCAAAGTGTTCTAGCGCGAGGGTTTCGCCATTGGCTTGCAACTTGTAACCTGCGGCAAAGGTCCGCTGCGGCAAGGCCTCCGCGGGCGAGGGGTCGAAATGCAACCCGGCGAGCGCGCCGTCGGGTCCTCTATACAAGACCGGCAGCTCATGCGACTCGGACATGCGCTTCTTAGTGTTTTCGTGGGCGAGGATCGTTGCTCCTGCGGTGTGAAGAGGCGCGTTGTTATCGGTATGGTCGAAGTGCCAGTGGGTGTCGATGACGTATTTCACCGGAGCGTTGCCAAGGCCATCGAGAGCCTCTCTCAGCCTGGGCCAGGCGGGCGCAACGAAAGTGTCCACGAC
>JAOAPR010000161.1 GCA_025463005.1 Bryobacterales bacterium | reverse complement strand
CCAAGATCGAGCTGGAGTTTACTTACGACAACTCGGCTGCGAATCCGCATAATCCGTCGCGCCCGCCTGTGCGGGTCAGGTTCGGCGAGCAGACCAAGGATGAAATGGCGCTGGCGTTTCTGGGTCTCGTATTGCCGTCGCCCGACGACGTGCAGCCGTTTCAGCGCGCCGTGGTACTGCAGTATGTCGAGGACTTCGTGCGGTTGACGGACAACTTGAACGACCTGCCTGAAGAAATTCCGCCGGCCATGGCGGCTCGGCTGCGGCTGGCGCTGGCAGTGTTCGATCGGGACGGCGATGGGAAGCTCAACGCCGAGGAACGCGCCAACTTGCTGCGGGTAATCCAGACGATGATGCCGCAATAACTCGATTGGCCGCAAATTAACCGCGATTAAATGCAAATTTACCAGAGGTTGTAGTAGCCGTCGCGCTCGGTCAAATCCAGGGGCAGGCCGAACAGCTCAGAGAGCCGCGGCGCGACCAGGATATCGTGCTTGGGGCCGTCGGCGACGATGCGCCCGTGATCGATCAGCACTACGCGATCAATCTCCGGAATGAGATCAGAGAGATGGTGGGTCACCATCACCAGTCCGATGCCGGCTTGCGCTAGCTTGCGGAAGATCAGGCGCAGTTCATGCTGGGCAAACAGGTCCAGCGCGGTCGAAGGCTCGTCGAGGATCAGGGCGTGCGGATCGTGGACCAGCGCGCGTGCCAGCAGAACACGGCGAGCTTCCCCGGAGGACATCTCGTCGGTGAAACGATCTGCCAGGTGCGAGACCTCGAGCATCGCCAGAGCCTGTCTGGCTTTTTCATGCATCTCGGGCGTGACCTGCTGATGCGGCCAGATGCCGATGCTAGAGAAAAAACCGGAAAGCGCGATATCACGTCCGGTAACGGCGCGCGTGCAGGTGGCCATCAGGTCACTGGAGACGATGCCAAGCATCTTGCGCAGCTCGAAAACGTTCCACCGATCGCGGCCCATAATGCGCACCGACGACCCTTCGCGCACCAGCGGATAGCATTCGCGCGTGATGGTCTTGATCAACGTCGATTTGCCGCAGCCGTTGGGACCGAGGATTGCGACGTGCTCGCCAAGTCCGATCCGCAACGAAACATCTTTTAACGCGAGCGCCTCGCCGCGCATGACGGATACATTTTCAAATTCGATTAAAGTCGGGGTCAACTCCTCATGTTAACCGGCTAGAGTATGGACATGCCTTCTGAAATCTGGCTGGTGCGCCACGGGGAAACGGAATGGAGCCGGTCGGGACAGCACACCTCGCGCACGGATCTGCCGTTGACACCGGAAGGCGAGCGGCAGGCTGCCAACCTCAAGCGCATGCTGGCGGGGCACTCTTTGGCGCTGGTGCTTTCGAGCCCCATGAAGCGCGCCGTCGATACGGCCAGGCTGGTGGGCTTGACGCCGCAACTCGACAACGACTTGCGGGAGTGGGATTACGGCGACTACGAGGGACTAACCACAGCCGAGATCCAGAAGCGCGTGCCGGATTGGACCATCTGGACGGGCGCGCCTCCGAACGGTGAGACTATCGAGCAAGTAGCGGCTCGCGCGGATCGAGTGATTGCCCGCGCCTTGGCGGCCGGCGGAGATGTCGCGTTATTCGGCCACGGGCACCTTTTGCGCGTGTTGGGTGCGCGATGGATCGGCCTGGAACCTTCGGCCGGACGGCTGCTGGCGCTCTCCACGGCTTCCGTCAGCGTGCTCGGCTATGAGCGCGAGACGCGGGTAATCCGGCTGTGGAACCAGACCTCATAAAATAGTAGAGACATGCATTCACGGCCCTGGCTGTGGCCGAATTTGTTGAGCCTGGACGCGCCCATTGTGGCGCTGCTGTGGCAACTGCTGTTTGTCCGCTGTTTCCATGGCAGCCTCGGAATGCTTCCGGCCGCTCTTCTGGCGCTCGCCGTGTGGCTGATTTACGTCGCCGACCGAACGCTCGATGCGTGGCGCGGAACACAAGGAAGCACCGAGCAGCCTCGCCATGCGTTCTACCGTCGGCACTGGCGTGCGGTTTTGCCGGTGTGGATCGCCGCGCTCGGCGCAGGCGGATGGCTGGCCTGGAGCCGGCTTCCAGGACCGCTGTTCGTGGAAGGCATCGCGGTCGGTTGCGGCACAGGACTGTATTTGACTGCGGTCCACCTGGCGCCCCGATTGTTGCGACCCACGGGTTCCAAAGAGAGCGTAGTGGCGATTCTGTTCGGCATGGGAGCTTCGCTGGCGGCGTGGCCGGGGGTGCAGACTACCAGCGACGTTCTGGCGATTCTTTTGTTCTCGTGCGTGTGCTGGATGAACTGTGCGGCCATCGACGACTGGGAACGTGGCGACGAGCTACGGCCATCGGTGATCGCGGCGGCAGGACTGGTGGCGGTCACCGCGGCGTGTCTGCTGCAAGATCATCGGCCGATTCTCGGCGGAGCGGAAACGGCGGGTGCGCTCGGGCTGGTGCTGGTCGACCGGATGCGGCGACGTTATTCGACCCAGGCTTTGCGGGTGCTGGCCGACGTAGTTTTGCTCACGCCGATCGTATTCCTACCGGCAGTGTGGGTACGCGGGTGACATGCAGATGATGAACTGCGATCTGATCGCTCCGCATTATTGGTGGATCGAGAGGCTCGGTATGGGGCGCACGCTCGAGCGGCGGCGGCGCTGGTTTCTGCCGGACCTCGGGAATGCGCGCAACGCGTTGGTGCTGGGCGATGGAGACGGGCGGTTCTTGCGGGAACTGCTGCGGCGGAATTCCGTGGTGCGCGCGGACTATGTGGATCTCAGCAGCCGCATGCTCGAATTGGCGCGGCGGAGAGCGGGGGCCGAGCGGGTAAATTATACGCGGGCCGACGCGCTGACGGTAGAGTTGCCGCGAGACGAATACGATCTCATCGCGACACATTTCTTTTTCGATTGCTTCGACGCGAGTGAACTGGACTTTCTGTTCGCGCGGATTGCGGGTGCCGCGAAGCCTGGTGCGAAGTGGGTGGTTTCCGAGTTCCGCGTTCCGACCGTGCCGGCACGGCTGCTGGTGAGCGGGCTATACCTGTTTTTTCGGATAACCACCGGGCTCAAGGCGCGCAGGCTGGTCGATCATCGGCCGCTGTTGCGAGCCCATGGATTCGGGATGATCAGCGTCAATGAGGCACGCGGCGGGCTGGTGGTTTCCGAGCTATGGGAGCGCGGGTCCCTATAATAGAGACTTGGACCTGGAAAAGACACTTTTGCGCAAGGTCGGCGAGGCTGTCACGCGCTTCAAGATGATCCGCGACGGCGATCGCGTGGCCGTAGCACTTTCGGGCGGCAAAGATTCCGTCACGATGCTCGAAGCGCTGATTCTTCTTCGCGATCGCGCTCCGGTAGAGTTCACGGTGTGCGCGTTCACGGTGGAGCAGGGCAAATTCCTGCGGCCGATCGAGCCGATGGGCGAGTATCTCAAGGCTCGAGGCATCGATTGGACCTACTATCGCGACAATCCGTCGATTCGCCTGATCGATGAGCAACCGGACCACGGGTGCGATTTGTGCAGCCGCTTCCGGCGTAGGGCGGTGTATCAGATCGCACGGGAGCTGGGAGCGAACGTAATCGCCTTGGGCCATACGGCCGATGATTTCTGCGAATCGTTCCTGCGCAACGCGCTGTTCACGGGACGCATCAGCGCGCTGCCGCCGGTGACATGGTCCAGTCAGAGAGACTTCAGGCTCATCCGTCCGATGGTTTTCGTCACCGAGGACATCACCACGCGCTTCGCCGAATCGTTGGGAGCGCCGGTGATTCCCTGCGGGTGCTCGCAGCGAACCGGCACGGTGCGGGGGACACTACGGGATCTGCTGGGGAATTTGGAAAAGGAACATCCTCGTTTGAAAGAGTCACTGCTTGCGGCGATGGGCAACATCGAGACGGACCGGCTGCTGGATACGCGTTATCTTCCTGCCGAGGGACCGACGGAAGCATCGCCCGTAACGAATCCCCTGGTAATTGTTTCGGGGGATTAGGCTAAAATCATCTCTTGCCTTCCGTGGAACTCTCCCGCACAACGGAGCCTGGCGCGACTGATACGGGAACAGTTTCCGAACGCACGGAACGGCGCGCCGGCCCTGTGCGGGGTTCTTCGAAAGTCACCGTTGCCGTGCCGACTCTGGCCGCCGGCGAGGTGCTGGAGGCGTGCCTGCGGGCGCTGGAATCGCAAAGTGTGGACGAGTTCGAAGTGGTAGTGATCGACAACAGCGGAAGCGGGCGGGTGAAGGCTTCGAGCCCCCGTGTTCGAGTGATCGCGAACAATCACAACGTGGGCTTTGGCGCCGCCGTGAACCAGGCTTTTCTCTCATCCGCCGCTCCTTACCTAGCGACGCTCAATGACGACGCGGTCGCGGATCCGCGCTGGCTGGAGACGTTGGTTGCGGATGCGGAGGCCCATCCGCGCGCGGGAATGTTCGCCTCGGAAGTACGGCTGGCGGGAACCGGGCGGCTGGATTCGGCGGGTATGCTGATCGCCTCGGATGGATCGAGCAAACAGCGCGGACATGAGGCGCTTCCAGCGCTCTTGGCAAATGCGAAGGAAGCTCTCCTCCCCAGCGGATCGGCGGCGTTGTACCGCCGTGCGATGCTGGACGAGATTGGTCTGTTCGACGAAAGTTTTTTCCTGTACTGCGAGGACACCGATCTGGGCCTGCGAGCGCGGTGGGCCGGTTGGGAGTGCCGCTACGTGCCGGGCGCCGTGGTGGAACATCGCTATTCGCACTCGGCTGGCCGAGCGACGCCGCTTAAAGCCTATTACGTGGAACGAAACCGGCTGTATACGATCGTGAAGAACTTCCCTGCCCCGATGTTGTGGGGGGCGCCGTTCGCATCGGTGGCCCGTTACATCTGGCACGTGGCCGCACTCGCGTCCGGACGCGGCAAAGCAGCCGAATTCCGGCAAGCAGGGTACGCGGCGGCGCTACTGCCGTTTCTTGTGATCCGGGCAAATCTCGCCGCATTATTTCGTCTACCGGCTTTGCTGGCGGAGCGGCGGCGCATTCGAGCCAAGCGGCGGATCAGTGCGGCCGAGTTCCGGGCTCTGCTCCAGCGGCACTCGATCACAGTCCGGCAGGTGGCGGCGCTGTGACTCCGGCTGTGAATCAACGTGAGAAGCGGCTGCTGATTCTGATTCCCGCCTTCAACGAAGAAAGCGCTGTGGGCGGCGTGGTGGGCGAGGTGCGTTCCGCCGTGCCCGGAACTCCCGTCCTCGTGGTAGACGATTGTTCCGCGGATGCCACGCGTAGTGAAGCGCGTAACGCCGGCGCGCAGGTCCTGGCACTGCCGCACCACCTTGGGTTGGGAGGCTGCGTACAAGCGGGGTATCGTCTGGCGTACGAGCTGGGTTATGACTATGTGATCCGGGTGGACGGCGACGGGCAGCACGATCCTCGCGATATTCCCACCGTGCTCAAAGCGCTGGAACACGGCAATTGTGAAATGGTGATCGGATCGCGTTTCGTGGACGGAAACGGTGAGCACACAAGCTGGCTGCGCGCTGCCGGCATCGTGTTTTTTCGGGCCGTGCTCCGCCCCATCCTGGGACGCCCCGTGCGGGATCCGACCTCCGGATTCGTCGGCGTGAATCGCACGGCGCTGGAGCTGTTTTCCGCGACCTTTCCTCTGGAATATCCGGAGATCGAAGCTTTGGTGGTGCTGCAGCGCAAGCGCTTCCGGTTCGTGGAAGTACCGTGCCGGTTTCGCCCGCGCCGCGCGGGACGGAGCACGATCACCGCGGTTAAATCGCTGTATTACATCATCCACGTGCTGCTGGGAGTATTTGTGAACGTTTTGAAGTTTGAAGGACGGAGGAAATGAAGTATGAATCACCTCTTTGACGTGGTCACCGTCTTCGGCGTAGTGATGATCGTGTGGGTGCTTAGCTCGGTTCGGCGGGAACACATCCGCGTGGAGTACTCGGTGAGCTGGCTGCTGGCGGGGGCCGTGCTGCTGGTGCTGGCACGCTGGAGGACACTGGATGACTGGATCGCGGCCGGGCTCGGCGTTTCCGACAGCTTCATCGCTTTGGCGATGGTCGCTGGCGCGGCGTTCCTGGTAGTGCTGTACCGGCTATCGCTACGGATCTCGGGGCTGAAGGATTCCAGCATCACCTTAGCGCAGCAGCTTGCCATTCTCGAATTTCGGCTTGAAGCTTTAAATGAAAAAGTCCAAACGCCAGCCGCGCGCTGAAAAAACGTCGCTCGCCATCGAAGCGTCCACGCCGAAGCGAGCCTGGTGGCCTTGGGCGGCCGCACTGGCGGGTCTGTTCGTCGCGCTCGAAGTGTATGGCCCGGCGCTCAGCGGCGCGTTCGTTCTGGATGATCGCTATCTTCCGTTCATGGACCCCAATGCGGCGCAGGCGACGCTATCGAACTGGATCCAGGGTATGCGCCCGCTTCTGCAATTCAGCTACTGGCTGAATTTCCAATCGAGCGGAACTGAGCCGTACGGGTACCACCTGACCAACGTGCTTCTGCATTTCATCGGATCAGTGGTGATCGCGCTGGTAGCTGCGCGGCTGCTCGAGCTGAGCGGCACCACCGGCCGGTCGCGAGCCATCCTGAGCGCAATCGCGGGCGGGCTTTTTCTGCTGCATCCTCTGCAGACCGAATCGGTAGCCTATGTCGCGAGTCGCTCAGAAGTTTTGAGCGTGTTGCTCTATTTCTCGGCGTTCGCGCTTTTCCTGTATCGGCGCACGGAGTCGATGACCGTCTTGAGATCGATCGCGATCGTGGTTCTTTTCGCAGCGGCGGTAAGCACCAAGGAGCACACCCTGACGCTCGCGGCGCTTCTGTTGCTGGCCGACTACTACTGGGGCCTGGGAGGAATCCGCAAGAACGGACTGCTCTACGGGATGCTGGTGGCAGCGGGTGCGTGGGGCGGGTTCGTCGTCTGGCGCGTGCTGAAAGACGCTCCCACGGCGGGGTTTCGCGTCGCGGGGCTAACGCCGGCGAGTTATTTCTTCACGCAATGCCGCGTGATCTGGACGTACGTGCGACTCTTCTTCCTGCCGTTCGGGCAGAACGTGGATCCGGATGTCGCGATATCGCACAGCTTGTTCGACCACGGAGCGATCTTTGGCCTCGCAGCCTTGATTGCTTTGGTTGCGGCGGCCTGGATTTATCGAAAGCGCTGGCCGCTGGCGGCCTTCGGCGTGTTCATGTTCGTACTGCTTCTGGCGCCGACGTCGTCCTTCATCCCGATCAGTGACGTATCAGCGGAGCGGCGGCTATATCTGCCTTTCCTGGGCTTGGTGCTGGTGTGCCTCGAGTTTCTGCGGCGGCTGAAGATATCGCAGGCGGCGTGGGCGGGCGTCGCCATTCTCACCGCATGCTCCGTGCTGACTTATCAACGAAGTGCGGTGTGGGCCAGCCCGCTGACCCTGTGGCAGGATGCGGCCGCAAAGTCTCCGCGCAAATTGCGCCCACGCTTCCAGCTCGCCTCCGCGTTTTATGAATCGGGCAATTGCCCGCAGGCCGCCGACAATTTTGAGGCAGCTTCGCATCTGGAACATCCCGCGTTCGATTTGTTCGTGGACTGGGGCTTGGCCCTGGACTGCGCCGATAAGTGGGAGGATGCTGTGGCGAAACTGAAGCAGGCTTCGATGCTGGAACGCAGCGCGCACATTCAGTCGCAAATTGGCATGGTGTACGCCAAACACAATAGGTGGCAGGACGCGCTGGTAGCGCTGGCACAGGCTGAGGCGATCGACCCGAACTTTGACATGACCTACGTATATCGCGGTGGCATCTTCGAAGTAGCCGGAAACAAATCGGCCGCGGCTGTGCAATACCAGCGGGCCCTGGCGCTGAATCCGCTGAACTCAACCGCGCGCGACGCCCTGACCCGGGTGAGCCGCTAACGGCATGGCGCGCATCGGTGTCAACGCGCTGTACCTGATTCCAGGCGGCGTCGGCGGCACCGAGATCTATTTGCGCGAGCTTCTGGCGGCGTTGGCAGCGGTCGATTCTTCCCATGAGTATTTCGTGTTCACGAACATGGAGACTCAATCAGACCTGCTTCCCAAGCAGGCGAATTTTCACTGGAAACCGCAGGCCGTGCATGCGCGCTTTCGTCCGGCGCGAATCTTATGGGAACAAATCGTGCTGCCGTTTGAAGCGGCCCGCTATCGCCTGGATGTTCTGTTTAATCCTGGATTCACGGCGCCGATATTCTCGCCCTGCCGGCAGGTGACGGTATTCCACGACCTCCAGCACAAACGTCATCCGGAGTATTTCCGCTGGTTCGATCTGCCGTTCTGGCGATTGCTGTTGTGGGCTGCGGCGCACCGATCGCATCGGCTGATCGCGGTCTCGGAAGCGACCCGCTCGGACCTTCTGCGTTTCTATCACATCCCGAAGGAGCGCGTTGCGGTGATCGCGCATGGCGTAGAGCCGGCATTCTCCCGTCTGGACAGATCGCACACGGAATCGTATTTGTTGTGCGTCTCCACGCTCCATCCGCACAAGAATCTGCCTCGCCTAATACGGGCCTACGGCCTTAAGAAGCGCGACTTCCGATTGATTCTGGCGGGCCTGCGTGGCTTCCATACGAAGGCGATCGAGCAGCTGATCGGAGAATTAGGATTGCGAGACTCCGTTCAAATCACGGGGTGGGTGCCTCGCGAGGAGCTCTATTCGCTCTACGAGCGCGCGCGAGCTTTCGTCTATCCGTCCATGTTCGAAGGATTCGGAATGCCAGTCCTGGAGGCGCTGGCGGCGGGAATTCCAGTAGCTTGCTCGGATATTCCGCCGCTGCATGAGGTCGCCGGCGACGCCGCGCTGTTCTTCAATCCATTGGATGAAGACGCAATTGCGGCTGCGATCGAACACGTGATGACTGACGCGGTCGTGCAGGAGCGGCTTACCAGGGCGGGTCGCGAGCGGGCGCGCGGATTTACATGGAAGCAATCCGCGGAACGGACGCGCGAAGAGCTGTTGCGCGACGTTTAGGGTTTGTAGGACGGATTCAACGTGCCCTTGGCCTTCGCAATTTCGAGAAGAGTGGGATAGAACTGCACGAAAGAGTGCTCGACTGCCGCATTCTTGCTGTGGCAGGCGTTGCAGCCGCCCGAGGTCCCGATTACCTTGGCCGTGGCCGCGTTTCCGTTAAACCCAAAATAGCCCCATCCGTCCGGAAAGCGCGCCGTGTCTTTCACCGCGGCCTCGACTGCGATAAGGCTGGTTTGATACTTGCCGCCCTTGTTGATGGAGCCTTCGGTAGCGGGTTTCCGGAGTTCGAGAGCGAAGATGGTCTTGTCCGGCCAGCGGCCCGTTTCGGTGAAATTTCGATACGCTGACGGCTCGACGAACACATTGCCGAAAGGAAGGTCGCCCGTGCCGTAATTCATACCCACGCCCGAACTCAGGAAGATCCATTCGCGATAGTTTTTGGGGCGAACCAACTCGCCATCTTTATTGAACTCGGGATCGGCTCCCAGCGCGAGGACTGCAAATAGAACGAAGGTAATGGTTTTCATCGGAGAAGCTCCTCCAGTTGGACGCGCGAGTCTGTTTTTTCATCCCGGTATTTTACGATCACAGGCGTGTACAAGGATACGCCCCATTCCTTGCCCTTGCCGCTGGTGATCGCGCGCGATCCAGCGACCACAACGGCCCCTTCGGGGATCATCAACGGCCCCTCATCCTGTGCCGAAAGAACCACGCCGCGAGCCACGTCGTAAACCGGCGTCGAGCGCGTAAGAATCACGCCGCTTCCAAGCACGGCGCGGCGCTTGACGACGGTGCCCTCATAGATTCCGCAATTGCCGCCAATCATCACGTCGTCTTCGATGATCACCGGCAACGCGCCAACCGGTTCGAGCACGCCGCCGATCTGCGCCGCGGCGGAAATGTGGCAGTTTCTGCCGATCTGGGCGCAGCTTCCAACCAGAGCGTGCGAATCGACCATGGTTCCGTCGCCCACCCACGCGCCCGCGTTGATGTACATGGGAGGCATGCACGTGACGCTTTTGCCGACGAAACAGCCGTCTCGGATGCTGGAACCTCCGGGGACAATGCGAACGCCGCTCGAAGCGGTGATGTGCTTCACCGGCCATGTGGCTTTGTCGAAAAACGGCTGACGGGCCGCGTCCACCGACATGTCGACTACCCCGCCCATGCGAAAGCCCAGCAGGATCCCTTTCTTGACCCACGGGTTGACGCGCCAGCCGGTTTTCGACGACGAGTCCGGCTCGGCCGCGCGTACTGCGCCCGTGTTCAGCGCGGCTTTAAGACGCCCAAACAAGGTGAAGTGTTCCTCGTTATACGCAGCAGGCGGATGGTCGAAGAGGGCTTCGATCTCAGTCTGCATGCGTGCTCCGGGACGAGGAAAGCAGGTCGGTCGACTTGAGCACGGCCTCGATTTTCGTGCGATTGGCTTCCGAAGGAGGAACCATTGGCAGCCGCCACACCGGCTCGAGCAGCCCCATCATGGCCATTGCGGCTTTCACTGGCCCGGGATTCACTTCGCAGAAATTAACTTCCATCAGCGCGAACCATTGCCGCTGGATGACACGTGCGCCCGCGAAGTCGCCCGCAAGCGCGAGCTGCGTCAACTTGGCGAATTCCGCCGGAATTTCGTTCGCGACCACCGAGATCACCCCGCGCCCACCGAGCGCGATCAGCGGAATCGTCATTGCATCATCGCCGCTCAGCACAGTGAAGCGCTCCGGAAGCTGGTGCAGAACGGTGGCCACCTGGGCGATATTTCCCGAGGCTTCCTTCACGCCCACGATGTTGTCAATTTCCCCGAGCCGCTTGAGCGTGGCGGTTTCGACATTGACTCCAGTGCGGCCCTGAATGTTATAAACGACGATCGGCAGGGGAACCGCGTTGGCGATCGCCTTGTAGTGCTGGATCAGACCTTCCTGCGTGGGCTTGTTGTAATACGGCGTGACGGATAAGAGCCCATCGGCTCCCAACTTGTGCAGTTCCTTGGCAAGCTCGACGACCTCGGCCGTGTTGTAGCCTCCGGCGCCAGCGAGCACGGGAACTTTTCCCTTGGCTTCCTCGATTGTGATCTGGACCACGCGCAGATGCTCGGCGTGGGTCATGGTCGGGTTTTCGCCGGTAGTGCCACACGGAACCAGGAAGTTGATGCCCGCCTGAATCTGGCGTCGAACCAACTTTCGCAGAGTCTCTT
>JAOAPR010000330.1 GCA_025463005.1 Bryobacterales bacterium | reverse complement strand
ACCTGATCGGCCGAGGACTGCAGGTTTAGCAGTGCCGTGCGAACATCGGAGTCAACCTGCGCCCGCAGATTGTCAAGTCGGTCGCGGCTCTGCTCAAGTCTCGAATCAGCCTGCAAAACTTCACCATGAACGCTGCCGCCCTGAAATATTGGAATCGACAGGGTCCCGCGGACGTCGAATACTTGCGTTGCCGTGGAGGGATGCGCCCCTGCCGCGCCATAATCTCCATTAAGTGAGAGGGAAGGCAAATAGCCGGCCATCGCTGCCTTTCGGGAGAATTCCGCTGCGCGTACATCGGTCAGTGCCGCCTGGTAATCCGAACGCGAAGCGTATGCACGTCTAAGCGCCTCATCAACAGCAATGACCTCGATCGACTGGTACGGCGACTTGTCCGTGAGTTCAAATTCCTGTCCGGGGGCCAAGCCGATGACCCGTGCCACCGTCAGCTTCTGGATGGCAAAAGTGTTCTTGGCTTGGATCAACTGTTGTTGGCGGGTTTGGAGCTCGACCTTGGTGCGCAGGCCATCGATGTCCGGCGAGGTGCCGGCGGTTATTTGGTCAGTTGCTTGATCGTAGAGCGTTTGTGCCGTCCTGACTTGCGCTTCGGCGGTTTCAATGCGGGCTTCGTCGGCGATGGCCTGCAAATAGGTGTAGCCAACGGCCAGCACAACGAGATCACGTGCATCCTTGAAGGTGTGGTCGGCAGACTTCACACTTTGGCTAGCGGCGCGAGTAGCGTTGATCGACTTCCAATCGAAGAGCGTTTGGGTAACAGCGGCACGCGCGTCGAAATATGAAAACGGGCTAACCGACGGCGGGAGGCTAACTCCGCCAAAACTTCTAAGACCGAGTTCGGCGAGATTTATCTTTGAGGCCTCCACGTAAGGCGATGCCGTCACGTGTGGTAACAGTGCACTCAATTGCTGCCAGCGCTGTCCTTGTGCGGAGCGAATGTCCGCATGCGAAAGCAGCAGTCCAAGATTTTGTTTCAATCCGCGGTCGATCGCGTCCTGTAACGAAAGCGACAGCACGCCCGGAACGGGTTTTGCCGGAACGCTACCGGCGAATGAGCTCACTCCGCCGGTTCCGGGTATCGCTTGGCCCGGAGTGCTCGAACTCGATGTTGTTGCAGTTTGCGCAAAAGATAGTGCTGCTCTACAAATCAGGAGTCCGGCCAACAGGATAATGCGGCGACGTCCGTAACTGAGTCCCAAGGAAGTCTCATTTTCATTGCCGTAACAAATAGTACTCGTGCTGCAAAGAGGGGTGGATGGGACTATCGTTGCGACACAAGTTCGTCACTTGATTGAAGGCGATGGCGGGAACATAAATTACGATTCAGAAGTTGGGTCGACTCTCGGCGAAAGCCCGATTCAAAGTTCACAATTCGTTACAAGAGTGTTCTGAGAGGCAGTAGTTTTAAGCGGAAACGGGTAGCTCCTCCCCCGAGATTCCACCCGTTTCCGCCCGGTCTGCGTTGCACGGGTTTGATACCGATAGGCGCGCAACAGAGAGAGAAGGACCGGGATTGGACTCTGCCACCTGGGTGGGTTCCGGCACAATCACCTAGAGGTCGTACATAAACCGATTACGTCAAGATTAGTAACCGCGCCACTCAGTTTTGGAAGGCAGACAAAAGTTGTGCGCTTGTGACAGTTTCGCGTTCGCCAAGTCGTCCGTTGGGTGTTCGCAAGAAGTCCGGTGATGAGGCCTCACGGCTTGCAAGGACAGGAAATCAAAATATTGGCCGCACAGGAGCGTACTTTCTGCCGGCAACGAAAGCACACAAACGTGATCGGCTTCTCTCCCGAATCGGCGAGCGACGCGGAACGTTGCGGAACTGCTAAGTTCTTTTTAATTTGTTGGCGTTCCCGACGGGATTTGAACCCGTGTTACCGCCGTGAAAGGGATACTACGATTTGTAAGTAATTGAAATCAGAGGCACGGATCGCCGCTCTTGGAGCAGAAAATCACCTATGGGAATCGGTTATTGAACCCTTCGTGAACCCTTGCATAACCGGATGAGATAGCAATATGGAGACCGCGGTCTGTTGGCGTGTCGCAGTATTTCCTGAGTCAGCTTCACTGACGTTCCCTGTCCGACTAGCAACGTTGCCAGCGTGCGGCGTAGAGCGCCAGTCCATGCGCTTGGTGATCTTCGCCGTGATAAGAAGAAGAGGTGGAGTTCTTTACGAAGGACAAGAAACTGCCATGGCGCAAAACCATTTGTGGATCGGCCGGTATGTGACCCAATTCGACAAACACCAGTATCTAGCTTCTCCAGAGCTGTCCTCAGACGCCGCAGTGCGCCGCCATCACCCTTTGACAACGTATTGAACCAACCGACTCATGCTCTCGACAGTCCCGTCCCCACAAACGAATCCGACATCCAGCGACGAACCGTCTCAGAAGCAAAAGCGCGGGTCTACCAGACATAGGTTCCCACCGATTCCGAGGGCAGCAGCGTCTGGAAGACCTTCCCGTGGTATTTCACCGCGAAGGGTTTCGGAAAATTCCCCGTGTTTGAAACCACCAGCACCACCTTGCCCTCAGGAGTTAGGAAGGCGACACTGGCCAACTGCTCCATCTCGCTCGAAGCCACCCGCACCGAGCCCGGCGGCACGAACCGCGAGAAATGCTGGACCACATAATAAGCAACATTCTTGGTAACGGAATCGCCATCCAGCGTGATCGCCCCGGA
>JAOAPR010000138.1 GCA_025463005.1 Bryobacterales bacterium | reverse complement strand
ACGCTCTTCCGATCTCGCCGGTGCCTTCGAGGTTAGGCGGCCGGGTTTCCAGGCGCGCCACGTGCGGCTGCTTTAACTGCAGTTCGGCCGCGTCTTCGATGGTGACGATGCGCTCCTTCCCGTTAATGAAGGCGGAAAGCGCGTTCAGAAGCGTGGTCTTACCGGCGCCGGTTCCACCGGCGATGATGATGTTCAGGCGGGCCTTGACCGCGGCTTCGAGCAGCTCCATCATGCCTGGCGACATGGCTTTGCGGTCCACCAGGTCCGGCGGCATCAGCTTGTCGGTCGAAAAACGGCGAATGGAGAGCAGCGGGCCGTCTACGGCCAGCGGCGGGATGATGGCGTTGACGCGCGATCCATCGCTTAGGCGGGCGTCCACCATGGGCGTCGATTCGTCGATACGCCGGCCCACCTGGCTGACGATCTTGTCGATGATCCGCAGCAGGTGCTGGTCGTCGCGGAAAGTGACGTTGGTCAGCTCCAGCAGACCCTTCTTTTCGATGTACACCTGGCGATAAGTGTTGACCAGGATGTCGGAGATGCCCGGATCCTGCAGCAGCGGCTCGAGCGGCCCCAGGCCGAATACCTCGTCCAAAACCTCGTCGCTGATCTGCTGCTTCTCGAGCGAGCTGAGCAGCGTGGGTTCGGCGTCGATCAACTGAATGACCGCCTGGCGCACTTCGGCTCGCACTCGCTGGTTGTCGATGGTCGCCAGCGCTTCCAGGTTGATCTTATCCACCAGCTTGCGGTGGAGCGTGAACTTGAGCTCCTGGTATTCAGGCTTCAGGCTGGTCTTCTGGCGGCCTGCATTCTTCAGCAGTCTCTGTTCCCAGGAAATCTGCTGCGTATTCTTGTTTCCGGTTTCTAAGGACGTGAACATGTGGATTTTTCAAAACCTCAAACTTGCGAAAGCGCCGGCTTCAAGTCGCGTGAGCCAGGGGGCGGTAGTTTTCCGCTCGAACCACACAGGCGTTGCGCGACATTCTCAATCGCCCGGCCCAGATCGTTTTCTGCGCCCAGCGGCTGGCCCAGCGTCACTACGCGGTGGAGGGCAAAATAATCATTCGGAAGGCTGGCGTGGATGCTGCAGCCGAACAGCTTTTCCATGTCGCCGATTCCAATCTCTTCCCGACGGTCGAGACGGTTCACCAGTACATGGAAGCGTTCCTTGGGAAAACCGAACTGGCTGAGCATGGTTAGCGCCTTCCGCGTCAAATGCAGACTCGGCAGGTCGGCCGTGGATACCAGAAACGCCCGTTCACATTCAGCCGTCGCCATCAAACTGGTAGCGCTGAACACGGTGGGAAGGTCCAGGATCACCCAGTCGTAGAACTGGCGGGCCTGCTCCACCAGCATCCGCAGGCGCGCGCTGTCCACCGGATCCGCATAGGGAATCGCCGGCGCCGGCAGGATATCCACACCGCCATAGTTGACGGCCAGCGAATTCCACAACGCCGCGTCCAGGTGTTCCACGTGCTGCAGCGCGTCCAGGAGCGAATAATTGTGGCTGAGCTTCAGATAAAATCCGATAGTGCCGCCGGTCAGATCGCAATCCGCCAGCAGAATCCTTTTTCCGGTCAGCCGGTGCAGCGAAAACGCAGTTTGCGTCGCCACCGTGGAGGCTCCGGAGCCTGGTTTGCAACTGCTGAATGCAATGGCATGACCCGCTTCGGTGCGCTGCAGATTCTCGGGCACCACCAGCCGGCGCAGCCGCGCGATCGCTTCCCTCTGTGTGGACAGATCGAACGGAGCATATAAAAATTCGACTGCTCCCGCCCGTAACGATTGCAGGATCACCTGGGAGTTGTTATGCGAATGTAGGCCGACCACGTGCACCGACGGATTCAGCGATGCGATGTAGCGCACCAGCTCGACCGCGGTGTCTGGTTCCGAACCGAGATCGAGCAGCACCACTTGAGGCTTGAGCTGCCGGGCCCGGATCTCCACTGTCTGGTGCGGCGGATAATTCTTGAGATCCGCCAAAATCTGAAAGCCGCGAGTCTGGGGAATGGTCTCCAGAAATTTCTGCGCGAGGTCGCGATCCGGCGCGATCAGCAGTGCCGTGATTTCCGGACCGTTATGTAGTAATGCACTCACCAGAGCAGCTCCCGCATTCCATTCCCGGCGAATTCGTCTCGGCTTACTTCTTGCCGGACTTGGCCGGCTGCACGTCTTTGGGCTCGAGCCTCTTCAGGAAATCCTTGGGGAAGTAAGGCGTCGGCTTGGGGTCGTTGGGACCCAGGGCTTCGGTCACTTCCGGGGTAACCAGCATGACCAGTTCAGTGCTGTTCTTTCTCTCGATCTTGCTCTTGAAGAGCTGCCCCAGGACCGGAATGCTGCTGATCACGGGGATCTGCGACATCGCCGAGGTTTCCCGGTTGTCCATCAGCCCGGCCACCACAAAAGTCTGGCCTTCCGCCAGTTCCACATTGGTTTCTGCACGGCGAGTGGAAAGCGCTGGAATCAGGAATCCCTGCAAGGTGACCGCATTGGCGAAATCCAACGTCGATACTTCCTGGCGCAAAGCCAGTTTGATGGTGTTGTTCCCGGTCATCGTCGGAGTAAATAGCAAGCGGATGCCGAACTCGCGGAACTGGATCGTGACCGCTCCGGAATTCGCGCCGCCCTGCAGCACTGGCACGGGGAATTCGCCGCCGACCAGGAAGTTAGCTTCCCGTCCATTGGTGGTCACCAGATTTGGCTCTGCGAGAATCTGCAGGATGTTGTTGTCCTGGAGTGCCCTGATAAATGTGGCGATGTTCAAATCCGGGCGGAACGCAAAGATGTTAAGGGCGTCCGTCACCGAGATGGTGCCGGCGGAGTTGGTGACTCCGTTCTGTGAAGTCGAGGTCGTGGGAAGCACCGAGGCCGAAGAGAACTGTCCGGTGCTGATGGATCCGACGGTATTGAGGGCTCCTCTCGACAGGAAATTCACGCCGAACTGCAGCGCCTGGGTACGATCCAGCTCGGCGAACTTCACCCGCAGCAGGATCTGTTTCTCGATCGGGCCGGCGGCGATTTGCAGGTTGTTCACTACGGTTTTGGCGAAGCTGGAGGATAGCGCTACCGCACGGTCCGAAATATCCTTGGTCGAAACCGTGCCGTTCAACGTAACGGAATCGCGGGAGCTGTGGATATCGATTTTCTCGTTAGGGTACGTATCCTGCAGGATGCGCCGTAGCGGCTCGAGATTGAGCTCCACCGTAACGTTGTAAAACATCCGCTGGTCGCTCTTGCTCCAGACCACCATGGTGGCCGAGCCAAGGCCCTTGCCATTCAAAAGGATCTCCCGGGTAGTGACCGGATTGGCATCCACGATATCGGGATTGCTGGTGGAGATCTGGCGGATATCGGCCGGGTAGTCGATCACGATGCTCTTGCCGACGGTGATCCGCAAATCCTCGGCGCCTTGCGCCAGGCACGTTCCTGCCGCCAGCGCCAGAAGAGCCGCCGTGAATACGATGCGGCGGGAGTGTCCGGCAGCGGCATTTTCAAACACGCGAATGGGAGTCATAGTCGTTTCCTTGGGTTGCATCGGTGTCGAGCCCTCAGTTACCCTTCGGGATTATTTCTATCGTTTTCTGATTCCCGCGAATGACCACGATCTGATCCGGCGGAGGAGGCGGCGGAGGCGCGATCGGTATGGCGATCGGCGGCGCGACGACAGCCACCTGCTTCGGCGCGGGCGCCGACGGCTTGGCGGGCGCAGTGGGCCGGCGGGCCGACCCGTACAGTTCGGCGACGTAGCGGCCCGGAGTCTTCTCGATGCCCTCGTCGCTGGAGTTACGCAATACCAGCTGGATCCGGCCCTCGCCGTTGGCCAGCGTAAGTGTCTCGGCGTCGGTCGGGGTCACCAGCAAGGTCACGGTGGAAACCGAAACCGGCGTGCCGCGCGCGTCCGACTGCATGGCTTGTCCGGCGGAGAGAACCAGAACGTTCTGCAGGACGGTGGTGGTCATGTTGCTGTCGCCGCTCGGAGGATGGCCGGTGACCAGCACGTCCACGCGCAGACCGGGCAGGACGAATCCCGCCGCGCCGGCGACGTCGTTGACGCGAACGGTTACCGCACGCATACCCACAGGAATGGTGGGCGCCAGGCCCAGGCCGCTTCCCTTGACCGCCAGCCGGCCTTCCAGCAATGCCTCATCCAGAAGAATGTTGGATATTACGGGCCGGTCCAGAACTTCCTCTACTTTTTGGAACCCGCCCTTGGGGAACGCCTCCGCGGAGACCTTCAACAATTTCACGTCGGCGGGCTTGACCATGACGCCTATACCCAATGGACGCGTGGCCACCACGACATCCCGCATATCCGTCTGGGTGGGCGCGGGGCCCTTCCCCTTCGAGGTCATCTGGTAGAACACGCTCGAGACCACTAACGCGAACACCAGACTGACGCCCAATACCGTCAGAAACCTGCGATCCATACTTGTTCTCCTCTATGCCTCTCCCGCTAAACGCGTGGGCATCTTGCCCGCTAAACTCTTGACGCCAGCGACAACCAGACCCCCAGCGCAATGGCCGGAGCGTAAGGAATCGATTCCTGGCCCTCATCTTGTTTCGTCGTCGCACCTAACGCACGTCGCAAGGCGCGCACGCCCAGAACCCCGATAGCGATCAAGCCGCCCACGCCGGCGATCCACAGCGCAGCGGCAATCAGCTGATGAAAACCTAGCAATGCGCCGAAACCCGCCATCAGCTTCACGTCGCCACCGCCCATTCCGCCCAGCAGGTAAAAAATCAGGAAAACGGCAAAACCGGCCACCATCCCGATACCCGCATACAACAACCCGAGCAACCCGCTTTGTCCCATCTGCCAGCCGAAACCGGCAGCCAACGCCGCCAACGGAATCCAATTGGCGATCTGCCGGCGGGCGAGATCATCGATCATCGCCGCCAGTCCCACCAGAATCGCTATCCACACTTGTGCGTTCACTGGATCCCTCGAAAGCTGCCGGAATGTTCCGGCGCCTCCCGCGTTTGACCTTCAGCGACCGGGCTGGCCGGAGCCGCCCCGGGCGTCTTTCTGCGCTTCAAATTCGGACGTTCCAGCATCATCGGCGCGAGAAACCCGGCCTGCAGCGCGAACTCCGCCAGGTCTTTCCCGGAAGGCAGTCGCCAGCTCATCGGATCCATCCACTCCATCGGGATCCGAGGGATACGCGTAGAGCGAAGACGACGATCGATACCGGTTCCGCGCCCGCCCGCACCCTTCTCCACCATTTCCGCTGTTTGCTCCTGCTGGTTACTAATTCGGCGGCGTCGGGGCTTTTCATTAGCCCCAGCTAACCAACGGCCTATGGTTCTTAGAACCTTGGTTCCCGAGGGAATTTCCCTGTGTTGAGTACTCAGTAGGGGCTTCGAACTAAGACGATTCGCTTACCATCGTCTTCGAGTACCCGCCACTCTGGAGCCAGTTTCAGGATTTGGACCAGAGCGGAGTCAACGGGCAGCAGGGCCAGGTTGAAGCGATATTTATCCAGCAACTGCCGCCAGTCCCAGGAGCCGTTCGTCAGGCGAATGTAATCGTTGCCGATCTCAGGTCCATAGAAATCGCTACGGCCGTCGATAAATACCTTTTGGGCCGGATTGATGTAGATCAGATAGTCGGCCCACTGGTCCGTGGTCAGGACGCGGGATTGCAATATAAGGTCGCTGTGGGCGTGCACAATCTTGACCGGAAACACGAAGTCGGGGAAATCCTGCGGCCACTTTATGGTCTGGCTCGTTGTGACGGGCGGACCCATGAGCGCCAGAACAACGACCACCGCGGCAGGCCAGGCGCTGGTTCGCTGGAATCCCTTGACCGCGTCGGCGGCCATCAGGTTCAGAATGCCCGGGAGCGAGCTCATCTTGACGCGCGCGGTCCAGTGGTTCCACCATACGCTCAACTGCGCGGCCACGATCGGCGCGGCCACTACAATGAATACCGGAGCGTGGCGTACGCTGCCCAGAGCCATATGCGCCCAGAACACGATCCATAGTCCTTCGACTACCTTCCAGTGCCGGAACTGCGCCCCCGCAACGATCAGGCCGATCAGCAGCAGCGCCTCGAACTGGAGCATGTTTTCAGAGCGGAAACTCGGGGACTGGAATTCTTGAACGGCGTTGCGGATCCAGTCCGAGCGCAGGTACTGCGCTAAATGCAGGTGAAGGTTCCAGCCATAGGGATTCACCAGTGTCGCGGCCGCGCACGCCAGCGTGAGCTTGCCGTAGCGCATTGCGTCGCGAATCGTGCCCGCGAAGCCGAACCAAGCCTCGATAGCGCTTCCCACCGCCGCCAGCCCCAGCACCGCGATCAGCGCGAGGAATCCGCCATGCATGTTGGCCCAGACCATGGTGAGCGGGACCAGCAACCAGATCCTGGCGCTGGGCCGCTTGCGGTCCTCTTCGATGGCCCAGACCGAAATGGAAAGCAGCACCAGCGTCATCAGGTGCGGGCGCGCCAGGAAGTGCATGCTCGATCCGCCCACGCCCAGCAGCGCGATCGCGAGCGCCACAAATAGGTGCACGCCGCGGCTGATCATCCTGCGGACCAGCGTCCACGCGAACAGTCCGATCAGAACGGCTGCCAGCAGTACGATTCCCTTGAGTCCGGCTATCCTGTGTAATCCCCCGTCGATTACGTCGGTGAGCCATTCCCACGCGTACCAGGGCGCATCGGGTTTCGAAAAGGAGTACAGATCGTGGTGCGGAACCGCATGGTGGTTCAGGATGTATTCGCCCGTCCGGATGTGCCAGCCGACGTCGGCGTCCGCTAACAGATGGTCCAAGCTGGCGCCGCCCGAGCTCATGAACAACCAGACCAGAATCGCCAGGAAGAACAGGTCGGACAAAGACGGGATCAGCACGCGCGCCCAGCGGCGCGTGAGGATCGTTTCCATCTGCGGCACGGACGGCCGGATGGCGGTGAGCGTTTGGGTCGGGTTCACTACCCTTACTTATTCGCCCAGCAAGGTCGTGTACTTTAGGTCAGGCTGCCCGAGTTCTTCCGAGCGTGGTCCCAGCTTGGGGACTCCCGACGAGTCCAGACCGAGCAGTTTACGGCCCTGAATGGCCAGTTCGAAGCGGTCTTTTACGCCGGTTTTCTCGAAAATATGCATCAGATGCACCTTCACCGTTCCGGCGGTGATCGAAAGCGCCTGAGCGATCTCCTTGTTCTTGAGACCTTCGCAAATCTGCTGCACGATCTGCTTCTCCCGGGGTGTGAGCCGCGGCGCCGACCGGCGGTCCTCACCATACGGAGACTGCTCCGGTGAGCCTTCGATCCACACATCGCCTCGAGCCACCGCGCGCAGGCAATCGATCAGCGCCGTAATCGGCAAAGCCTTTTTCAGGATGCCGCGCGCGCCGTAGCGCAAGGCGCGGAAGCAGTCCACTTCCGCCAGATCATGGACCCACAGCACGGCCTGACAGTTGCCGGCGGCGTTCTTCACGTCGGCGATAAATTCGAATACGGCTTTCAATCCGGAAGCGTGATCCACCAGGACGATGTCGGGCTGGCTCTGCCGCACGGCAGTGAACGCGTCACCGAGCGCGGGCGCCGAGCCGATGTAGTCGAAATCCTCGCAGCCGGCCAATACTTTGGCCAGCCCTTCGAGGACGATGGGTTGGGATTCACAAGCGAAGACAGAGATTCGGCTCAAGCGGTTTTTGCCTTTAGCTTATAAATCGTCTCGCTCTGGGGGTGCGGATAGGTACTAAGTGTCGATTGAGCGTAAGCCGTTGAAGGGTGACGGCGCGTGAACTCTTACGAAGATCCTACTTGTCCGGAACTAACCGGCGAGGAACTCGCTCGCACTTCATCGGTAGATGCGGATGCCAGCATCAGGCCGATGAGAGCCACCGCCGACGCCGTGAGTCCCCAGGCCGTGAGCCAGCCGTGCTCGATCAAGAATCCTCCCAGCGGAGGCGCGATGATCATCGACACGGAATTGAGCGATTGCGTCAATCCCAGCACCACGCCCTGTTCTTCGCGCGGAGTCGCCTGCGTGATCAGGCTGGTGAGCGTCGGCCGAACCAGTCCGCCGATCGAGGTTACCAGGGTCGCCAACCCCAGCATCGGGAGCGAGTGGCAGAACGCCAGGATGGCGTACCCGCCCGCGTAGCCTACGAAACCGGCACGGTTCAACGCGCGCTCGCCGAAGCGCTTCACTAATCGCCCGAGCGCGGGTCCCTGCAGACAAACTCCCAGCAAACCGGCGAAGGCCCAGGTGTAGCCGACCTGTTCGGGACCAAACGGCCGCCCGGCCCAAGTCAACCGGCGTTCCAGCACCAGCGGCATTCCCGCCACGAACATCGAAAACCCGAACGTAAAACTCAGAAACTGCCACAGCCTCGTCGCTAGTCCGGGTTGGCGAAAATATTCCACGTAAGCGCCCCACTGGACCAGAGAAAGCCGCTTGCCCCCAGGTCCCGAAGGTCCCGTTCGGGAACCGCCCGGCGATACCGACGGCAGTAATAAATAAGTAGTCAGAATGCTGGTGGCCGACAGCGCCGCCGCCGCGAAGATCGGATAACGATAGTCGTACTTGGCGAGCAATCCGGAAATCGCCGGCCCGATCATGAACCCTAACCCGAACGCGATTCCGATGATGCCGAAGGATTTCGCGCGGTCTTCCGGCCGGGTGACGTCGGAGATGTAAGCCTGCGCCAGTGACAGGTTTCCGGCGGTTGATCCGTCGATGGCGCGCGCCAAAAACAGCACCCAAAGCGATGGCGCAAACGCCGTGATCAGAAACCCGGCGAAGGTTCCCGCCTGGCTCACCAGCAGTAGCGGCTTGCGTCCCATGTGATCCGACAAGCGCCCCAGCAAAGGGCCGGAAAAGAGCTGGCAGGCTGCGTAAATCCCGATCAGCCAGCCGACCTGCGTCGCGCTCGCGCCCATCTTTTCCGCATAAAACGGCAGCAAGGGGATCATGATCGTCAGACCGAGTACGTCGACGGCGACAATCAGGAAAATGGCGAGCAGCGGAGAGCGGACCAAATCCCATGATGGCACGGCGGCCAGAAGCGCCGCTGCCTTAGAATAGATTTAATGCACCCAAATGAGGAGTTCTACCGCATCCAGAAGCTTCCGCCCTACGTGTTCGCCGTCATCAATGAGATGAAGGCAAAGGCGCGTGCGGCACAGCTCGATGTGGTGGACCTCGGCATGGGGAATCCGGACGGGTCCACGCCCCGCCCGATCGTCAGCAAGCTGGTGGAAGCCGCGCGCAACCAGCGCAATCATCGCTACTCGATGTCCAAGGGCATCCCGCACTTGCGCCAGGAGATCGTCAAACGCTATCAGGCGAACTACGGCGTCACGCTCGATCCGGAAAAGGAAGCCATCGTCACCATCGGCGCCAAGGACGCCCTGGCGCACCTACTGTTCGCAGTCATCGGCCCGGGCGATGCAGTGGTTTCACCCAATCCGTGTTATCCGATCCACCAATACGGCGTCATCATGGCCGAAGGCCATGCCTGTGTGCTTCCGATGCCGACGCCCGCGGACTTTCTCCAGTCGCTCAACGACCTCTACAGGAAATCGTCCAAAGCGCCGCGGATGATCCTGATTTCGTTTCCGCACAATCCTACGACGCAGTGCGTGGATCTAGACTTCTTTAAGGAAATCGTCCGGCTGGCCGCCCATCACGGAACGATGGTGGTGCACGATTTCGCATATGCCGATCTTGGTTTCGACGGCTACAAACCGCCCAGCTTGTTGCAGGTGGACGGGGCCAAGGAAATCGGCGTCGAAATCTTTTCGATGTCGAAGAGCTACAACATGGCCGGATGGCGCGTTGGATTCTGCCTGGGCAATCCTAAGATGATCGGCGCGCTGGCGCGTATCAAGAGCTATCTCGATTACGGCGTGTTCCAACCCATCCAGATCGCTTCAATCATCGCGTTGCGCGAGTGCGAAGAAGACACCAAAAAGATCTGCGCAATGTATCAAAAACGCCGCGACGTCCTGATCCACGGATTGAATCAGGCTGGCTGGCCGGTGGAGCCCCCCAAGGGAACCATGTTCGTGTGGGCCCCGCTGCCGGAAAAGCACAAGCACCTGAGTTCGCTCGAGTTCTCGAAGCTCATGCTGGAGAAGGCGCTGGTGGCGGTATCGCCCGGTATCGGCTTCGGACCGCTGGGCGAAGGACACGTGCGCTTCGCGCTGATCGAGAATCCGCAGCGAACGCGCCAGGCGACGGCGGCGATTAAGAAGATGCTCGCGGGCGCGTAGCACCGGCCGCGCCGATATACACCTGCATTGCCGCCCTGATCGGGTTCCGCGAGCGCGGGACCATCTTGTGCTTCCGATGATCGAACCCTCCGGTCCATGAAGCCCCAACCGTAGCTGCCGAAGGTGATCAAGTAGGCCGCTCGCTGCCGCTCGCGGTTCGGTGCTGGCGTGCTCACCGAGTATTAGTGCAGCGGAACCGGACTTCTCTTGCGGAACCGCGAGCGTCAGCGAGCGGCCTCGAGCGGTTCCTCTTCCAGCCGTTGCCGAATCAGGCTTGCCCGTCTGCGCGCCTCGCGCTCCGCTCTCGCCTTGACCGCCCGGCGACGCTTGCGGGACAGCAGAATTCCGGCTAGCCCTGTGCCCGCCACCAACGCGACTAACATCATAGAAATCAATGGGGGACCGCTCACGCAAACGCCTGCCCCCTCCTCTGAAACAGCAGGAGACAGACGGGCGGTGGATCGCATTTACCAGTCCCCCCTGTAGAGATGGGCAGGCCTCCGGAAGCGTTTCGCGGCATAAGAGTCTCGGCTCGCGCTAAGATCAGGCCATGGCCGCGCTTTTCGACCAGTACCATACCCCCCTGGTCGACCTGCGCGATGTTACTTCCGCTTACCTGGAGCCGCTGCTGCAGGAAGAAACCGAGGAATGGCGCACCGAGCTGGACTGGGATTACCGCCCTTCGGCCGATCTCGTTCGGCGATTCGTGGATATGCGCGCGCTCACCGGCTTCACGCTGACGGGCGCCAAGGAAGCGGCCGGATACGGATATTACGTGTGCGAAGAGGGCAAAGGCCTGATCGGCGGCCTGTACATAGGACGCCGCCACCGGACGCTGGAGAATGAGAACACGCTGCTGACCGCCATCCTGGACGCTATGTGGCGCATACCGGGCACGCGCCGTGTGGAAGTACAATTAATGATGCTCAGCTCCCCTCTCAGCCGGAGCATGCCATACCCGCGCTGGGTCCGGGCTTTCCCGCGGAAGTTCTTTGAAGCTTCCCTGGAGGCGATCCGCTCGCTGCCGCCCCGCGAGCCGAAGGTCGCCATCGCGCCCTGGTCGGAAAACCGCCAGGAGGATGCCGCGCGACTGATTGCAGCGTCCTACGCCGGCCACGTGGATAGCCACATCAATGATCAATACCGCTCCGCCAGTGGTGCGCGCCGCTTTCTCACCAACATCGTGCAATATCCGGGCTGCGGAACGTTTTTCGCGCCCGCCTCGTGTGTAGCCGTGCCGGCATCCGGCCGCGGCCTCTACGGCGTCTGCCTGACTAGTCTGGTGGCGCGCGATGTCGGCCACATCACGCAAGTCTGCGTGGCGCCCGCGTTTCGCGGTACCGGGCTGGGGTACGAACTGCTTCGCCGGAGCCTGCTGGCGCTCGCCGACCGCGGCTGCCGCACTGTAAGCCTAACCGTTACAACATCAAACGCCTCCGCCATCGAACTGTACGAGCGCATGGGATTCGTCAACCGCCGGGATTTCGCCGCCTACGTGTGGGAGATCAAGTAGCGCTGCCTGCTACGCTAGAAGCTGTATCTTATGGCGTGGTTTGCTCGTGAAAAACCTGGTATGGAAGAGGGGTCGGCGGACGGCGAAAAACGCATCCGCACCGAAGGCCTGTGGCTGAAGTGTGAAAGCTGCGGCCAGATCATCTGGAAAAAAGCCCTCGACGAGAACCTCCAGTGCTGCCCCAAGTGCGAATGTCATTTTCGAATCGACGCCCGCACGCGCCTGGGCATCCTGTTTGACGGCGCGTATGAAGAATTCGATTCCGACCTGGCTTCCGGCGATCCGCTTCGTCTGGATGACGCCTATCGCGACAAGCTCGCCACCGCCCGGCAGGCCACCGGCCTCTCCGATGCGCTGCTTTCGGCCGCGGGAGCTCTCGACGGTCGCCGCGTTCATATCTGCGCGATGGAGTGGAAGTTCATGGGCGGCAGCATGGGCGCTGTCGTCGGCGAAAAAATCACTCGCGCTATCGAGCGGTCAGCCAACACGCGTACCCCGCTGGTGATCGTATCCGCCTCGGGCGGCGCGCGCATGCAAGAGGGCACCATCAGCCTGATGCAGCTCGCCAAGATTTCCTCGGCCCTGATGCGCCTGGATGAAGCGCGCGTCCCTTACATCAGCGTCCTGACGGATCCGACCTCCGGCGGCGTGACCGCCAGTTTCGCCATGCTGGGCGACCTCAACATCGGCGAACCGGGCGCGCTGATCGGCTTCGCCGGCCCGCGCGTGATCGAGCAGACCATCCGGCAGAAACTTCCCGAAGGTTTCCAGCGCAGCGAATTCCTGCTGGAACACGGGTTTCTCGATGCCGTGGTCAAACGGTCCGAAATGAAGTCGTATATCGCGCGCTCATTGCGCTTCTTTTGCGATTAAATGATTCAACTGCAAGGCGCCGGCAAGCGTTTCGGCCACAAACTCCTGTTTGAAGACTGCGACTGGCTGATCACGCCCAAAGAGCGGACCGGCTTGGTGGGCGCAAACGGTACCGGCAAATCCACGCTTCTCAAAATCCTGTGCGGCTTGGAATCGCTCGATTACGGGTCCATCAGCTTCGCCAGGGGCATCAGTCAGGGCTATCTGCCGCAGGACGGATTATCGCTCACCGGCCGTACCGTCTTCGCGGAATGCATGAGCGTGTTCCAGGACCTGCGTGAGATGGAGCAGGAGATGGAATCGCTGCATCACAAGCTGGCTGAGCTGGATCCCGCGGGCGCCGAGTACGCCGCCGCGTCCGATCGCCTGCACCACATCGATTCCGAATTCCGCAATCGCGACGGCTATGCGATCGAGGCGCAGGTGGGCACTGTGCTGAACGGCTTGGGTTTCGGCAAGGAAGACTGGGGCCGCCGCACCGAAGAGTTCTCAGGCGGCTGGCAGATGCGCCTGGCGCTTGCAAAATTGCTGCTCGAAAAACCGAACCTGCTGTTGCTGGATGAGCCCACCAATCACCTGGATCTCGAAGCGCGCAACTGGCTTGAATCATATTTGGCCGGCTATCCTAACGCCTGCATTCTCATTTCGCACGACCGCTACTTCCTGGACGTCACGGTAAATCGCACCGTCGAGATCTGGAATAAGAAAGTCAATTTCTACACCGGCAACTACGAGTCCTATCTGCGCCAGAAGGGCGAGCGAAAAGCGCAGCTCGAAGCCGCCTATCGCAACCAGCGCGAGCGCATCGAACAGCTCGAAGCCTTCATCAACCGGTTCCGCGCCCAGGCCACCAAGGCCAAGCAGGTGCAAAGCCGCATCAAGGAACTGGACAAAATCGAGCGGATCGAGATCCCGCCCGACGAGCAGACCATTCACTTCACGTTTCCGCAACCCAAGCCCAGTGGGCGGATCGTGGCCGAATTCAAGGATGTCGCCAAGAGCTACGGGCAGAAACACGTCTTCAGCGGCGCGAGCTTCATCATCGAACGGGGCGACCGCATCGCCCTGGTGGGGATAAACGGCGCGGGCAAATCCACGCTCATCAAGCTGCTAGCCGGAGCCGAGCCTCTGACCGCGGGCAGCTATACGCTGGGCCACAATGTGACCCCGGACTATTTCGCGCAGGATCAATACAAGGAACTCGATCCCGAGGCTCGTATGCTTGACGATCTCTCGAGCGCGGCGAAGAATTCGACTCAGACTCAGCTGCGATCCCTGCTGGGCTCTTTTCTCTTCAGCGACGACGACGCCTTCAAGCGCATCGGCGTGCTCTCCGGCGGCGAGCGCAACCGCTATGCGCTGGCGCGCATGCTGCTGGCGCCGTCTAATTTCCTGCTGCTGGACGAGCCAACCAATCACCTGGATATGCGCGCCAAGGACGTGCTGCTGGAATCGTTGAGCAAATACACCGGAACCGTGGTGTTCGTCTCGCATGACCGCTACTTCATCGACAATCTCGCAACGCGCATTTTCGAAATCGAAGACGGGCACGTGCATGTTTTTCCGGGCAATTACGAAGACTACCTGTGGCGGAAGCAAGGCGGCCCGGAAACAGTGGCGCAATCTGTTGCTGCGCCCGGGCCGGTTCCGAGCCGCGACAGTAACGGAGCGGGCAAACGTGTCAATCCGATGAAGCTCCAGAAGCTTCGCGACCGCCTGGCCGCCGTCGAGAAGCAGGTGGCCGCTCTGGAATCTGAAATCGCCACGCACGAGGCGGCTCTGGCCGACTTCAAGAGCGTGGAAGAAACCGTGCGCCTCAACGAGCTGGTGACTGCGCGCCGCCGCGAACTGGAATCCCGTGTCGCCGAGTGGGAAAGCCTGTCCGCCGAATTAGAAGCCTAGGAGGCGGGCTTTCCGCCTCGCTGCTAACGCCTTCTTGGTCCCGCCTGCGGTCCCAGAGACTTCTCAGCGCCAGCGATCAATGCCTGCGTTTCGGCTCCGGTCAGTTTCGCGGCGGGGTGCATTGGAAGATAGAACCACGGTGGCATGTCGTTCTGTTTCATCTGCTGGGCGACGTCTTTGGCGTGGGGCTGGGAGCGGTCCCACTCGCTAAAATTCAGACGGCTGCGGCCGTCATCCACGTCGCTCTGGACTAACCAGGATACCGGCGCGACGCGGGAATACCAGGGCCACACGGTTTCATTACTGTGACAGTCAAAGCAGGCCCGCTGGATCAATTCCCTCGTTTCCGGCGAATTCCAGGCGGGCTCCTTCGTTTTCGGGGGATTCGTGTGGGTGTGGCCGAAAGGAATGAGTTGAATCAAAATGGCGCCAAGCAACACCCATTTGAAGATCGTCATGGATAAGTACTAATGGTTGCAGCATCGCCGGATAAATTGCAAACAAAAATCGCTGTACTCAACGGCATGACGCTCCACGTCAAAAGGGCCATGGCGGCGAGACTGGCTATAGCACTGTCCTTGATTTCTGTTGCGATTGCATCGCCTCAAGATACGGGGAATGACCCCACACGAAACACTTCACTCACCGTTCCGGCCGGCGTGCCGCTTCGGCTATATCTGACCAAACGCATTTCGAAGCGATCCAATGCACCGGTCGAGGCGCGAGTTCTGAGTCCTGTGTACGCATTCGATCATGAGGTGATTCCTGCCGGAACACAGGTGCTCGGCCACGTCAGCCACGTTCAGCCCGTTTCAAGATGGGAGCGAGTCGCTGCGATACTGCGCGGTGACTTCACGCCGCTGCATGTAGCTCAGATCGAGTTCACTTCGTTGCGGCTGGCTGACGGCAGCTCGCTGGAACTGCACACCGTCGAAAGCCCGGGGCTCAACTCGCTGGTTCCTTTGAAACCGCCAAAGCAGCGAAGCCAAAATGGGCAGAGCAACAACGGTGGAGTACTGGCCGCCGGCAAACAGAGAGCCAGGGATACAGTGGACGCTCAGATCGCGCGCATCAAAAGCATCCCCGACATCGTGCGTGGACCGGGCAAGAAGGAGTGGCTGTACGATTACGCGATGTCCAGGCTCCCATACCACCCGCAATCCGTGCGCAGCCGGACCCGGTTTGATGCGGAACTTCAGGCTCCGCTCACTTTTGGATCGGAGACAATTACTCAGAATTCACTGGCTCTGTTAGGTTCGCAGCCGTCTGCCGGCAGTGTCGTGCATGCGAGGCTGCTTACGCCTCTGAATTCGCTGAGCTCGACGCCGGGTGAGAAAGTTGAGGCCGTGCTGGAGGAACCTGTGTTTTCCGCCGATCACCGGCTGATTCTGCCCGAGGGCACGCTTGTGGAGGGATCGGTGACGATAGCGCAGAAAGCCCGCTGGTTTCATCGCGGTGGGCGTCTCCGGTTCAATTTCGACAGTGTCGATTTGCCGCCGCAAGCCGCGGAACTCATTTCAGCGACCACCGCTGCTCCCGTATTGTCGCAAGAGCTGCAGCCCCAGTTGAAGTTCCGAACCCGGGCCACTCTCAGTGCGGCGGAAAGCGGAAACGCGCCCCTTAAAGTGGATAAAGAAGGCGGCGTCCAGGCAACCGAGTCGAAGACGCGGTTCATCGGGACGGCGGTTGCCGTGTTGATCGCGCGCAGCGCGGGGGACAACGACCCCGAGCGTGGCCCCGGCGGAGCGATCATCGGCCAGAGCTCGAACGTGGGAGGCCGAACCCTGGGAGGCGGACTGGGCTTCGGGCTTTTGGGAACGATCGCGGCCCAGAGTTCGCGCAACGTTGGCGCGGCGTTTGGCTACTATGGCATGGCGTGGTCTGTGTACTCGACTGTAGTCGCGCGCGGCGCGGAGGTGCAATTCGGCAAAAATGCCGTAATTGATATCGGCTTCAACCAACTGGCGCCGGACGGTACAACCAAGCTCAAGAAAGACAGCGCCGCGCCGTCGTCGAAGTAATCAGATCCTAACCTGATAGTAGAAATCGGTACAATCTGAGGCTATGAAGCGAATGCTCTGCGCAATCGTAGTCTTCGCATTTTCGGCATTCCCGCAGGCGCCTGAAACGCGACTAAACCCAACGGTGAAACAGATTGTCGATTCCGTCTCGGCCCAACGAATCACGGCAATACTGGAGAAGCTCGAAGGCTTCGGGACGCGCTACGTGCTCTCGGCGCAGGACGATCCCTTGCATGGCATTGGCGCTGCGAAGCGATGGATTCACGATGAGCTGCAGAGCTATAGCCCGCGTCTGGAGGTCAGTTATCAGAATTTCACGGTAAAAAAGGGCGCACGCCAGGGACAGATTATCCGGGACGTCGAACTTTCCAATGTGGTCGCCGTGCTACCGGGCACAATTCACACAGACCGCTATGTTTTAATGACCGCACACTACGACTCGGTCGCGCTGATCCGGAAGCCATTCACCGGTGAAGACCAATTGATCGCCGAGGCGGTCAGGCAGGGTATGGATGAGAACGAAGTCAGAACGCTACTGAAGATAAACCCTCCTGAGAATGACACGGGCCCGCTCGATTTCGACGCTACCGCCAGCCAGCTGATCGCGCCCGGCGTGACGGACGACGGCAGCGGCACGGCCGCCGTTATGGAATTAGCGCGCGTGATGAGCCAGCATCAGTTCGACAAGACAATCGTGTTCATCGCCTTCGCCGCCGAAGAGATCGGACTGAGCGGAAGCCAAATTTACGCGGAGATGGCGAAGAAAACCGGCATGCAGATTGAAGCGGTTCTGAATAACGACATCATCGGAAGTGATGTGGCCGGGAACGGCCATTCCGCCACCAATGTCCTGCGCCTCTTCGCAGCCGGACCCGAAGACGCCCCGACCCGCGAAGTCGGGCGTTACATGAAGCAGATCGCCGAACGCTTCGTGCCGTCGATGCAGGTTCAAATGGTTTTCCGGCAGGATCGCTTCCTTCGCGGGGGAGACCATACCTCATTCCTGAACCAGGGCTTTCCTGCGGTGCGGCTGACCACCCCCACCGAGAATTACAAGAATCAACACTCCACAACTGATACCGTCGCCAACACGTCGGTTCCGTACACCACGCGTGTCGCACGCATGAATGCGGCCGTTCTAGCGAGCCTGGCTTTGGCGCCGGCGCCTCCCGTGCTGAACTGGACGTATTCGTCGGGACCGAACAAAGGCGGGCGCGTCCCGCTGCTGACAAGAGGCAAGTCGGGTTACGATGCGGTGCTGCACTGGCTCCCCAACACAGAACCGGACCTCATCGGCTATGCCGTGGTGATGAGATCCACGACATCGCCGGTGTGGGAACGCGAAACATGGGTAGGCAACGTGACCAGCTACACCATGCCCGATGTGTCGATCGATGATGTCGTCATTGGAGTGAAAGCGATAGACGGGGATGGCAATCAAAGCGTAGTATCGGCTTACATGGAGCCGGTCCGGCCCGCCTCGCTCACGCCCGCTACAGCCAAGTAGATACTGTAATCGGCAAGTCACTGGCACCCGGCGATTTCGCAGCTAAGGTATGCTCTCAAGAGGTCGCTATGAGCCACGCCCGCCTGTCCATACTGCTCGCGTCCGCGCTGCTCGCCGTTCCCGCCTTCAGCCAGGCCTACTTATCGGGCAACTGGACCCCTTTGCGTCACGAGGACCAAGCCGAACGCGGGCCCGGTCCCGAGCTGGGCGATTATCTGGGCCTTCCGATCAACGATGCAGCCCGCCTTCGCGCGGATAGCTGGAGCGCCTCCCGCATGACGCTCCCTGAGCATCAGTGCCGGGTGCATAGCGTCACCTATATTTATCGCGGCCCGAACCACCTGCGCATCTGGGAAGAGAAAGACCCGCAAACCCAGCAAGTGCTCGCCATCAAGAACTATATCAGTACCTACGAACAAACACGGACCATCTGGATGGACGGCCGCCCGCATCCTTCCGAATACGCTCCGCACACCTTCATGGGATTCTCCACCGGCGAGTGGGAGGGCGACATCCTGACCGTCAAGACCTCCCACATCAAGCAGGGCTTCATCCGGCGTAACGGACTGGTCCAGAGCGACCTGGCCACCATGGTCGAGCACTTCATTCGTCACGGCAACATTCTCACGCACGTGAGCGTGGTCACTGATCCGGTTTACACGACCGAGCCTCTGGTCAAGTCCGAGGACTTTCAGATGGACGAGCTCGACCAGGGATCGTGGCTGTGGCCCTGCGAGCCCGTCGAGGAAATCACCAACCGCAAGAAGACCGACGTGCCGCACTACTTGCCCGGCGCGAATCCGTACTTAACGGAATTTTCGACTCACTTCCGCGTTTCCGAACAGGCGGTCCGCGGCGGCGCGGAGACCATGTATCCGGAATATCAGGCGAAGCTGAAGGCGCCGGGCGGTCCACCGCCGCCATCCAGCGGCTTCAAAACAGGTCCCCTTCCACGCACCGCAGCTCCGGAGATCGAGGTCCTGCCCGTGCAGGGCAATGTCTACCTCATCGCGACCCGCAGCGGCAATATCACCGTGCAAACGGGCCCGATGGGCGTGTTGGTCGTGGATACGGGAACCGCAGCGCTGTCCGAAAAAGTGCTGGCAGCGGTTCGCAAGCTGTCCGATAAACCGCTCCGCTACATCATCAACACGGACTTGCATCCCGACCATACCGGAGGCAATGAAGCGCTCGCTCGCTATGGAGGCGCCGAAGACGTCCGCAATATCCGGAACACGCCAGGCGATCTAGAGGGCCAGATCGTGAAGCTGCTGGCGCATGACAACGTGCTCCAGCGGATGAACAATCCCGCGCCCGGCCAGCCCGAGATTCCCTTCATTTCGCAGCCCTCCGACACCTACTTCGGCGGAAGCAAGGATCTATTCTTCAATGGCGAGTCGATCCAACTGCTCCATCAGCCCGCCGCCCATACCGACGGCGACACAATGGTCTATTTCCGCCGGTCCGATGTGATCAGCGCCGGCGACATTTTCGTCACCGACAGTTTTCCTGTGATCGACCTCGCAAACGGTGGCAGTCTCCAGGGCGTCATCGATGGACTCAATCGACTGCTGGACCTGGCCATCCCGGAGCATCATGAGGAAGGCGGAACCTATATCATCCCCGGGCACGGCCGCATTTGCGATGAGTTCGACGTCCTTGAATACCGCGATATGATGACCATCATTCGCGATCGCATTCAGGACATGATCCGCAAGGGAATGACGCTCGATCAGGTGAAAGCCGCCCGGCCCACGCGCGATTACGATCCCCAATATGGTTCGGCGACGGGGGCTTGGACTACGGACATGTTCGTCGAGGCCGCATATAACAGTCTGGTTAAAACCAAACAGAGCCGCTAACCCCCTCGACTGCCTCACTTAGAAACGATGTAATAGGAGCGCCACCTGGCGCATCTATCCACAATATGCGTCTTACTGTCCGGCTCACGTTGCTGTTGATAGCAGGCGTCGCCGCCGTAGCGACAAGCTTTGCGTATCGGCAGGTGCAATCCGAGCGGCGGGAACTGGAACGCGATCTTCGCCGCCAGGCGCACGATCTCGCCGAAGCGCAGGCCAAGACAGTCGAACCGCTCCTCGCCCGCCGGGCCTATGGCGAATTGCAGACCATGGTGGACCGGTTTAAGGACGGCCAAAGGCTGGCCGGCATGGCTGTATATGATGCTGCAGGCTTGCCGGTGGCGATCACCTCGGGTCTGCTCGCGCGGCTCAACGGCATGCCTCCTGCAGCCGGGCTGGAACCCGAGACGAGCGTGAATAACGATCCGGATCAGGACGTGAATCAGGCGGACCATGCGGATTTCGTTCGCCTGGGAGGCGTCCTGATGCACGTCACAGTGCTTCCGTTGCGGACGGGCTCGGCCACAGTGGGCACCTTGGCATTGTTTAACGATGCCTCGTTTATCGACGTTCGCTCGTCGGAAGCCTGGCGTCGCACCCTGGCAAGCGTGAGCCTGCAAACGGCTTTGATCCTCTTGATCACCTTTGTCACGATCAAGTGGGGTTTGGGCGTGCCGTTACAACGCATGACCCAGTGGCTGCAGGATCTCCGCATGGGCAGTGCGGTAGCGGCACCTCCTCTGCCCGAAGAGCCGGTGTTCGAACCGCTGAAACGCGAAGTCTCGCGGCTGGCGTCAAGCTACACGGCGGCGCGGGCCGCGGCCGAAGAGGAAGCGCGTCTGCGCGATTCGGCCGATTCTCACTGGACTACGGACCGGCTGCGCGTCTTCGTGCAGGGACGATTGAACGGCAGCCGTCTGGTCGCGGTCTCCAATCGCGAACCCTACGAGCACTTCCGCAGGGCGAACGGGATTCAATGTTCGGTGCCCGCCAGCGGCCTGGTGACCGCGCTCGAACCGATCCTGCGCGCCTGTGACGGGACCTGGATCGCGCAGGCCACCGGCGACGCCGATCGCGAAACTGCTGATGAGAATGGCCGGCTTCGCGTTCCGCCGGATCATCCGCAATATTCGCTGCGTCGGGTGTGGCTGACGGAAAAGGAATCGCAGGGCTTCTATTTAGGTTTCGCCAATGAGGGGCTGTGGCCGCTATGCCATATCGCTCACACGCGGCCCACCTTCCGCGCGGACGACTGGAACTACTACCGGGCGGTGAACCAGAAGTTCGCGGATGCCGTGCTCGAGGAGATCAGCGGAGAAGAGAACCCGGTAGTAGTGGTGCAGGATTATCATTTCGCTCTATTGCCGCAACTGATCAAGGCCGAGCGTCCGGATGCGCGGGTGGCCATCTTCTGGCACATTCCTTGGCCGAATCCGGAAGCGTTCGGTATCTGCCCGTGGCAGCGCGAGCTGCTGGAAGGCCTGCTGGGAGCGGACCTGGTGGGATTCCACATCCAGTCGCACTGCAACAATTTTTTGGAAACTGTGGATCGCGTCCTGGAGTCCCGGATCGAACGCGAGCGCAGCGCGGTCAGCCGGCACGGCCACCTGACCGTGGTGAAGCGGTTCCCCATCAGTGTGGCGATGGATCAGGAATCGAGCCCGCCGGCCGACTCCGAGCTGAGGTATCTGAAGCGCGCGGAATTACTTGCGAAGCATGGCGTGCGCGCCCCTTTTATGGGCATCGGCGTGGACCGCATCGATTACACCAAGGGCATCCCGGAGCGGTTCCGTGGGATCGAACGGTTTTTCGAGAAATATCCTGCGCACCGCGGGGAATTTACGTTCGTCCAGGTGGGCGCACCAAGCCGCTCGGAGATCCGGCGGTATCACGACCTGATCGTCGAAGTGGAACAGGAAGCCGAGCGGATCAACCGGCGATTTGAGACTAGCGACTGGCGTCCCATTGTTCTGCTGACGCGGCATCATAGCCGGGAAGAGATTCTGCCGTACTACCAGCACGCCGATGTGTGCATGGTGACGTCGCTGCACGACGGAATGAACCTGGTGGCGAAGGAGTACGTCGCGGCACGCAGCGACGATCAAGGCGTGCTCATCCTGAGCCGGTTCACCGGGGCGTGCCACGAGCTGGTGGACGCTTTGCTGGTGAATCCGTATGATACCGAGGAAATGGCGACAGCGATACAGAGGAGCCTGGAAATGTCGCCGGAAGAGCGCCGTCTGCGGATGCACCGCATGCGCGAGGTGGTTCGGGAACACAATATCTATCGCTGGGCCGGGAACCTGATCGCGGAATTGTGCGAGATCCGGACGGCGGCGGTCAACTCAAATGGTCTTAGTGGCCCCGGCATCCATGTCGATCAGCGCACCGTGGAGCATCCGGCCGTTGGGACCGGCGATAAACTCCACCAGACCAGCGATATCTTCGGGCTCGCCGATACGGGCGATCGCGGCGTTCCGGACGTACTCGCGCTCGGCAGTGTCCCGGTCGAGCCCGCGCTCTTTCGCCAGCGCGGTCAATCGTGACGTGTATCGTGCAGTGCGGATGGTACCCGGGTTAATCGCGTTGACCTGAACCCCATCGCGCAGGCCAAGATCGGCCAGAGCCTTGGTTAGCGAGAGCAGCGCCGCGTTTACCGATCCGCCGATGGCGAACTGTGCTCCGGGCGTTCGGCCGCCCACGCCGGAGATGAACACGACGGATCCCCCGCCGGCTTTCAAGTGGGGCCAAGCGGCGCGCGTGAGTCGCACGGAACCGAAGAATTTGAGCGCGAAGCCATCGGTGAAATCTTCGTCCGTCAGATCCAGGAAGTCGCCGCGTTTGGTCGCGCCCGCATTGTTCACCACGATGTCGACGCGCCCAAAACGCTCAATGGTGAACTCCACGATGCACTGGCCGGAGTCGGGCGCGCGCAGGTCAAGAGCAATCGTTTCCGCGGTTCCGCCGGCGCCGCGGATCTCGGACGCGGCGGCATCGAGCAGCGCCTGATCGCGCGCGCATAGGACTAGGCTCGAACCCGCCGCGGCGAGGCGCAGCGCGATTCCGCGCCCGATTCCCCGGCTCGCACCGGTCACGATGGATACTTTTCCTTGTAAGGGCGGGCCCTGCAGGGGCTGAGACATTGTCACTCCATTGTGATCTATTGACACAAACGATTGGAAAAAGTTGACACTTCGCGCCGCAGCATCAGAAAGTAGAAGTGTGAGAGTCTTTGCTTCGCTAGGTCTGATCCTTCTTCTTTCCTCCTGTTCCGATGCGCCAACAGAAACCAAGGTCAAGGAGCCTGAAAAACCACCAGCGCCGGTCACGGCGCAACAAGCTTTCCTGTCCACCTATCCGGCGGCGCGGATGTGGGCCGGCGATTCCCTGCCCATCCACATCCGCAGCATCAATCTGACCGACGTGCCGTCAGAAGCCGGAAAAGCCGGAGCCTGGGAAATCACCTACGTGTCGCCTACGCAGCAGGGAGCCAGGATTTACTCGTGGTCGGCGATAGAGGCTCCGGGACCGTTGCATAAAGGTGTTTTCGCCGGAAAATCGCAATCGTGGAGCGGATCGAGCGGCCAGGAAAAACCGTTCGCGGCGAGCGTATTCCGCATCGATACGCCGGCGGCGCTTGAAAGCGCCATGTCCAGCAGCAAAGCTTATCTCGATAAGCCAGGGACCAAACCGCCGGTGAATTTTCTTCTGGAGTTTACGCCTCGGTTTCAGGATCCGGTGTGGCGCGTGATGTGGGGCGAAACGGCGGGCTCAGCCGAGTACACCGTGTTCGTCGATGCGACCACGGGGCAGGTAGTCGGTAAGGGTTAACCGGCTTTTTTCGGACGCGGCCGGACCTGAATCACCGGGATCAAGGAATTCGAAGGTTGAGAAGACGCGGAGGGACGAACCCGCTGCGACATTTCCGCGTTCAGGCTGGAGACGAAGGCTTCAATCTGCCTTTGCATCTCGGACATTCTCTCGCGCATGTTCAGAATGATCTCGACACCCGCCAGGTTCACGCCCAGGTCGCGCGTCAGCTTGAGGATCACTTCCAGGCGTTCCAAATCCTCCTGGGTGTAAAGCCGCGTGTTGCCTTCGCTGCGGGACGGCTTGAGCAACCCTTCGCGCTCGTACAGGCGCAGCGTCTGAGGATGGAGCTGGTACTGCTCGGCCACGGCCGAGATCATGAAGGCGGCTTTTTTCGACTCGCGCTTTCCGGTCATACCTTGCTCCAGATTTCGGCGCGGGGATCGTCGGGGTGGAGATTCGCGTACTCGCGCAGAATTTCCTTGGTGCGCTCGTCCTGAACTACCGGCGCCTGTACGCTCACTTCGACGATCTGATCGCCTCGCGAACTGGTGCGCGCGTTGAGCACGCCCTTCTCGCGAAGGCGAAACTTCTGGCCGTTCTTGGTTCCCTGTGGAATTTTAAGCAGCGCTCGCCCGTCAATGGTGGGAACTTCGATTTTTGTGCCCAGACCGGCTTCGTCGATGCGGATGGGCACCGTAATTTCGATGTCGTCGCCATCGCGCCGGAAGAAGGGATGCGGCTCGACCCGGACCGTGATGTAGAGATCGCCCGCCGGCGCGCCCAACGTTCCTGCGTTGCCCTTGCCCGCCACGCGTAAGCGCGAGCCTTGCTGGGCGCCTGGCGGAATGCGGACTTCCACTGTTTCGGTCTTCGAAATACGCCCGTCGCCATGGCAGTTCGAGCAACGATTGCCGAGACGGCCGGAACCTTCGCAGCGCGGGCAGTTAAGGCTGAAGCGCATGGCCCCGGCCACCTGCGTGACATTCCCGCTACCGTTGCATTCCGGACACACGGCGTTGGCGCCGGCGCGGGTGCCAGTGCCGTTGCAAACCGTACACGCCTCTTGACGAGTGACGCTCAGGCGAACCTGGGTGCCGCGGATGGCCTGCCAGAAGTCGATGTTCAACCCGTACTCGAGGTCGGTTCCTTTTTGCGGCGGCTGCTGCTCGGAGCCCTGCGAGCGGCTGAACCACTGATTGAAGATGTCCTGGAAATTGCCGGATGTGCCGGTGCTCCCGGAGGAGTGCGCGCCGGCAGCGCCACCAGAACCGGCGGCGCCCCGCGTAAACAGATCGGAGAAATCGAATCCGCCGAAGCCCATATTGGGGCCGCTGCTGCGGGCGCCTGCGCCTCCGGCGGGCATGCCGTTCTCCGAATAGAAGCCGACCTGATCGTACATCTGCTTCTTTTTGGCATCGCTCAGGACGTCATAGGCTTCCTGAACCTTCTTGAAACGATCCTCGGCGGCTTTGTCGCCCGGATTGAGATCGGGATGGTGCTTGCGCGCAAGCTTACGGTAGGCCTTGCGGATGTCCTCCGCGCCGGCGTCGCGTTTCACCCCGAGTGTTTCGTAAAAATCCATAACTTACATCGCGCACAACGCAGCGGGTCGCGAGTCATGCTTCGCTCCAAACGTGCGCGACCCGCACTGTGCGCTCGACCTCGTGCATCCATAACTGGCAGCCAGGGGTGCCCCTGGCCGCTGGTTACTTCTTATCGTCTACGTCCACGAATTCGGCGTCGACCACGTTGTCTTTCGGCTTCTCATCGGAATCCGCGGTCTTGGCTCCATTGTCCGTGGGGGCGCCGGCGCCTGGTTGCGGACCCGCGCTGGCCGACTTGTACATCGCTTCCGCCAGCTTGTGGCTGGCCTGGGTCAACGCATCGACCGCCTTATTGATCTCCTCGACACTGCCGTCGGCGATCTTCTTGCGGGTGTTTTCGAGCGCTTCCTCCACCGCCTTCGCGTCGGAGTCGCTGATCTTGTCGCGATGCTCTTTAAGCAGCTTCTCGACCTGATAAAGAGTCGAATCGGCCTTGTTGCGGGCGTCGATCTCGTCCTTGCGCTTCTGATCCTCGGACGCGTGGGATTCGGCGTCGCGGGCCATCTTGTCGACTTCGTCCTTACTTAGGCCCGAAGACGACGTAATGGTGATCTTCTGCTCGTTGTTGGTGGCCTTGTCCTTGGCCGTGACGTTCAGGATGCCGTTAGCATCGATATCGAACGTCACTTCGATCTGCGGGATACCGCGTGGAGCCGGCGGGATGCCCACCAGCTGGAACACTCCCAGGAGGCGGTTGTCCTTGGCCATGGCGCGCTCGCCCTGGAAGACCTTGATCTCGACCGAGGTCTGGCTGTCGGCCGCAGTCGAGAACACTTCGCTCTTGCGCGTCGGAATGGTCGTATTCCGATCGATGAGTTTGGTGAACACGCCGCCCAGGGTCTCGATGCCGAGCGAGAGAGGCGTAACGTCCAGCAGCAGGACGTCTTTGACTTCCCCGCCCAGCACTCCGCCCTGCACGGCCGCGCCTACCGCGACCACTTCGTCGGGGTTCACGCTGCGATTGGGATCCTTGCCGAACAGGTTCTTGACGATCTCGAGGACCTTGGGGATGCGGGTGGAACCGCCGACCAGGACCACTTCATCGATATTCGAGGGCTGCATTCCGGCGTCGGTGAGAGCCTTTTTGCAAGGCTCTACGGTCCGTTCCAGAATGTCGGCCATCATCTGCTCCAGACGTGCGCGGGTGAGCTTGACGGCCAAGTGCTTCGGGCCGCTGGCGTCCGCGGTCAGGAAGGGGAGATTGATCTCGGTCTCCAGAAGCGTCGAAAGCTCGATTTTGGCCTTCTCACCGGCTTCCTTGAGGCGCTGCAGAGCCATCTGATCTTTCGAAACGTCTATGCCCTGGTCGCGCTTGAACTCCTGAATCAGCCAGTCGATGATGCGCTGGTCGATGTTGTCGCCGCCCAGGTGGGTGTCGCCGTTGGTGGACTTCACTTCGACCACGCCGTCGCCTACTTCGAGGATCGAAATATCGAAGGTGCCGCCGCCGAAGTCGTAGACCGCGATGGTCTCGTTCTTCTTGCGGTCGAGCCCGTAGGCCAGTGCGGCCGCGGTCGGCTCATTGATGATACGCATCACTTCCAGGCCCGCGATCTTGCCGGCATCCTTGGTGGCCTGGCGCTGCGCGTCATTGAAGTATGCCGGGACGGTGATCACCGCCTGGGTGACCTTTTCGCCTAGATAGGCCTCGGCCGCTTCCTTCAGCTTGGCGAGGATCATGGCGGAGATTTCAGGCGGAGGCAGCTTTTTGCCGGCTACCTCAACGCGAGCGTCGCCATTGTCGCCGCGGACCACCTTGTAGGGGACCAGCTTACTTTCTTCCGAAACTTCGTCGAACCGCCGCCCCATGAACCGCTTGATTGAGTAAATGGTGTTCTCGGCGTTCGTAACCGCTTGGCGCTTAGCGACTTGGCCCACCAACCGTTCGCCGCTCTTCGCAAACGCCACTACTGAGGGCGTAGTCCGGCCCCCCTCCTGGTTCGGTATAACGACCGGCGTCCCAGCCTCCATTACGGCGACAACGGAGTTGGTTGTTCCCAGGTCAATCCCAATGATCTTGCTCATTATGTGGCACTTCCTTCCGAGGATTCTGTGGCTCTAATTTAGCCTGCAACCATTATGCAATCTTAGTGCTGGGTTGTCAAGTTTGGTGTTAAGGGACGACTAACTACATACGGGATAAAGAGTTAACGCCTCAGCGGGCGACAAGGCCGTATAATGGAGCGAAAGCCGATGCGGAAGCTTTATGTGGTCGCGGCACTGGCGTGCGGGGTGGTTTCCGGGGCCACACCCGTGCGGTTTGAGCTGCGGGACACCAACGGGATCACCCACACTGCTGAGGAATGGCAGTCGAAGCGGGTGATAGTGCTGTTTTTCACCATGACGGATTGTCCGCTGGCCAACGGATATGTACCGGAAATGAACCGGATGCGGGCGGTTTACGAACCGCGCGGGGTGGCGTTCTATGCCGTGCAGTCGGATAGCACGGTGTCCGACGCGGCTGTTCGAAAGTACGCGCAGGAGTTCGGCTACAGCTTTCCGATGCTGAACGATGCTCGCCTTACTTTGGCGCGTTTGGCCGGAGCGAAGGTGACTCCAGAGGTCGCAGTGCTCTCGCCGAGCGGCGAGGTGCTGTATCTGGGGCGGATCGATAATAAGGTGGAGGATCTGACCCGGCCTCGCTACGCCGCGACGGAGCCCGAGCTTCGCAACGCACTGGATGCCGTGCTGGCAGGGAAAGCTCCCAAAGAATCCAGAACCAGGGCGGTAGGATGTGCGATTAATGTCGAGAACAAATGAGCTTTTGATCGGATTCATCGCTGCGCTGGCTGGCGCCACGGCCGCCCCGACATTCAACAAAGATATCGCTCCGATACTATACGAGAACTGCGCGACTTGCCACAGGCCGGGCGAAGTAGCTCCCTTTTCGCTGCTGACGTATCAGGACGCGGCGAAGCGCGCGAGCCTGATCGCCAACGTCACCAAGAAACGCTACATGCCGCCATGGAAGCCCGAGCCGGGCTACGGCAGTTTCACCCATACCCGGCGCCTGACCGACGAACAGATCGCACGGATTCAGGAATGGGCCGAGGCGGGGGCTCCCGAAGGCGATGCGGCTGACAGACCGGCGGTTCCAAGCTTCCCGAGCGGGTGGCAGGCCGGCGAACCCGACCAGGTGTTGAAGATGTCCGCACCATATACCGTGACGGCCGATGGTCCGGACCGATTCCGGTGCTTCGTGCTGCCGACGAATCTCGATCACGAATCGTACGTGAGCGGCGCGGAGTTTCGCCCGGGCAACCCGCGGGTGGTGCATCATGCGCTGGTCTTCCTGGATCCGACCGGCACTGCTCGTAAACTGGCGGCAGCGTCCGGAGGCTCCGGGTATCCGTGTTTCGGCGGCCCGGGATTTGCAGGCGCGGGACTGGTGATGGGCTGGGCTCCCGGATATACTCCGCTGCCTGCGGAACCGGCGCTCTCTCAGCCGGTCCGGCCGGGCACAGACGTAGTGGTCCAGATTCACTACCATCCTTCGGGTAAGCCGGAGCAGGATCAATCGTCGATCGGGCTGAAATTCTCCGGTCCGCCTACAAAAGGCCGGGCGCTGCTGCTGGTGATGAATCGCTACCTGGATATTCCGGCGGGCGAATCGCACTATGTGGTGAAGGCTTCGGTCACCGTGCCCCAGGATGCCGAGCTGTGGGGCATCACGCCGCATGCGCATTATCTGGCGACGGAGATGAAGGTCAATGCGCGGTTGCCGGACGGCTCCGTGATCCCTCTGATCTGGATCAAGGACTGGGATTTCAACTGGCAGGGGCAGTATCGGTACGAGAAACCGATTAAGCTGGCGAAGGGGACCAAGATCGAGCTGGAGTTTACTTACGACAACTCGGCTGCGAATCCGCATAATCCGTCGCGCCCGCCTGTGCGGGTCAGGTTCGGCGAGCAGACCAAGGATGAAATGGCGCTGGCGTTTCTGGGTCT
>JAOAPR010000129.1 GCA_025463005.1 Bryobacterales bacterium | reverse complement strand
TGCGTCCTCGGCTGCGAGTTGATCGAGCACGCGTGCGACATATTGAGGATGGATCGGCTTCTTGCCGGAATTCGGTGTTGCCAGTTCGTCCAGGCCTTTGCGTGCCTTCCGATAGTGATCGAGTGACTCTTTCAAATGTGCTGCGTATTGGTTTTCCCGAAGCTTGGGTAACAGGGCTCGGAGCGTAGTCTTTACATCTCCCACAAAGCCGAAGTCAACCTTGGTGCGGCGTCCGAGTTGTTCACCGCGAAGGTCGATCTGCACGACCGTCGCGTCTTTAGGGAAGAACTGCTGATACGGAAAGTCTGTTCCAAGCATCAGCAACACATCGCAGTTCATCATGGCGTGATAGCCGGAGGAGAAACCGAGCAGACCTGTCATACCCACATCAAACGGATTGTCGAACTCGATGAACTCTTTCCCCCGCAGCGCGTGAACGATGGGAGCTTGTAGCCTGCCGGCGACTTCAATCAGCTCGGTGTGAGCTCCGGCACAGCCCGCGCCGGCCAGGATCGTTATCTTTTTCGACCGATTCAGAACATCAGCGAGTATGTTGATTTCGTCGCCGGAGGGACACACTGTAGGTCTTGGCTCAGAGAAATGCAGTCGCGGTGCTTGCTCGACGGCATCTCGCAAGGCAACATCGCCTGGCAGGGCGATCACTGCAACACCGCGCTTTGAGAGCGCAGTCTGCATGGCGATGTCGAGTACGCGGGGCATCTGCTCAGGCTGCGAGACCAGTTCACAGTAATGGCTGCGCTGCGCGAACAGATGCTCAGGATGAGTCTCCTGAAAATATCCACTCCCGATTTCAGCACTTGGTATTTGCGCGGCGATGGCCAGGACGGGTACGCGACTGCGGTGGCAATCGTACAGCCCGTTGATTAAGTGCAGATTGCCGGGACCGCAGCTCCCGGCGCAGACCGTCAATGTGCCCGTAAGATGCGCTTCCGCTCCTGCGGCAAAAGCGGCCGTTTCTTCATGTCTCAGATGAACCCACTGAATATTGTTCGCCGAACGGATTGAGTCCGTGATGCCATTAAGCGAATCGCCAGAGACGCCGTAGATCCTGCGAACTCCTGCTTCAGCAAGAACCTCCACCAGCAGATCCGCTACCTTTTTCTTGGCCATATGACAATCCACTCCGCCTTTTCAGAATCAACTCCTGGTCGCCAAAATTCCGGTGCACAGAAGATCTGGTAACCCGAGACCAGTCGACTTCGCACGAACAACAAATCAGCAAGCGTCATTCCAAAGGAATCATCACTGGAGGTGACCAGGGTTATAGGTCGAAAGTGGTGCTGCCGAGGGCAGAAAACAGCTATCAAAGAATGTAGGTGTCGCGCTTTCAGCTCTCGTGTCGAAATCCCGACTGTATGCGCTGCAACAGCTTGCCGTTTCCCATGGTGTCCAATTATTCATACTTCGGTTCAGTGTCGGCCCTTACTGCAAGCTGGTCGAAGATTTCGTTGCCGGAGATGGCTTCCTGTCGAAGCGCCCAGGCACTCCTTGTCCAAAAGTAGGTTTTCCTCGCCGAAGATTATCGCGCTCCGGAAGAAGCTTGGCCTTAGCAAAGCGGTCCTAGCCCGGCAGATCGGCGTCAACGTGAGCACCCTCCGGCTCCGGGAGCGAGGAGAGCGCAGGCCGCACGGTCTGCATTGGAAGATCCTTGCAGACCTGATGAGGGATTCCGGCTGAGTTCCTGCGACCCTCCCGCCAAATCCCCGACCGGTTTCACATCTGCTGCCTGAGATCGGCCCACTTCAAAATCGCGTCCAGCGCGGGACACAGCGCCTGGCCCCACGCCGTGAGACTGTATTCCACTTTGGGAGGCACTTCGGGATAGGCCTTACGCACGACGATACCGTCAGACTCCATTCGACGGAGTTGTTGGCCAAGCATCTTCTGCGTGATGTTCGGAATTGCGCGGTCTAAATCGGAAAAACGCAGCACCTTGCCACCGAACAAATGAAAGAGTATGACAAGTTTCCAACGTCCTTCGAGGAGGCGAAAGGCGGCTTCCACATCTTGGGCGGCCGTTGTGGGTGTATATTTCTTAGGCATACTTTTTAATTGGTAACATACTTTATAGTGCGTACTTGCTAGTGAGTAAGTATACTGCCAAAATTGTCTCAGAGCAAGGAGGTTTCATGCGATACAAAATCTTCGGCGAAAGAACCGGATTGAAAGTATCTGGGCTCGCGCTCGGCACGGGATGTTCGGTCAGGCCTGGGGCTACGGAGCCACTCCTGAAGAAGTCAACCGCATCATCGCCGGATTCGCCGACGCAGGCGGCAACTTTATCGACATCGCTGACAATTATCAGCACGGCGTTTCCGAAACACTGGTCAGCGAAGCTATCGCGGCGAACCGCGCCGACTTCATCATCGCCACGAAGTTCACGCGCGGCGCCTCCGTCAAGCCAGCCATCGCTCACCTCGGTAATAACCGGAAGAACATGGTCCAATCGGTCGAAGCGAGTCTCAAACTACTGAAGACCGATCGCATCGATCTCTATTTCGTTCAAATGGATGACTCGTTACACCGATGGAGGAGATTGCCCGCGGTCTCGACGATCTCGTCCGCACCGGCAAGATCGTTTATGGAGGCCTCTCCAATTTCCCGGCCTGGCGGATTGCGACCGCAGCCAACACTGCTGATCTCAGAGGCTGGAGGGCCGTCTGCGCCACTCAGATTGAATACAACCTCCTGCAGCGCACGCCGGATCGCGACCTGCTGCCGGTGGCCGATGGATTTGGGCTCGGCGTGGTGCCTATTCGCCGTTGCCCGACGGTCAAAAGGTCGAATTATTCGTCCAGGCCCACATTGCCACCCCGGAGGGCATCAAGAAGGTCAGTCGGCGAAGTTCTAACCCGTCTCGGCGGCGTGGACAAGGAGAAGCCATAACGCCCCCCACAGAAAGAATGTTGAGCAAAAAAGAGAGGAGATTGATGAATGGAAGACGATTCGAATATCACTGCCAGCGGCACAAAAATGCGTGTGCACCAGCTGGATCGGCCTGGAAGTGTGGACGGCCTCGTCCTAGCCGAGCGCAATGTTCCATCGCCTGCCGCTGGCGAGGTGCTCGTCCGTGTACGAGCGAGCTCGCTCAACGTCCGCGACCTGATGATTATCAATGGCGAGTATCCGATGCCGGTCCCGCCCAGTCGTGTGCCGCTCTCGGATGGCGCTGGCGAAGTAGTCGCGGTCGGCGCGGGCGTAACACGCTTCAAAGTCGGCGACCGGGTCATCAACTCCTTCTTCCCGAATTGGTTCGGCGGGACATTCAATGCGATGCCCGTACAATATGTCGTCGATTGTGACGGATGGTTGACCGAGTACAAGGCCGTGAGCGCCGAAGCGCTTGTTGCGATGCCGGGCTATCTCACCTTCGAGGAGGCAGCGACGCTGCCATGCGTTGCCGTGACGGCGTGGTCTGCGCTAGCGGGTGTGAGGGCGGGACAAATAGTCCTCACACAAGGAGCGGGCGGGGTTTCGCTGTTCGCGGTTTAACTGGCCAAGGCGCTCGGCGCAAGCGTGATCGCGACGTCATCCAATCCGGAGAATGCGGCCCGTCTTCGTGAGATGGGCGTTGGCGAGGTGATCGACACTCGCGACGTACCGGATTGGGGCGATAAGGTGCGCGAGCTCACCGGAGGCCGCGGCGTGGATCGGGTGGTGGAGGTCGGCGGACCCGGTACGCTGGCGCAGTCGGTCAAGGCGATCGCCTATGGCGGCCAGGTATCCCTCGTGGGTGCTCTGGCGGGCATGGCGGGCGGCATCGACTTCGTACCCATGTTCTTGAGCCAAGCGACATACCAGCCAATCGCGACCGGCAGCCGTCGTGATCTCGAAGACCTGTGCCGCGTGATGGAGCAGCATCAGATCCGGCCGGGCATCGACAGCGTGTTTTCTTTCGAAGACGCCAAAGCCGGCTTGAGCCATTACGCGGGCCGCAAAGTCACCGGCAAAGTCGTGATCCGCCATTGAACCACATAATAAGCTCCAAAGGAGGAAAAATGCTTGCCTACGTGATCTTCATACGCGAGCGCACCACTGACAAGTCCGAACTCGATGCCTACGCGAAGCTGGCGCCGTCGAGCCTTGAGGGTCCTGCCAATCAAGTTCCTGGCGGCCTACGGTCGCCAGGAGGTGCTCGAAGGGCCGGTGCCAGAGGGCGTGGCAATCGCCGAATTTCCGTCAATGGAAGAGGCCAGGCAATGGTACGAGAGTCCCGCGTATCAAGCGGCGGCAAAGCATCGATTCAAAGGCGCGACCTATCGCGGCCTCATTGTTGAAGGCATCTAACTACACCCCAGTTGAGGCAAGAAAAGATCGCAGGTTTCGGCCTGCTGGGTGATTTAACGAGGCGATACCAAATTATGTCTACAAAATTACTGGAGCCACTGACGGCGTATTTCGCCGGCCACAATAATCACGATGTGGACGCCATGATCGGCCTCTTTACCGAGGGTGCCGCCGTCAAGGATGAGGGTCAGGAGAGGCGCGGCCTCCTGGCCATTCGCAAATGGATGGAGGAGTCTAACGCAAAGCACAGCGTCACCGTCGCCGTCATCAACGTCGCCGAGACGGCCGCCAACACAACTGCCACGGGCCGCGTTTCCGGCAACTTCCCCGGTAGCCCCGTTGAGCTCCGTTTCATCTTCACACTCGGCCAAGGGAAGATTACCCGTCTGGAGATCCAATGACTGCGCAACGCTTCTCGGCCGATCCGAGCGAGTTCGCGACCAAGCGCGTTCTCGTCACCGGCGGCACCAAAGGCATGGGCCAGGCCATCGTTCAGCGACTTACTGCCGGTGGTGCTACGGTTGCGACCACCGCACGCTCGCCGTTGCCAGACGGCCAGAAGGTCGAATTATTTGTCCAGGCTGACGTCGCCACACCGGAGGGCGTCGAGAAGGTTTTCGGCGAAGTTCTGAACCGTCTCGGCGGCGTGGACATCCTCGTCAACTGCGTTGGCGGATCTTCTGCGCCGAGCGGCGGAGTGCTCGCTCTCAGCGACGAGGATTGGCAGAAGACAATCAACACCAACCTGTTCGCAGCCGTCCGCCTCGACCGCCGACTGCTGCCCGGAATGCTGAAGCAAGGATCGGGCGTTATCATCCACATTTCCTCGATTCAACGGCGCTTGCCGCTGTTCGAAGCGACGCTCGCCTATGCAGCCGCCAAGGCGGCACTGACGACGTACAGCAAGGGGCTCTCGAAGGAGGTCGGGCCGAAAGGCATTCGAGTGAACACAGTCGCGCCCGGCTTCATTGAAACCACCGCCGCTCAGGCCCTGATCGCCCGGCTGGCCAAGAAAGACGGCATCGACGAAGGCGCTGCGCGCGAGCGCCTGATGGATTCGCTTGGAGGAATTCCGATCGGCCGGCCGGGACGCCCTGAAGAGGTTGCTGAGCTGGTGGCCTTTCTCGTATCCGACCGGGCAGCTTCGATTCATGGGAGCGAATACGTGATCGACGGCGGCACCGTGCCCGCTGTTTGATGAAAACCAAAACCCACTAACAACCTATGTTCGCAGCCTATTGCCAAAAGCCCCACACAGATGACTCCATGGCCGGTCTTGTCCTGGGAGATCGGCCCGAACCGAAAATTCCCGAAGGGTGGGTCCGGGTGAAGGTGACCCACGCGAGTCTCAACCGGCACGACATCTTCACGCTGCGAGGGCTCACTTCGCACGCGGAGGGAATTACCTACCCGATGATCCTGGGAAATGATGGAGCAGGTACGCTCGATGACGGAACGCCGGTCGTGATCTATCCCGTGATGGGCAGCGACGATTGGCGCGGTGACGAGACGCTGGACCCGCATTGGCATATCTTCAGCGAGGTTGTGCAGGGAACCTTTGCCGATTATGTCGCCATGCCGAAGCGCAATGCCATTCCCCTGCCAGAGGGCATTTCGGCCCTCAACGCCTCAGTGCTCGGTACGGCATGGCTCACCGCCTACAGGGCCCTGTTCACCAGGTCACGCATTCAGCCCGGTCAGACGCTCCTCGTCCAGGGCGCGTCGGGCGGCATGTCCACGGCGTTAATTCAAATGGCTCGCGCCGCCGGTGTTGAAACGTGGGTGACGAGCGGGACTCCCGAAGGCCGAGCGCTTGCCGAGAGGCTTGGGGCGCATCGAACGTTCGGACAAAACGAGAAGCTGCCGCGCCGGGTCGATGTGGTTGTTGACAATATCGGAAAACCCACTTGGGAGCATTCGCTTCAGTCCGTCCGAGCGGGCGGCACCGTCGTAACCGTGGGTGTCACCTCGGGGAACGATCCCAGCGCGAATTTGCTGCGCCTATTCACCGAAAAGATCACGGTCACGGGCTCGATCATGGGGACGCTTGAGGAGATGAATAACATGATCCGCTTCGTGATCAATGCCGGGATTAAGCCCGAGATCGGCGGGGTGATGCCCATGGAGGAGGCCAAGCAGGCGATCCTGGCCATGGTCGAAGGTCGCACCCACGGCAAGACTGTGTTTACCCGGTGACTAACAAATGGTTCGCAACCAACAACAAAGGGGATGAACGTGAGTTACTATCAGGTTTTTATTAGCGCCGAGATCAGGCAGCAAGGCCTCTATATCCTCAAGCACCTGCTTTCCAAGCGACTCGCTTTCGGGGGGCCGGTGTTCAGCGGTCCTGCGATGTTTCTCTGGAAAGGCGAATTGGTGGAGCATGATTATTGCTTCGTCGTCACTTACACACGTGAGGACCTCAAGCAGCAGCTCATCGAGGAAGCAGAAAAAGTGTCCGTAGAGCAGGCGTGCATGATCTCGTTCGTCCCACTGGAGGCCAGCCCGGCGCTCCTCAGGCTCCTGGACGAGGCACTTGCCGAGCGCGAGACGGCATCTTCGCCTCCCAAGCACACGGATGCCGTGGCTGCGCTGTCGTTCGTGTCATCAAGTGAAATATCGTATCGGACAAACAAATCGCTCGATCTTCCAAAACCCATCGCCGCCTACTTCACTGCGGACAAAGGCGACAGCGAGGCCATTTCTCAATGTTTTGCTGAAAATGCCGTCGTGAAGGACGAGGGCCATACTTACAAAGGCCGGGCCGCGATCAAGGAGTGGAAGACGAGTGCCTCGACAAAATATCAGTATACGATCAAGCTTTTCGCGTGCGAACAGAAGAATGGAAAGACTGTCGTTACCGGCCGACTAACCGGAAACTTTCCCGGTAGCCCCACAAGTCTCCGATTCTTCTTTGGACTCGAAGGCGACAAGATCGCGTCATTGGAAATCAACCCATAACCGACGTCTCAAAGTGGACTCAGATGCTGCCTACCCGAGGAACTCCGCCCGATCAGACTCACGTGTGCCTACGAAAGCTAGAAAGTTGATAGCCAAAAGCAGCATACAGATAAATAACACGGTTGATGAGGCCTGGAAGGCTTTGGTCGATCCGGAGATCGTTGCGAAATATATGCTGGGCTCACAGCAGGTATCTGACTGGCAGAAAGGCAGCAGCATCATATGGAGAAAAGACTTCAACGGCAGAAGGTTTGAGGACAAGGGAGAAATACTGGAGATCACTTCCCAAGAGAGTCTGAAGTACACACATTACTCGCCGGCTTCCGACAAGCCGGATGCGCCGGAAAATTACCAGGCCGTTTCGGTTACCCTGCAAGAGAACGCCAAAGGGACAACCATCGAGTTGAGTTCAGATAATAACGCCAGTGAAAAGGAAAAGGAAATGACCGAGAAAGTATGGGCCTATTACCTTCAGGGGCTTAAAATCATTATGGACAAACAGTAAGCCGCATTAACGGCAGCTGTCCGTGCCCGTTGCTTAAGTTAGCTTAGGGCGTATACGATCTGACGGTTCGACTTAGAGACAAATCAACATGACGGAAGTGCCCGACGATATCATCGATCTCCAGCGATTGGCCTTCCGCTATTTTGTGGACCATACAAATGGCACGAACGGACTTGTGGCCGACAACACACGCGAAGATTCGCCTTGCAGTATTGCGGCCACCGGGCTGGGATTGAGTTGTCATCCGATTGCAGTAGCTAATGGTTGGCTCAAGCGAGCGGACGCGGCTGAACGCGTTTTGACTGCCCTGCGATTCTTTGACCACAGCCCACAGGGACCCGAGTCGGACGTGACGGGCTACAAAGGTTTCTACTATCACTTTCTGGAGATGAAAGACGGCCGTCGTGCCGGGAAGTGTGAGCTTTCCACGGTTGACAGCGCGTTTCTGCTGGCGGGGATGCTTACGACGGCGGCGTTTTTTGACGCTGACGCCCCCGCCGAGCGTGAAATCCGCGAAACCGCCGACGCGCTGTTTCGCCGCGCCGACTGGCAGTGGGCGCTATACGCCGTTCCGTGTAATGCAAACGGTTGGCCGACCGAGACTGTTGAAGATGTCACGATCATTCACGGCGGTACCCCGGAAGGTGGTTTCATCAGTTATCGATACCAGGGATACGATGAGTCGTTGCTAATGCACGTGCTGGGGTTTGGCTCGTCCACCTTTGCGCTGCCTCCGGAGTGCTACGGTGCGTGGCAGAAGACATTCGACTGGCGAAAGCAATACGGAATCGAGTACCTCCACACGGGTCCCCTATTCATTCATGAACTTAGCCACTGTTGGCTCGATTTTCGCGGAATTAGCGATGGCTTCACGCGATCCAAGGGGATCGACTATTTCGAGAACAGCCGCCGTGCAGTGCGCGTGCAGCAGAGCTACGCACAGGAGAATCCGCAAAAGTTCCGCGGCTATGGACCGCACTGCTGGGGCGTGAGCGCCAGCGACGGTCCCGGACCGGCGACGAAGACGATAGAAAACGCGGATCGAGATTTCTGGATGTACAAAGCCCGGGGTGTACCCGAGGGACCTGATGATGGCACGCTAGCGCCCGGCGCCGTCGCGGCATCGCTACCGTTTGCGCCCGAGCTCGTCGCCGACACGCTTAAAGAGCTTGTTCGGGCATACCCCAACTTGCGCAGCGAATACGGCCTCCGCGCCAGCCTGAATCCGACATTCGGCGACTGGGTCAGCCCGCTGAATTACGGTTTGGATCAGGGTCCGATCGTTATGATGATCGAGAACCACCGAACCGGCCTGGTCTGGAATCTCATGCGGCGATGCCCGTACATCTGGCGCGGATTGCGGAAAGCGGGTTTCACCGGCGGATGGATCGAATCAGAACGCGAACCGCAATGCCCGAAGGCGGTTGTGGGGCAGTGGCGCGAACGGGGCACGCCATTCAGCAAGTTGGCCGAGGGCGCGACTCACAACGAACGATCGGATTCACATCCGACGGCAACCATGCTCGCCGCGCGAATCCACTCATACGGAGATCCTACCGGCGTGAAAATCGCGCAGGCTCCCCGGCCCGAGCCAGGGCGCGGACAGGTTTTGGTCCGAGTGAAAGCCGCCGGCGTGAACCCTCTGGACTGGATGGTCGCCGAGGGCAAGG
>JAOAPR010000110.1 GCA_025463005.1 Bryobacterales bacterium | reverse complement strand
CGATGCCGGCAACCATCGGCTTAGGCGCGGATCCGTTCGCAGGGGCGGGAGCGTTGGAGAGCAGCCCATTTCCACGCGGATGGCCCAGCGGCACGGAAGCAGCGCGAGAGTAAGCCAGCCCCTTTCTCGCGAATATATGCACGGTGTCATCCACACCCCCCGACACATAGAATTCGAGTCCATTGGGGTTCCAAGCCAGGCCGCAAAACGAGTTAGGAATCGGCAGCGTCTGCACCTGGCGGGGTGGATACGAGGTTACATCATAGACGAACACGTACTCGTTGGACTGGCTCCCGGCTACTTGTCTCTCTTTGTTGTACCCGCTGGTGAGAACCAGCAACTGGGTTCCGTCCGGGCTGAGTGCGGTTGTGACGGCTTGGCCGAGGGTCAAGTTTGGACGACTGGAGAGTCCCGGATTCAACGGCATCGTCATGGAGTGTGGGCTGGCATCCGGCGAAATCCAGAGGCCGGTCGGAAGCTGGATTGGATCACTCGCCACGGCTACGGAGAGCGAAATCGCAACCTGTGCCAGGAGTACAGGCAGGAATCTGAGTCGCATAAGAGGCCTCAGTATACTCCAGCTACTTTTCAATTCGGTAAAAAATGGGTTTCAGCCGATTCGGCGGTCCCATTGAACGAAATTGCGAGGTGCTCCGAGGGCGATGATGAGCTAGCCCGGTGTCGTTATTTGGACACTTTTGTCCGACAGTGGTCAGCGTCGCCCCACGCATTCGCCATAGCAGCTATCGGCACTGATATCGTGCCGGCACGAATGCTCGCTTCATGACGGGTTCTATCAACACTTGCGCTGAGGCACAAGCTCCTGGCTCAGCGTGGAATTAAACCTGCCCATTTATGTTCTGCAGAAACCTCTAAGGAAGTTGGCGACGACTTGCCCGAGTTGAAGTGTGTATTATCGAGCGGCCTATGGGCCGTTCTGCAGGAGGATTCGCAGCGGACCCGCCAGCCCGTGGGACATATCGTCAGCACGGCTCTCGCCGCTCACTTTGACGTCGCTCACCACACGATATACCAGGTCTCGACGTCTACGGCCCTCGTCGAGGGGATCTATCAGGGCGCGGTACGGGTCGGCGGCCTGCGCGAACACGGTGATCTGGGATTAGGGACTTTTGAGGATCTGGACGGCGAGATGGTGATCGTCGATGGACACTTCTTTCAAATACGATGCGACGGTTCCGTGCGGGAAGTCGACGACGCGGTTCTGAGCCCCTTCGCGGTGATCACCCGGTTTGCTCCTGAGCCGGCAGTCACGCTAGATCAGTGCCCCGATGTGGGCCACCTGACTTCCCGGTTCGACACTCTCCGCCATTCCGATAACGTCTTCTTCGCGTTAAGAGTGGATGGACAGTTTGACTACGTGCACACGCGAGCGATGTGCCGGACTGAGGAGGGCGTGCCGTTAGTACAGGCCGCTGCAGTTCAACCCGAGTTCGAGTTTCATGACATCAAGGGAACACTTGTGGGGTTTTGGACTCCAGAGTACGCCAAAACGCTAAACGTGCCCGGATATCATCTGCACTTCGTCTCGGATGACCGAACGCGCGGGGGGCATCTTCTGCAATGCCGCGGATCGAATTTGCGCCTGCAGATCCAACGAGATGGTGACTACCATATTGCGCTGCCGGAAACCGAGGATTTCCTAAAGGCAGACTTGCGCCGTGACCCGGCGGCGGATCTCGCGCAAGCAGAGGGAGAAAAGAAATGAGCACACACGCGACACCCCGCCCCACAAACGGGCGCTGACCTCCTGGTTAAGAGTTTGGAGGCCCAGGGCGTCGAATACATTTTTGGCATCCCCGGAGCCAAGATCGATAAGGTCTTCGATACGCTGTTGGATTCCACAATCGAGACTGTAGTCTGCCGCCACGAACAAAATGCGGCGTTCATCGCCGGAGGTATCGGCCGGATGACAGGCAAAGCCGGCGTGGCCTTGGTCACATCCGGGCCGGGGTGCTCGAACCTGGTCACCGGCCTGGCGACAGCGAACTCGGAAGGCGATCCAGTAGTCGCGATCGGGGGCGCGGTAGCGACTGCCGATCGGTTGAAGCAGATCCATCAAAGCATGGATACCGTCAACCTGTTTCGTCCCATCACCAAGTTCAGCGCCGAAATCGACTCGCCGGATTCAGTTTCAGAAGTGGTCGCGAACGCCTTCCGCGCCGCTGAGTCGGGGCGCCCGGGAGCAGCCTTCGTCAGTGCTCCCAAAGACATCATGGCGGGACCGGCCAAAGGGGATGTCCTCACTCCGGCTGCGCCCGCAATCCTCGGACCTGCAGATGCAGATGCAATCACCTGGGCAGCCCGTCAGATCAGCAACGCCAAACAACCCGTCTTGCTGCTCGGGCTGCTCGCTAGCCAGCCGGGCGCGGCGCAGGCTGTACGAGAACTACTCGCCAAAACGAAGCTTTCAGTGGTGTGCACATACCAGGGCGCGGGAGTCGTACCGCGAGAGCTCTTCGATCGCTTCGGCGGCCGCGTCGGTCTGTTCCACACCCAACCAGCGGATAAACTCCTTGATGCGGCTGATGTGGTTCTTACCGTTGGATACAACCCGATCGAGTACGAACCAGGCCTTTGGAACCACGACAAAAACCGCGATCTCATCCATATCGACGTCGTCCCTGCCGACATCGATAAAGACTACCGGCCACAGCTTGAACTCACTGGGAACATCGCGGCAACGATTGAAGAGCTGGCGACTCGGTTGGAAGAGCGAAAGCTGCCGGGCAACTCGGCGCTGCTCGCTGAAATTGTCCAGGACCGGGAGCTGTTCTCGCAACGCGCAGCCGCCTTGAACGGCGCTCCCATACATCCAATGCGTCTCGTGAAGGAGCTTCAGGCGCTTCTTAGCGATGACATGACCTTGTCCCTGGATATGGGGTCGTTTCATATTTGGCTGGCTCGCTATCTGTACAGCTTTCGCGCGCGGCAGATTCTGATGACCAATGGGCAACAAACGTTGGGCGTTGGCTTGCCATGGGCGATCGCGGCTTGCCTGGTTCGTCCCAACGAGAAGGTAATCTCCATCTCCGGCGACGGCGGCTTCCTGTTCTCGGCGATGGAACTCGAGACTGCTGTGAGACTAAAGTGCAACCTTGTTCACTTGGTTTGGATCGACGGCTCTTACGATATGGTCGGCTTTCAAGAGGTGGCGAAATATGGGCGAACCTCCGGCGTCGATTTTGGTCCCGTCGATGTCGTTCGATTCGCCGAAGCCTTCGGCGCCAAAGGGCTGAGGATAGAGACGCCCGATCAGATCTCGTCCACCATCAAGAAAGCTCTCGCGATGCACGGGCCCGTGATTGTCGGAGTGCCGGTAGATTATCGCGACAACCATCAGTTTATGGAGATCGTCCACCTGAGCGCACTGAATTAAGGAACCTACAAGGGAGAAGGAGGTAACCCGACAAATGGCAACCCAACAGATTAATGTTCAGCGCTGGAGCGTCACTTCTACAAAACCATTCGAGATCGGCGCTCAGATCTTCAGATACTATCCGTATCTTGCCGGCGAGTATATTCCACACGGGACCGAGTTGCTGCAGATTACGTCCGACCCGAACGATGCAGGCGCTGCAGCAGTAGGCCATAGCCTATTGGGTGATACCAAGCTCACGCTCGAATCGCTCATCCAGCTGGTACCTCAGAATACAGAAACGTCCCCACCCACGCCGCTGCCCGCGAACGCTCCGTTGCCTTCCCCTCCAAACAGTCCGCTGACTGCAAATGAAGCGTTTGCGGCTCTAAGTGAACTTCGGCGGAACACCCCTGCGGCCGTAGGGATTGCGTTGGCGCAACAGAAGAGCAGGAGTAGCCGAGCAGTCATTGCCTTCATCGGCGATGGATCCCTTCAGTATTCGGTACAAAGCCTCTACACTGCGGCGCAACATCATCTAAGACTCATCTATATCGTGCTATGTAATGACGAGTACGCCACCCTGAAGGAGTTTGCGGTTCTGGAGAATACTCCGAACGTACCTGCCCTGGATCTGCCAGGTCTGGACATTGTGTCGACTGCGAAAGGATTCGGATGCATAGGTGTACAGGCCAAGACGAACGAAGAACTCAAAATAGCCTTCGCGGCGGCACTTAAAGCGGATGGCCCCACGGTCATTGCAATTCCAATAAAACGGGAGCGTCGTCCCTTGGTTCCATCGTGAGCGACTTGATAACTGGCGGTTTCGGCTCCTACACACTGTTGCTGTATGACCGCCGCGAAATTGAGAGGAAGGAAGTATGAATACAACAACAATGGATAAAATCAAGACCCACGGCATCCGCACGGAAACGGATAGCCTTGGCGAGGTTCAGGTTCCCGCTGATAAACTCTGGGGCGCTCAAACGCAGCGCTCCCTTGAGCACTTCAGCATCGGCAAGGACCTGATACCGCGTGAAATGATCACAGCCTACGCCACACTGAAGAAAGCCGCTGCCAACGCCAATCGCGCCGCGAAGCGGCTCGACGAACAGCCTTACCGCCTCATCGTGCAGGTTTGCGACGAGATCCTCGCGGGCCAGCACGAAGACATGTTTCCGCTGCATGTGTGGATGACGGGAAGCGGTACGCAATTCAACATGAACGTTAACGAGGTGATCTCCAATCGTTGCTGCCAGCTCGCCGGCACGCCGCTTGGAAGCAAGACTCCGGTTCATCCCAACGATCACGTAAACATGTCGCAGTCGTCGAACGATTCGTTTCCCTCGGCGATGAACATAGCCGCGGTAGTCAGCGTTAAACAGCGACTGATTCCGGCGGTGAAGGCACTCCACGATGCGGTGGCTGCAAAGGCAGAGGAATGGAAAGACATCGTCAAGATCGGTCGTACCCACATGCAGGACGCCACACCGCTTACGCTCGGCGAAGAATGGTCCGGCTATGCGGGCATGCTTGCGGACAACCTCGCGCGAATTGAGGATGCGTTGACGGGCGTGTATCGGCTGGCGCTCGGAGGCACTGCGGTGGGCACAGGCATCAATGCAGCCGCGGACTTTGGCGAGGCGGGCGCAGCCGAAATCGCCAGGCTCACCAAACTGCCGTTCATCAGCGCACCGAACAAGTTCGCGGTCCAGGGCGCTCACGACGATTTGGTCGACCTTTCCGGCACGCTCCGTACGCTCGCGGTGTCGCTCTACAAAATCGCCAATGACATTCGCCTGATGTCCTGCGGTCCGCGAGCCGGTTTCGCCGAGCTAGCGATCCCAGCCAACGAACCGGGCTCATCGATCATGCCCGGGAAAGTGAATCCGACGCAGGCCGAGGCGCTGACGATGATCGCAGCGCAGGTGATGGCCAACGATGTAGCGGTCGGCTTCGGCGGCGCCGGCGGGTATCTGGAGATGAACGTTTATAAGCCGCTGATCATCTATAACATCACCCACTCCATCTCCATCATGGCGGATGGATGTACGAACTTCCGCAAGTTCCTCATCGAAGGGACCAAGCCGAATCTCAAGAAGATTCATGAGTACGTCGAGCGTTCACTAATGCTAGTCACTGCACTGTCGCCCGTCATCGGGTATGACAAAGCCTCGAAGATTGCGCACTACGCGCTGGACAATGACCTTACCCTCAAGCAGGCCGCATTGAAGCTTGGGTTTGTGACCGAAGACGCGTTCGACCGCGTCGTCGATCCGGCAAAGATGGTTCACCCCTACGTTGCAAAGGCCAGTTAGCAGCTATCCACCATTGAAGAAACAGTTCATTTTAAGAAGGACACACTCATATGACAAACTCCGTCAAGCATGGAATCGAATTACTCCAGGATCCGTCCCTGAACAAATCAACCGCCTTTACAGAGGTCGAAAAGCAGGAACTCGGACTGATTGGTCTCGTACCCGACGTAACTGAAACTGAGGATCTGCAGTTGCAGCGCGTCTTGCTCCAGCTCGCTCAGAAGAATACGGATCTGGAGCGCTACATCTACCTCGTCAACTTGCTCGATCACAACGAAACACTCTTCTACCGAACGGTCATGTCGGACCCGGCGCGCTTTCTGCCCATCGTGTACGACCCGACGATCGGCGAAGCGTGCCTGAAATTCGGACACATCTACCGCCAGCCTCGTGGCATGTACCTCTCGATGGCACGCCGCGGCAAAGTGAAAGACGTCCTGAAGAACTGGCCGCAAAAAGACATCCGGTTCATTTGCGTTACGGATGGCGGCCGGATTCTCGGACTTGGCGATCTGGGAGCGAACGGCATGGGAATTCCGATCGGTAAGCTGCAGCTGTACACGGCCTGTGCGGGAGTGCCGCCGCAGTACCTGCTTCCGATGTATCTCGATGCCGGCACCAATAACGAGCAATACCTGCACGATCCCTTATATCTGGGCATGCGGAAACCTCGTCCGTCAACCGACGAGCTCTATTCTTTTGTCGATGAGTTCGTCCAAGCCGTTCAGGAGTTATTCCCGAAGTGCTGCATTCATTTCGAGGATTGGACCGGCGCCGACGCCGTACATTTGCTGCAGCGTTACCGCGAAAAGTACTGCGTGTACAACGACGACGTGCAGGGTACCGCAGGGATTGTCCTTGCCGGGATGATCAATGCCGCCAAGATCAAGGGCACGAAGCTGAGCGACGAGAAATACCTGTTCCTCGGAGCGGGTTCGGCTGGAATTGGTCTCGCGGACCTGATCTGCTCGGCTATGGTCCAGGAAGGGCTGACGCCGAAACAGGCTCAGTCGCATGTTTACATGTTCGATATCAACGGCCTGCTGGAAGACACGCGGACGGACCTGCTCGACTTTCAGAAGCCGTATGCTCACCGGAATGCTCCGACGCGCGATTTTGTGGCGGCTATCGAAAGCATTAAACCGACGACGATCATCGGCGTCAGCACTGTTGGCGGCACTTTCAACCAGCAGGTGATCGAAAGCATGTCGCGTATCAATGAGCGGCCCGTGATCCTCGCTCTTTCGAATCCGACCGACCACGCCGAGTGCACGGCCGAGCAGGCCTACACCTGGTCAAACGGGAAAGCGATCTACGCGGCAGGCGTCCAGTTTCCACCAGTCCACCTCAAGGGCCAGACCTTCCTGCCGGGACAGGCCAACAACTTCTACGTCTTTCCAGCAATCGGAATGGCCGTGTTCGCGACACAAGCGGCCCGAGTTACAGATGAAATGTTCATCGAGGGCGCGCGTGCCGTCGCCGATCAGGTCCCGTCGGAGTTGCTGAAGCAGGGGCTGCTCTTCCCGTTACAGTCGAACATTCTGGAGACTGAAATTCAGACCGCGGCACGCATAGCAAAACTGGTGTTCGATTCCGGCCTTGCCCGCGTTGACCGTCCAGCCGACATGGTCGCGTTCATTCGCCGGCATGTTTACAAGCCGGATTACGCCTCGGAGGCAATGCCGACAAGTAAGGCGGCCTGAAACCCGCCTCGCCGAGACCAGGGCAGTACAACGCAGGCCGGGCGCTGATCATCACGGCCCGAATTGAGCAGCTCATGACTGAACGGAATTCTTGCGTCCTGACTTTCGTTTCTCTGGCACTCCTTGGGGTCATGCCTGCGCGCTCTCAGACGGCGAAGGAGGAGACCCTGGTGGGGCCTGACAGCCACGAGATAGTGCCAGGCCCCGGTGATCATCTCTTAGGAGATTGGGGAGGCAGACGCTCTCAACTTGAGGAATTGGGGGTTGTCTTTGACCTGCAATACATCAGCGACTCTCTTTGGAATATCAAGAGTGATAAGCCCGAACGATTTGCGATGTGGAACCGCGTCCGCGGCACGGTGGACATCGACTTCGGCAAGCTGAGTCGTCGTGATGGGTTGTACTTCCACGCGACTGCGGTGTGGCAAGGCGGCGGCAATCTCGGAACCTACTTGGGAACGATCGCCAGTCCGAGTGGAATGTCCAGCGCCAACACCTTTCGGTTGGACTCCTGGTGGCTTGAGAAGCGATGGGGCGGCGATCGGATCGTCGCGCGAGCGGGACAGTTTGCGGAGCAGGATTTCTACGGCGCACAGCATTACGCGGCGTCTTTCATCATTGAGCCGATGGGGTATGCGCTCAACAATCTTTTCAACACCTACGAGTCGTTTGATCCGCCGTCCACTCCAGCGGCAGAGATCCGCGTTGTCCCGGTCCCCCACACTTACGTTAAATCGATGGTGGCGGCCGGGGATCCTGCACCTTTTTCACACAATCAAACCGGATTGGTCCCGACATTTCGCGGATCCCCTGTGAGCGTGTCCGAGGTTGGATTCACCCCCGGCAAGGAGGCGTCGTCCGTGCGGGCATTCGACAACGTCGAAACGCGGAAAGGATATTCGGGCCTCTATCAGTTCGGAGCCTCATATAATCCGGCCCGCTTTACGAGTCCAGCAAACGCCCGATCGCGCTCTGGAAATTACCTTCTTTACTGGATGGCGACACAGGCTCTCTGGCGCATCGACCACGCGGAGGCGAGGGGACTCGACGCAACGCTGGCATATGACTGGAGCCCGCCCCACGTGAACCGCAACAACACAGTCCTGACCGCCGGCTTGCGGTTTAACGAACCGTTACCTGTGCCCATCCACAACACGATGTCGTTCGGTTACGTGCGCAACAGCCTGAGCTCGCAGTTCGGGCAGGCGGGTACTCCTGGTTTCAAGAGGGAACATGCGTTCGAGTTCAATGCTCTTTTTCAGAGAGGAATGGTCCTTCTGCAACCAGTGATCCAGTATTACGAAAACGTTGGAGGACGACCGGGGCGAGCCGTCGTCTTCGGATTCCGAATGAAGGCGGAGCTTTAATATGGTGAATATCAGCGGACTCGTAGGAGCACTGCTCCCGGTTTTCTTCGTACTGGCGCTCGGCTACATGGCGGGCAAGCGAAACACATTCGATGCTGACCAGGCCGCGGGGTTGAGCAGGTTGGCGCTCGGCTTCGCACTGCCAGCGTCGCTGTTCGTGAGCATGACGGACATTCGAAAAGACCTGCTTCTTCAACAGGGGCCTTTAGTGCTGGCGCTGCTACTCGCCCACGTGGGCCTATTTCTAGTGTCGTGGCTCGTCCTGAGCCGGATTGAATCACTGCGCGGAGCACCTTCGATCATTTGCTCTCTCGTAATCTCGACGTCAGCAACTCCGGTCTTCGGAATTGCAGTGCTCCAGCCGCTTCTCGGCGAAACGAGCACGGGAACAGTAGGACTGGTCGCGTTGGCCATTAATCTCGTTATGCCGATGGCGATCATCTTTCTCGAAATCGAGAGCGCGAGTTCTTCGGGGTCCAAAGCTTCGCGCCGAACACAGGTGCTGACTGGGCTCAAGAGCGGGCTCCAGTCTCCACTCCTATCGGCCCCCGTGCTCGGAATCGCGCTGGTGCTGGCAGGGCTTCACCTTCCGAAGGAAATTGCGAGTGCCTTGGAGATGATCGGATCCGCAACCTCGGGCGTCGCGGTTTTTACAGTTGGCCTGACTCTGGCCGCACACGCTTTTCATTTGTCTAAGGCAGTGATAGTGGGAACGCTCGCCCGAGTCACGGTGCAAACGTCTGTTCTGTTCGCACTGCTCCATCTGCTTCATGTGTGAGGCCCTACTACAGCCCCTCATCACCCCACGATTTCACGCACCACCCGACCGCCGACCACAGTGGCACGCTCCTGGCGGCCATTATGAGGGAAGGTAACCTTCAGGTGGTCGAGGCCCATTAGGTGCATGATGGTCGCGTGTAGATCGTGCGGGTCAATGGGGTTCTCCACCGCTCGCATGCCGATTTCGTCGGTCGCTCCGACCACCGCACCGGGTTTGGCGCCGCCGCCGGCCATCAGCATTGTGAAACCCCACGGGTTGTGGTCG
>JAOAPR010000083.1 GCA_025463005.1 Bryobacterales bacterium | reverse complement strand
AGTTCTGCGACGGCCGCCCACGCACTACGCGTCACTCGCCAGCCTGGGGCTGCTTCTTTTGTTACCAGCGCTACCGCCCCCCAGAGCCGGCACCGAACCCGTACGCGTGGTGCAGCCGAACATCGATCCTGAAACGGAGTGGACTCCCGAAACCATGGCGCAACTCGAGCAGCGCATGGTCCTGCTGTCCGAACCTGCCGACGCGCCGCTGATCGTGTGGCCGGAAGCGCCCGCGCCATTCTATCCGTCCAGCGAATCGTTTCGACAATACATGGGCGATCTCGCGCGCCGAGCTCACGCCGCGATCCTGATCGGCGCCGTGGGACGAACGCCGGCCGGCGAACCGCTCAACTCGGCGTTTTTATTCAACGCGGATGGCGCGATGTCGGCGGAACGCTACGACAAGATCCGTCTGGTCCCGTTCGGCGAGTATGTGCCGAACGCCTTCGGCTGGGTGAATCGCATCACGCATGAGATCAGCGATTTTGTTCCGGGCTCGCGCGTGGTGACGTTTCCGCTTGACGGGCATCGCATCGGTGCGTTCATCTGCTACGAATCGGCCTTCCCTGATCTGGTCCGCCAGTTCACCAAATCGGGCGCGAATCTGCTGGTGAATCTTTCGAACGACGGCTATTTCGGCCACAGCGCGGCCCGCGAACAGCACTTAGAACTGGTGCGGATGCGGGCGGCGGAGAACCGGCGCTGGATTCTGCGGGCCACCAACGACGGCATTACGGCCATGATCGATCCGGCCGGACGGGAGATCGCGCGTTTGCCGCTCTATACGCAGACTTCGGCTGTGTTCCGCTACAACTTCGAGACGTCGCTGACGCCCTACGTGCGCTACGGCGACTGGTTCGCGTGGATGTGCCTGCTAGGCGGCGCGGTTAGCTGTGCCTTATCACGAGCACATCGCCGTCCTTGACGATGTACTCTTTTCCTTCCAGGCGCAGCAGGCCCTTATCGCGAACACCTGGATAGCCGCTGTGCTCCACCAGCGCCTTCCAGTTCACCACCTCGGCGCGGATGAACTTCTTCTCGAAGTCGCTGTGGATCGCGCCGGCCGCTTTAACGGCGGTGCTGTTCATGGGAATGGTCCAGGCGCGCACCTCGGTTTCACCCGCGGTCAGGAAGCTCATCAGGCCCAGCAAAGAATAGGTGGCGGTAATCAGCCGTTCCAGCCCGGATTCTTTTAATCCATAGCTCGCCAGATACTCCTTAGCCTCCTCCGGTTTCAGTTCGGCAAGCTCCGCCTCGACCTTGCCGCAGATCGCGGTGACCGCGATGTTCTTGCGTCCGGCGAATGCGCCTTTGCGGTACTCTTCTTCCACTTCGTGCAGTCTTGGCGCGTCGTTCTCGCCGATGTTGAGCACGCACAGGACGGGCTTCAGAGACAGAAACTGGAATCCGCGGATTCGCTTTTCGTCTTCGTCGCTGAATTCCAGCTCGCGTAGCGGCCGATCGGCCTCGAGTTCCGCTTTGATGCGCTCCAACAGCGCGAATTCCTTGTCCAGGTCGGGACTTTTGATCTTCTTACGATCCTTGTCGACACGCTCCAGGCGCTTTTCTACCACAACTAAATCGCTTAAGATCAGCTCGATCTCCACGTCCTGAAAATCGCGCACGGCATCGACCGAGCCCTTTTCGTGGGGAACCGTATCGCTGTCAAACGTTCGCAGCACGTGCGCCATCGCGTCAACCACGCGCAGGCTGGCCAGATAGCTGGGATCGCGCAGGGCTTCTTTCGAGATGGCCGGGAAATCCAGGTACTCGACAGTGGCGTGAGTGATCTTGGGCGGCTCGAATATCTTCGCTAATGCATCCAAACGACCGTCAGGAACTTTGGTCATCCCGACGCGGGTCTCCATGGAGCCCACGCGGGCGGATTGGTTGACGCCGGTAAGGATCGTGAACAGGCTGGTCTTGCCTACCATGGGCAGGCCTACAATGGCTGTTTTCATTTTCTCCGCTGGAAACCAGTGTCGAGATGAGTCTCGACACGGCACGCAAAGTGCGTGCGCCACGGTGTGGCGCGAACTTTAGTCCCGTCTTCTACAATGGCACATCCACCAGCGTCAGGATCTCGCTCAGCACGCGCTCGGCGGCCTCGGTCGACCGCGGCGCCAGCGCCACGCGCGAGTTCACCACCACGCGATGCGCGAACACGGGCAGCGCAAGCCGTTTGACGTCGTCGGGAGTAGCGTAATCGCGTCCCTCCATCGCGGCCAGAGCCTGAGTCGCGCGATACAGCGCCTGAGCGCCGCGCGGGCTGACGCCCATCGCCAGCGATTCGTGTGCGCGCGTCCGCTCCACTATGGCAAGCATGTAATCCACCAGTGCATCGTCCACGTTCACGCGCGCGACGGATTCCTGAAGCGTGATCAATTCGTCTGCCGCCAATACCGTCCGCATGTTCTCGGCCGACGAAGCACCGCCGCGGCGCACGATTTCGCGTTCGGCTGCCGTGTCCGGATAGCCGATGCGTATTCGCATCAAGAACCTATCGAGTTGGGACTCCGGCAGAGGGTATGTACCGTGATGCTCCACAGGGTTCTGCGTCGCCACCACCATGAAAGGCTCGCTCAAGGCGTGGGATCGCCCGTCGATGGTCACCTGCAGCTCATTCATCGCTTCGAGCAAAGCGGATTGCGTTTTCGGCGTCGCCCGGTTGATTTCGTCGGCCAGCAGAAAGTGAGTGAATACCGGACCCGGCTTGAACTCGAACTCCTCAGTGTGGGCGTTGTAGATGGTGACCCCCACCACGTCGCTGGGCAGCATGTCGGACGTGAACTGGATGCGGTGGAAGCTGGAATCGACGCTGCGCGCAAGGGCCTGGGCCAGCGTAGTTTTGCCGACCCCCGGGACGTCCTCGATCAGCAGGTGGCCGCGGGCGAGAAGGCAGGTGAGTGAAAGGCGAACCACTTCCGGCTTTCCGCGAATTGCTTCCCCCAGCGCCGCCTCGATCTCGGAAAGCTTGGAAAGCGATACGGGCGGGCTATACGTGGTTTCCCGCTGCACCATCACTCCAATAGTATCCGATTAAAAACCGGTTGCTATTCCAGACTCATGTTCACTACCTGGAAGTGAAACCGCTCCGGAGGAAGCGAACTGATAGGGGTCTGGCTCATCCCGGCCCAGGTGTTATACGCGGTGTGGGCCACCGTGGAGTTCAAATAGAGCAGAAACTGGTCGGAGAAGCACTTGAGCGGCGGAGGCTGGCGGAACGTCAACCGCATGCCGACGGCCTTTTCGAGCCCGACGCCGCCGGTCTCGACTGCTTTATCCTCGAGCAACGTCACAAAGCTGCAGCGTCCCGCGTGCGGCCACAGGTCGGCGCGCAGCAGATTGCGCAAGTCCATGCGAGTTTCAAACGTGGTCTCGCACTGGCGAATCCATTCGAGGACGTCGTCGCCCCAGCGCCAGTGCTGCACGAACTCGACATATTGTTGGATCAGGTTGAGCGCCAGATCCATTTTGCGGCGCTCCAGCTCGAGTTGGCCGCGGGCAGGATCGGCGTCCACGGGAGGTGCGCCGAGCATATCCTCACGCTCAATCAGGTCATTAGCCATCTCCATGACCTTGTCGAGCCGCTTGACCCCCGGGGCCGTCCGCACCAGCAGCGGCGGCAATTCGTGGGTCCGGGACCCGGGCACTTCGACGAATTTTCGGTCACCCAGTATCATGGCAACCCTGCACTTATTCTATCGGTTCGCCGGTACCGCGCCTTCAATCCAGCGCGGGCTTGTTCCTACAATAACAGATGCAAACGTTTTGGATTGCGTTACTTAGTGAAGGGGAATTCATCCGCCCGGAGCACTTGGCTTGGTATCATGCGTGCGCATGGGAGCCTACTCGATCGGTATCGATCTCGGCGGCACGAATCTGCGCGCCGCCGCCATTGATAAAGACGGCCAGATGCTTGGGAAAATTTCCGGCAGCACGCCGGTGGCGGAGGGTCCTGAACCCGTGGTGGCCGACATGGCGCGCTCGGTCGAAAAACTGCGTGAACAATTTGGACGCGCTCACCTGGCGGGAATCGGCGCGGGCGTGCCGGGCAATATCGATATGGCCGAGGGCGTGATCGTCGGCTGGGGCAACATGCCGATTTTCAACGGCTACCCGATGCGAGATGAGCTGAGCAAGCGGCTCGATGCGAAAGTGATTCTCGAGAACGACGCCAACGCCGCCGCGCTGGGCGAAAAGTGGATGGGCGCGGGGCGTGGAGTGGACGACCTGGTGCTGATGACGCTCGGCACAGGTATCGGCGGAGGCATTATCGTGGGCGGGCGCATTCTCCACGGCCACGTCGGCATGGCGGGCGAGCTCGGGCACATCACCATTTCGCCCAACGGCAATCCGTGCGGCTGCGGAAACCGTGGATGTCTTGAGAAGCACGCTTCCGCGACGGCGATTTCCGCCATGGCGCGTCTGCTGGGCTTGGGCCACGACCTCAGTGCAGAGCAAGTCTACGAGCTAGCGGCCAAGGGCAACGATCGCGCCCGCGAAATCTTCAAGGTGATGGGTGAGGCCCTGGGGATCGCGCTGGCCGATCTGATCAACATTTTCAATTTCCCGCTGTATCTGCTGGGGGGCGGGGTGGTGGCGTCCTGGGAATTCTTCGCCCCGGCGATGCTGGCGGAAATCGAGCGCCGGAGCTTTACCTATCGCAGCACGCTCAAAACCGCTCCTACTCGCATCGAGGCCGCTCAGTTGGGCAGTAACGCGGGCCTGTACGGCGCTGCCTGCCTGCCTCTGCAGGACGTGAGACCATAATCCTATGCGTTGGCCTGTACGCTGGTTCGTGCTTTTTTCCGCGCTCTTTTCCACCCTCTTCGTGACAATGATCGCCCGATCTCAAGACACCGTTCGCACCATGTTCCCGCCGGTCCGCGGGCTCCACGAAATGGTGGGCGCGGCGAACAACCTGGAAGTCGCCGCGGGGATGCGCATGCTCGCGCAGGGAGGCAATGCGGTGGATGCAGGCGTCGCCACTGTGCTGGCCGCCACTGTCACCGAGCAGAGCCGCGTGGGCCTGGGCGGTGAGATTCCGATCCTGATCAAGATGAAGGACAAGCCGGTGATCGCGATCAGCGGCGTCGGAGTGGCCGGCTCGAAAGCCACCGTCCAGTTCTTCGAACATCGCACCCCGGAGCGCTGGGAGCCGGCCGATAAGGCACCTGCGCCGATCCCTGCCATCGGACCGCGCGCGGCTATCACGCCGGGCTTGGTGGACGGACTGTTACTGGCGCTCGAGAAATACGGAACGATGTCCTTCGCGCAGGTGGCCGCACCCGCCATCGAGTATGCCGACGAGGGGTTCCCGATCGGCGAGGAGTTCGCGGAATTCCTGGGCCAACTGACGCAGTATCACGCTTTCTGGCCGGCTTCGTTCCGCTTCTTCTACCCTAACGGCGGGCCGCCTAAACGCGGCGAGATCGTGAAAATGCCGACTCTAGCCGCCACACTGCGCCAAATGGCGGCCGTCGAGCCGAAAGCGAAGGGCGATCGAGCCGCCAAGATCCGTGCGGTGCACGATCTGTTCTATAAGGGCGACATCGCCGCCAGGCTGGCCGACTTCATGGATTCAAACGGCGGCCTGTTCACTCGCGAGGATCTAGGCAAGTTCCATGCCGAGACCGACGAGCCGCGAACCGGCATCTACCGTGGGTACACGATTTCGAAGCCCGGATTCTGGTCGCAAGGCCCGGTGATGATCGAAGCGCTCAACATCCTGGAGGGCTTCGACCTCAAGCGCATGGGCCACAACAGCCCGGAATACCTTCACACAATGATCGAGGCCGTCAAGCTGGCTTTTGCCGACCGCGACCGCTACTACGGCGATCCGAAATTCAGCAAAATTCCGGAAGAGATCCTGCTGTCGAAGGATTACGCCGCCGAGCGTCGTAAGCTGATCGATCCGCTGCACGCCTCGCTCGAGAGCCGCCCGGGCGAACTGCATACGTCAGTTGCGATGATCGGGGGCAGCGGCACATCGTCCGATAAAGACACCACTTGCGTCAACGTGGTGGATCGCGAAGGCAATGCGTTTTCAGCGACGCCCAGCGGCGCCTGGATTCCTTCGGTGATTGCAGGCGATACCGGCATCCCGCTCTCGGTGCGTCAGGAGGTGTTCGTGCTGACGCCGGGGCATGCGAATCAGTTGGCCCCGGGCAAGCGTCCTCGCGTGACGCTGAGCCCCACGGTGGTGACCCGTGACGGCCAACTGGTGCTGACAATGTCGACGCCGGGCGGCGACAACCAGGACCAGGCGATGCTGCAGGTGCTGTTGAACATTCTGGACTTTGGTATGTCGCCCCAGGAGGCCGTGGAGGCTCCCCGGTTCCAGAGCACCCACTTCCATAACTCGTTCGGCTATCACGAGTTCACGCCGGGCCGTGTCAGCCTGGAAGGACGCATTCCGCGCCCCACCATCCAAAAGCTGGGCGAGCTGGGCCATATAGTCCAGCCCGCGGCCGACTGGAGCAACTCCTCGGCGCCCACCGTCATCCAATTGATTGGTGGCGTGCTTAACGGTGGGGCCGATCCGCGCCGGGCCCGCTACGTCTTTGGCCGCTAACGCTATAATAAAAGTGGAGTTTCCCGTGCGAATTACAAGATTCTTGCGCCTCTTCGCGCATACGCAGATGTTGCCCGTGCTCGAAAGCGGCGAGGAGACCACTCTGGTAGGCGGCCAGGCGGTGCTCGAGGGCGTGATGATGCGCGCTCCGCACAGCTATTGTGTGGCGGTGCGCAAGCCCAATGGCGAGCTGATTACCGAGGAGCAGCCGATTCCCCGGATGTCCGAAAAATATCCGATCTTCAAATATCCGGTGCTGCGCGGGCTGGGGACTTTGGGGCAGGCCATGACCCTGGGATTCCGTGCGCTGAAGTTTTCGATGAACGCCGCGCTCGATGAAGGGGAGAAGAAGCAGGAAATCTCATCCGGATTGATGACCGCGAACATCGTGCTCTCGCTCGGATTTTTCATCGTAATGTACAAGTTCGTTCCACTGTTTCTGGCGTCCCGAATCGCGAGCACGCGGCTGGGAATCAACCTGTGGGACGGCGTGATCCGCATCGGAATCTTTCTGACCTTCCTGTTTCTGCTCTCGCGCATGAAGGACATTCGCCGGGTATTCGAATATCACGGCGCCGAGCACAAAGTGGTCTTCAACTTCGAATCGGGCCAGCCTGTGACCGTGGAGAACGCCCAAAAGTTCGTGACGTTCCATCCTCGCTGCGGAACCAGTTTCCTGCTGGTGCTGATGGTGATCGCGATGATCGTGTACGCGTTCCTGCCAATCGACAACTTCTGGCTGAAATTCGTGGCGCGCATCGCGCTGCTGCCGGTGATCACCGGTCTGAGCTATGAGCTGATCCGCTTCGCCGCCAAACGCCAGGGCACGCTGATGGGCTTGCTGACCGCTCCAGGATTGTGGCTGCAAAGGGTAACCACCAAGCCGCCGGACGATGGCCAGGCCGCCGTCGCGATTCACGCTCTCCAAGGCGCCATGGAGCTCGAACAGAAGCAGGGCGGTGAACTGGTGATCGCCTGACGGATCCTAGACACCTTTTCGCCGGACAAACATGGAATATCAGAAAAAACTGGACGACATCGAGCGTCGCTTCGAGGAGCTGACGGCCCAGATGGCCGATAACGCGGTCATCAGCGACTCCACGCTCTATCGCAAAATCTCCAAGCAGCAGAGCGACATGAGCGAGATGGTCGGCAAGTACCGCGAGTGGAAGACGGCTCACAGGAATCTGCAGGAAGCCCGGCAGATGCTGGCAGACGCCGATCCGGAGCTTCGCACCATGGCCCAGGATGAAGTCGCGCGGCTGGAGCCCTTGCTGGTCCGCTACGAAGAGGAGCTGAAGGTGTTGATGCTCCCCAAGGATCCCAACGACGAAAAGAACGTGGTCCTCGAAATTCGCGCGGGCACAGGCGGCGACGAGGCAACGCTGTTCGCCGACGAAATCTTCCGCATGTACTCGCGCTTCGCCGAAACGCACGGCTGGAAGGTGGAAGTTACCTCGTCGAGCGAGTCGTCGGTGGGCGGATTGAAGGAAGTCATCGCCCTGATCAATGGCCATCGCGTCTTCAGCCAGATGAAGTACGAGAGCGGCGTGCATCGCGTCCAGCGGGTTCCGCAAACCGAGCAGCAGGGCCGGGTGCACACGTCAGCGGTAACCGTCGCGGTGCTGCCGGAAGCCGACGAAGTCGAAATCAAGCTCGAAGCCAAAGACGTCCGCACCGACACCTTCTGTTCCTCGGGCCCCGGCGGGCAGAGCGTCAATACGACATATTCCGCGGTGCGGCTGACACACCTGCCGACCGGCGTGGTGGTCTCCTGCCAGGACGAAAAATCGCAGATCAAGAATCGGGCTAAAGCTGAACGCGTGCTGCGCTCGCGGCTATACGAAATCGAGCTGCAGAAGCAGCAGGAAAAGATCGGAGCGGAGCGCCGCACCATGGTGGGCAGCGGCGATCGCAGCGAGAAGATCCGCACCTACAATTTCCCGCAGAACCGCGTCACCGACCACCGCATCGGCCTCACACTCCACCAGCTCAACCTGGTGATGGAAGGCAAGCTCGATCCCATCGTCGACGCCCTGACGACGTACTATCAGACCGAAAAGCTCAAAGAGCAGAGCGAAGCGGCCTGACCATCCACACCGCGCTGCTACAGGGCCGGCAGCTTCTCGAAGAAGCCAAGATTTCAGCTCCGCGTCTCACCGCCGAAGTGCTTCTGGCGCATGCCGTGGGTCACGAACGCGCCTGGCTCTATGCCCATTCCGATGAAGAGCTGCGCGAGGTATGGTGGATCCACTACGGCCGCTATCTGCATCAGCGGCTGCAGGGCCGGCCTACGCAGCAGATCACCGGAGTTCAGGAGTTCTACGGCCGCGACTTCCGCGTCACGCCGGACGTCCTGATCCCGCGGCCTGAGACAGAACACGTCATTGAAGCCGCACTGAAGCTACGCGCGAGAAACGTCGTCGATATAGGGACAGGATCAGGCGCGATCGCCATCACGTTGGCCCTTGAAACCGCGGCGCACGTCGTTGGCACGGATATTTCGCTGGCAGCATTGAATGTCGCTGTGGCGAACGGCCGCAGACTCGGCGCGTCCGTCCAATGGCTGGCCTGTGATCTCGCGAGCGCGCTGCCAAGCGGCAGCTTCGACCTGGTGGTATCGAATCCACCCTATGTTCCGGCGAGTGACAAGACAACGCTGCAGCGTGAGGTCCGCGACTACGAACCCGAAGTCGCGCTTTACGGCGGCGACGATGGGTTAGATATTTTCCGCAGACTGGTCCCGGAAGCCGAGAGGCTGCTGTCGCCGGGTGGCTGGCTGGTGATGGAAATCGGCTACGCCCTGGGCGACGCCGTGAGCGGAATAATAGGCATGACAAGCGCGTGGCGCGAAGTCGAAGTGCGGCCCGATCTGGCGGGTCTGCCGCGAGTGATAGTAGCGCGAAAATCGTAAGCTAGTGGGAGGTCCGCGAGATATCTCTCGCAGGAGCAAGTGTCGAGATGAGTCTCGACACGGCACGCACGAGTGCGTGCGCTACGCGGTGATGCAAACCTTGGTGTCAGACTGGATAGGGGTTCTATGAAGCTCTACTTCCATCTCGACATGGACGCGTTCTTCGTTTCCGTCGAAGAACTCTACGATCCGTCGCTCAAGGGCAAACCGGTGGTGGTCGGCGGGCGGCCCAACGAGCGCGGCGTGGTCTCCGCCGCATCGTATGCGGCCCGAAAGTTCGGGGTGCACTCGGCCATGCCATTGCGAACTGCG
>JAOAPR010000237.1 GCA_025463005.1 Bryobacterales bacterium | reverse complement strand
CTTTTCAGGTTGAAGCCGAGCTCTGGTTCCAGCCGATCTCCTATCGCTGGGCCAATAATCTAAAGCCCTACAATGCGGAAGAGCCGCGCCGGTTCGTGGGCTACTACGATGCCATGGCGCCGGGTTCGGCGGTCCGGATCGCGCACGCGTCTGCGGTGCGATAGGCGTAGCCAAAGTGGGGACAGTCACCAGTGTCCCGGGCGTGATGGGCGCCGTTGTTAACAGGAGCCTTCCTCTGGCGGGACACCGGTGGCTGTCCCCATTTTGGCTACTGCAGCAGCGCGTCCAACGCCGGGAGCGGCACGCCGGGTTCTTTGAGCGCGCGCTCGTGGAACTCCTTCAGCGAATATGAGCTTCCTTTGCGCTGCTTGTAATGCTCGCGCAGATCCAGCCACCCCTTCCATCCCGCAAAATAGGTAGGCAATTGGCACGAGGATAACTGCGCGCGTTGCAGCTTGGCTGTCGCCTCCTCCTTCTCCTGGTAGGTCTCCTTCATCATCAGGTCCAGCGCCTGTTGATCGGTCATTCCCATGGTTTGGAGCCTTACATCCAAGATTGTGTTGGCCAGCGCGCGCAACACTTGTTTGTAGAACGTGAGCCACAGGGCTTTGCTGCCGTCCAGGTAGCCGGCTTCCGACATCATCTGCTGGGTATAAAACGCCCATCCTTCCACGTATGGCGTGTTTGAGAAGATCGTGCGTAACAGCCGGCGCGGCACCGGCTGGACATCGTTCGCGTACTCAAACTGCACGTAGTGGCCGGGCATAGCTTCGTGGATGGTGAGCTCCTGCAGTCCGTAGTTGTTGTACTCACGAAGCTTCGATTCGATCCGTGCGGGCGGCCAGTCCTTGGGAATCGGCGTGATCCAGTAGTACGCTCCCAATTGCGGTTCGAGAGGCGGGGCCGGATTGAATCCGCCGACGCCGTAGATGCCGCGCAAGAATTCCGGTGTCTCGATCACCTGCAGATTGGAGCGCGTCGGAAGGGTCAAGAGATCCTTCTCCTTGACGAACGCCGTGGCTTGCGCCAGTATCTCTTTGGCCTTAGGAATAAAGGTGTCGGGCGTAGGATGCTCGCGCGCGATGGCGTCCAATGCCTGCTCGACGGTCTTGGGCGCGGCGAGCTTGGCCATCTCCACGCGAACGGTCTTGAGGTCGGCTTCGGCTGCGGCCAGCAGGTCTTCGGGGGTGCGGCCCGAGGCCAGGACCAGCGCGAATTTCCGTGTGTACTTCTCTTTGCCCAAGCGCCAGTCGGATGTCTTTGCCGAGAGGTTGATTTTCAGGAACGCGTTGAAATCCCGCACCGCCGCGAGTGCCTTGTCCGCCGCAGCCGCGTAAGCAGCTTTCTGAGCTTCGGGCGCAGCGTCGCGCAGCGTCCTGTCGATCAGCCCGAGGTTTCCGGCGTTCTCCTCGCGGGCCACGCGATTCCAGACTTCCGGCGCATCCACCAGGTTGGCCTTGGCTTGCTGGAACAGCGCGGGAAGTCGTTCCATACGCTTTATGATGTGCCCGAAGCGCTTTTCGATCGGCGCATAGTTGAGCATGTAGGGAGTGAACAATGCGTTTCCGGCCAGCTCTACGTATACGGTCGGGTTGTGCTTATAACTCTGGATCGAGTCGAACTCCAGCAGCGCCAGCTCGATATTGTTCTTGATGATGTCGAGATCCACGCGCTGCTCCTTGTCGAGCTTCGCGACATCCAGGGCAGCGACCCGCATTTGGAAATCCCTGTAGAAGTTTCGCGCCTGGTCTAAGCCTCCGGAACTGTAATCGTCCAACAGTTCGTCCAGTGGGACGCCGTTATGCAGATGATATCCGGTGGCGGTAGCGTTTACCGGGGAGAGGGCCAGGGTCCCGTAGATGAAGTCCTGCGTTAGTTTCTCGAAATCCATCGCCGGATTCGAGCGGCTGCCACAGCCACCCGAAAACAGGCTAACAGAGACGATCAGGACGCCAAGAGCTGGACGCTGCATGACATCCAGCTTACTACCCCCGCTTCTTATTAGGCCGCGAAGACGCGGTCGCCATTCAAGTACGTTTCCAGGACGCGGATTCCGCCATCTTCCACTCGGAACCGCACCACGTCCGATCTCTCGCCCGGCCGCAGCCCGCGCACGCGTCCCCCGATGCGGCCCACCCGAGCTGGATTCATCGTCGCCATGGTGATCGCCTCCGTCAGGCTCAGCCCGGCCACACGCATGACGTTCGAAATTGCCGCGTCCATCCGCAAACTCGAGCCGGCCAGCCGCGTGCCGCCCCTCAGAACCACGCGCTGGTCGTCCTTCAACTCCACCTCGACTTCGCCCAAACGATAAGGACCCGGCGCGCACATCGCAGGCATCACGGCGTCGGTGACTAACACGCTCCGCTCGACACCCTTGGCGCGCAAGGCGACGCGCAAGAACGAATCCGGCAGATGATGGCCGTCGACAATGAAGCTGGCGGCAAGCCTGTCTTCGGCCAGTTGCTCCCAGAGGTAGTTTGGATGGCGGGGAAGTACCGCATCCGCCCCGTTGCCGAGATGGGTCGAAAGCGTCGCGCCGGCGCGAACTGCATCGTCAATCTGCTCCCGCGTCGCCCGCGTGTGCCCGATGCTCGTGACCACGCCTTGTCGCGTCAACTGTTCGATATAGCGAGTCGCCTCGGGCCATTCCGGTGACAGCGTGACTAACCGCACATTTCCTTGCGCTGCATCCTGCCAGCGACGGAACTCCTCCAGGTCCGGAGGGCGAACCCAGCGAGCCGGATGCGCGCCGCGCGGGCCGTCGTGCGGCGATATGTGCGGACCTTCCACGTGAAACGCTTCCATCGCAGGACCCTCTGCCAGAGCCTCGCGTGCGCGCGCCAAGTTCCTGAGTGCGGCCAGCATGTCTTCCGGAGCGCCAGTGATCACGGTCGGAAAGAACCGCGTGACGCCGGTCGAGAACATCGCGCGGATCGACCGCCCAATTTCCTCCAATGGTGACGACGCCGCGTTGTAGTCCACGCCAGCGAATCCGTTCACCTGCAGGTCGATAAACCCGGGCGCGATCCAGCATGCGTTCTCAGTCGCTTGCAGTACCGGATCTACGCGCGAGATTACAGAATCACCCTCGATCTCGATGAAATCGCGCGTGGACGTTTCAACTCCATTACATTTCATCGCGGTCCTGGTTTTTGCACAGCATACTCACAGAGGCTAACTGGTAACCTCAGCAAACTGCAAGGGAAACATCTTGTGAATATCGGCACTTTGCCCTGTTCAGGGATGCCTCGGTCCTGGTAATAAAGATGAATAACAATTCTGCGGGAATCCGGGCAAGTGCGTCAATCTCGGGGGAGGTGGCCACAGGTTCGGTTCCCGCGGAATCTCTCTCCGACTCAGAAACAAACCACCAGTTCGGGCCTCCCCGGCCCGACTATCTTTACCGAGTCGTAACCGGCTGGGCCACGGGGGCTAGCCATCCGTGCGGGTCCGGCGACTTGCCCTCGACCAGCGCGAAGAACTCACGCTGCAGCTTTTCTGTGATCGGCCCGCGCTTGCCTGCGCCAACGGGGATGCGGTCCACCGAGCGAATGGGCGAAATCTCAGCGGCCGTTCCGGAGAAGAACACTTCATCGGCGATGTACAGCATTTCACGCGGGATCAGCGTTTCCGTGACCGTAATGCCCATGTCTTTCGCCAACTGAATGACGGTGTCGCGGGTGATGCCGGGCAGCACGCTCGACCCGATGGGCGGCGTCAGAATTTTCCCGTCGCGCACCACGAAAACGTTCTCGCCCGAACCCTCGCACACGTATCCCGAGGCATCGAGCGCGATGCCTTCCGAGTACCCGTTCGCCGCAGCCTCCATCCGGATGAGCTGCGAATTCATGTAGTTCGCGCCGGCCTTGCTCAGCGTGGGCAGCGTATTTGGCGCCAGGCGCGTCCAGCTCGAAACGCACACGTCCACGCCTTCTTCCATAGCCTCGGCGCCCAGGTACTTACCCCACTCCCAGCACGCCATGTAGGTTTCGAGCGGCGTATCCTTTGTAGGCAGAACGCCGAGATCGCCATAGCCGCGGAACACCAGCGGCCGCACATAGCAGGATTCCAGCTTGTTGACGCGAACCAGCTCGTGCATCGCCGCCACCAACTCATTGACCGAGTAGGGGATGGTCATGCGATAAATTCTGCCCGAATCGAGCAGCCGGCGCATGTGTTCGGTCCCGCGGAAAATGGCCGGACCGGAGGCGGTGGCATAGCAGCGGATCCCCTCGAAGACCGAGCTTCCATAGCTGGTCACGTGCGCCAGGACATGGATCTTGGCGTCATTCCAAGCGATAAACTTGCCGTTGTGCCAGATCTTCTCCGTGGCTTTGATCATGAGACAATTATAGCCACTACCAGGCGCAGTAATGCCCGCGCAGCCCTTCGTATCTACCTATTGCAGCGGGAACTGGAGGTACTTCCATGAGGGTACTCACGATTTTGTTTGCGCTGGGATTGACCCTTAGCGCACAGCTCAAAGAGCTTAAACCGGGATTCAACTTGTTCTCTCCACAGCAGGATATTCAGTTAGGCAAAGAAGCCGCCGTGGAAGTGGAGAAGTCCATGCCGGTGGTGAAGAACGAGGAACTCACCGCCTACTTATCCAGGATCGGCGGCCGGCTGGCTAAATCCAAGCACGCCGGAACGTTTCCGTTCAGCTTCACCGCCATCAACGACAAAAGCATCAACGCGTTCGCGCTTCCGGGAGGACCGATCTTCGTTCACACCGGACTGATCTCGGCGCTGGATAACGAGTCGCAGTTAGCGGGCGTGCTGGCACATGAGATGTCGCACGTGGCTCTGCGGCACGGGACGAATCAGGCCACCAAGGCGAACCTTCTGCAGCTAGGCGCGGCGCTGGCAAGCTCCGGACTGGGCGGGGATTCTATGTTGTCAAAGCTGGGGCAGATCGGCGTCGGCCTGGGGGCGCAATCGGTTCTGCTGAAGTACTCGCGCAATGCGGAAACCGAGGCCGACCTGAACGGGGCGCGCATCATGAACGAGGTCGGGTACAATCCGGTGCAGATGGCCCAGTTCTTCCAGAAGCTCGAGGCCGAGGGGCAGAAGGACAACAGCAAGCTGGCCAACTTTCTATCGGACCATCCGACGCCCGGCAATCGCGTAGCCTACGTGGAGGATCAGAACAGGTATCTGCCGAAAACGCAATACAGCGAAATCGACTCGGGCGCGCTGCCGCGTATCAAGAACATCGTCGCGAGCCTGCCGCCACCTCCGCCGCCGAAGGCCGCCGCTCGCCCGGCGGGGAATTGAGCGCCCCGCTGACACCTTCGACCGGCTTTGACGCGCTGCTGTTCGACTTCGATGGCGTTCTGGCCGATACGGAGCCGGTTCATCACAGGGCCTGGAATCAGACCTTGGAACCCCTGGGGATTCAGATCGATTGGGACTTTTATCAAAGGAACTTCGTGGGAGTTGCCGACGAAGTGGCTTTGTGCGAACGGCTTAAGCTGAAGGACCACGGCGAATTGGTGCCTCGGAAGCAGGCCTTGTTTCGCCAGATGCTGGCGGAAGCGCATCCATTCCTGCCGGAGACTGTCAGAATTCTGGAAGAACTGCGTGGTGTATATAAGTTGGCTGTGGTTTCCTCAAGCTACAGATCGGAATTGGAGCCGCCCCTGGTTCGAGCGGGAATGCGCGAGTATTTCCAATTGCTTATCACTGGTGAAGACGTGCAGAACTTTAAGCCTTCGCCCGAGCCGTACCTACTGGCAGCGCAACGATTGGGAGCGCGGCGGCCGCTGGTAATCGAGGATTCGGAAGCCGGCGTCGCATCGGGTCGCGCGGCGGGATTCGAGGTACTGCGGGTGAGCGCGGTCGGGAAAGTCGCGGAGGAAGTCCGGAGCTATCTGGCAGGGGGTAAGGGGCAGGTTACTGCGGAGGCCGACGCCGTATGACAGCGTCGACGATCGAGATCAGCGCGTTGAGGCGGTCGTCTGTATGGCGCTGTGACGCGGAGAGTTCCTTTATTGCCGTGTCGAGTGAGCCAGTTTATCTACGCGGTCCGTCAGCAGGACCTGCGAGGTCAGCAACTGGTGATGCTCATCGCTGAACTGACGTGGTCTTCAATTAGGAGCGCCATCAAACCTTCCAGGCGATCCAACCGGGATCCGCCCATTCTCGTGGGTGCCGGGCATAAGGATTGGCGGGTTCTGGAGGGTATTATCTCACTTGCTCAAGGGTAGTCGAGGCCCGGCTGGAGCCCCTAGCGCAACTTCCGATAACAGATATTATGTCTTGTTAGGGGGTAGTGGGTCTATTTGAAATCATGGCCGGTTGACTCCCTCCCTGATCCGTGCCACGCTTAAGGCAGTTATGCCAAAGCGGACTCGCAAAACCGAGAAACTTGACCCTATCCAAAATGCTCGAAGAGTGGTGCTCGAATCGATTGAAACCGAAGAGGTTACACTTACACTCGAACAGCAGGTTATGCGGACCATGGGAGCCAAGGGCGGCAAGATCGGCGGTAAGCGCCGACTCGAAACCATGACTCCCGAACAACGCAGCAAGAGCGCCAAAAAAGCGGCTAAAGCACGTTGGTCCAAGGCCAAGAAAGCCTAACAAATACCGCCGTTCTGTCGCTTTTTGCTTGCTTATGCGAAAGCGCTCCCGTATAATTGGTCCATGAGCAACTTTATCAGTATGGACAAGCGGGTAGCTGTCATTTCTGTCCTGGTCGAGGGTTGCTCTGTCCGCGCCACCGTCCGCATGACGGGCGTGTCCAAGGGCGCGATCCTTCGCCTCCTGGAGAGTGTCGGCACGGCCTGTTCCGAATACCAAAACCGAGTGCTGGTGAACCTTCCGGCCAAGCGGATTCAGTGCGACGAAATCTGGTCTTTTGTTGCGGCTAAGCAGAAGAACGTCACGGAGAGCGTTAAGTCCCGTGAACCTATGGCCGGTGATGTTTGGACCTGGGTTGCTATGGACGCCGATACCAAGCTGGCCTGCTGCTGGTGGGTTGGGCAGCGGGACACGCACACGGCTAGGGCCTTTATCGGAGACCTGGAGTCGCGCCTTGCGAATCGGGTCCAGATGAGCACGGACGGCCTGAAGATGTACTTCCATGCCATCGCCGAGAGCTTTGGCAATGGGATCGACTACGGAACTATCCATAAAATCTATGGAGGAACGGTGGACGAAAGCGGGGCTTACGTGCGGTACAGCCCCGCACGCTGTCTTGGGACCGAAACTAAGGTCATGATCGGGCATCCAGATCCGGCCCACATCAGCACGTCTTACATCGAACGGCAGAACCTCACGATGCGGATGCAGATGCGCCGCTACACTCGCCTGACCAATGCGTTCTCCAAGAGTCTGACCAACCACATTCACTCTGTGAATCTGTTCTACATGTGGTACAACTTTGCCCGCGTTCATCAGACGCTCCGCGTTACCCCGGCGATGGAAGCTGGCTTGAGCGATCATGTTTGGTCGATTCAGGAAATAACCACCCTGGCGTTTCCATCGCTTTTAAGTCTGGCTGCATAATTCTGGCGTATTCCTGCTAGCCGCTTCACATGCGCCTCAAACTGAGCCTCTAGAATCCTGCTGTCGGCCTTCATCGTCCAGTCGTTCTCGTGCCATTTACCACCGAGAATAAACAGGTCGCCATCGAAATAGGTGGTTCCCAGTTGAATCGCCAATCCCTGGCAGCAAACTATGTGAAAAGCTAAATCATGCGCCCATTTATTCCAGGCAGCCTCCGTGGGGACTATCAGGGGGCCATGCAGTTCTCTTAAGCGAGACATCTCCCGGCCCAAACTATGGGCCTCATTCTGAAGCTCTCTCAGAATGAGGAAATTCATTATCGCCTCGGGAAATCCATTGACCTTGGGCTCGATACTCGCTATCCAGGATCGATGTTCGTCGATTCGCGCCTTCTGTTCCGACAAGTCGCCGAATAGATTCGCGCATCGCATACTAAAGTCTGCTTGCATCGCCTCAACCGTCTTAGAGAGGGCAGACGCAACGCCCTCCGTCGTGGCGGAAACCAGAGAGGTGACCTTTATCTGTCTCTGCAGAATTTCAAGCTGTGTCTCGGCCTCGGCCATTCGGGAGCCCATTGGCTTTGGTCTCGGTTTTGGCTCGTGACCGAAGAATTTGTACACTGCCAGCTTGGGGCGGGGCCAGTACATTGAAAGGACGATCCACGAGGCCAATAGGGTAAGCAGCGCCCCCAGTCCATGTGGGTTGTTAGTAAGGGAATCCCATGCGTATTTCATGCCATCACCGATACGCTTGAGGTTTCCGTAATAGCTTGAAATCGCCAGAACGACAACGGCCCACGCTGGCATCGTAAACGGCCTAAATGGATTTCTGCTCGGAATAAACCACATTCCTTAACTCTAGCGCGTGCGAAAGCGGTCGGGCAGGCACACCTATGGCTATCGTCGCAAGGGGGGTCAGATTCAAATAGACCCACTACCTGTTAGGGGGTAGTGGGCTACTTTGAAATTCTTCGGGCTGGCCGCAAGCGCTGAAAGAGATAGCTGGCGACCGCTCCGTACAGAAACGCGTTCGTTGCGATGGTCGCGGCAAGGAAACTCAAGCTGCCGAAATCGCCCATGGGTGGCAGCATCCGACCAACTACATATGCCGGTACGAGGACGAGATCAATCGTTTCGGTGGCTGGATCAGGTCCCGTGAACCACAAAGCTCGAAACGGCAATATGGCTCCGAGTATGGCAGCGATCGTCGTAATTTTGCGCTCAAGTGTCATGCCGCTCTTTCTAACGCCCGTTCGTCAGCTTCCAGCAAGGCAACCAGGTCCGACACTTCCCACAGTCGATTAGTCACGCCAGCGGCCATGGCGGGCGTGCAGCGCAGCGTGCGGTGGATCTTCACGAAGTGGTACGAGAAGTAGTACAGTGCGACAGCGGCAGAGTGGTTCTCGATCTTCCGGCTAAAGGCATTCGTCAATCGGGTGTAACGCCGAATGTTCATGCGAACCGATAGATTCTGACGTTCTACGAAGCTGGTCGAGATGTGCTCGGGATCAGGCCGACCGATCATAGCCTTCCGCTCGCATCCAAGACACTTCGCGGGGCTGTAGCGCACGCTGGGCCCGCTCTCATCCAACGTCCCGCCGTAGATCTTCCGCAACATCGCATAATCCACATCATCGCTAAAGTACTCAGCAACGGCGTGGAAGTAGTACTTCAGGCCGTCCGTAGTCAATTGAACGCGGTTGGTAAGACGGCTCTTGAGGTCTTTAACGAATGCCCTGGCCGTGTGGGAATCCCGATTCCCGAGCATCCAACACGGCACGATTTTGGTATCGGCGTCGATGGCAACCCACAACCTCTATCTAGGTAGTGTCTCAGTTTGAATAGGGGTAGTGGTTCAGTTTGAACTTTGCTGGCTCGCCAAGATCGCATCGAGGTATTCCGCCTCAAGTTTGCCATTACTGCGAACGCCGAGCCGTTCCCCCACGGGAATGATCCCAATCATCATCGTGTGTCGGCTTGCGAAATCGATATAGAGACCTAATTTGCAGCCGCTCGGCTGAGGTTTCGGCCAGAGAAAGACGCGAGCATGGAAAGCATCTGACCACAAATAGAATGGAAGCTGCTGACCAGCCAGTTCACGACGGATTCGCAACGTACCCACCGGTTTCCCATGTGCGTCAAGTAACTGGCCAGGCGATTTCAGGCTATTCGGGCAATGATCGCACTCTGGCTCTGTGAATCCCCTGCCTTTTAAGTAGGTTCTCGCTACGGTCTCAATCCGGGCGCAGCTAACGTTGAAGTCGCGCTCTACATATTCTTCTGCCGAATAAATCGGCAGGACCAAGATAAGAGTCGCTAGAGTTTGCAACGAGCGCATTCAGTGAGTAGTGGGCTACTCTGATTGTTTTCGCAATCTCGGCCTGGGTACGTGGAAAATAAACAGGGCTCCCGAGAGCGTAGGCCGGGTATTGGGATGGTGAGATCGAGGCTACCGGCGCGCTGGCCGAGCAACTTTCAGATCTCGATTGCTCCGAAGTAGCGTTATTCCAATCAGGCCCACAAGGCCGAGCCCCACTAGCCATGTCGAACTCGGCTCGGGAACAGTAGCTGCAGCAAGCTGGCCGCGAATTTCCCCGCCGGGGAAATTGGAATCGTGGATATTCGCGTAGACGTTTCCAGTTATGAACGCTCCGGCGAAGACCAGCTGAGTCACGCCAGTTAGATCCGTAGTCAAATTGAATGTGTGGGTGTACGTTCCGGAAGTGGCACTGGGAAAAGTCACAAACGGAAGGGCAACTGGAGCATTGACGCCAGCCGGCGCACAACAATGCAGATGAGCCGCTGCGGCCGGGGCGGTCAGACCGGTAAATGTCTCGATAACATCAAGCGTTATCAAGTCATCATGCAGCGTCGCCGTGATGAAGCCAGTGGCGGGAGAACTGGTGGATGGCACCTCGTTCGCGCCGGCCAGGTTGGCGACCATAATGTATGAGCCATAGGCCGGCAGACCCAAGCCTAAAACACTCAAAAACCCCAACGTGCGTATAGCGTTCCTCATCTCGTCCTCCTCAAGGTGAAGCCCCTACCGCATGAGTATACACGATCCGCTTCGGGAGTAGCTTTTAATAAAAAAATGGCCCGGTGACCTGATTCTATTAGCCACCGGGCCTTCTTAAGGGAAGAAAACTCTGAAAATCCGCTACCGCCTGTGACCGCCGCCATCGCCCCGCGAGTCGCCACCGCGGTTCCCACCGCCATTGCCTCCGCTTCCGCCGTTACCGCGGTTGCCCCCGCCGCCGCCGTTCCCGCCACCCTGCGGGCGAGGCGTACCGAATCCTCCCCGAGGCGCCTCAGGAGGACGGCTAACCGCCGTCGGCGATGGAGCGCGTTCGCGAACGATGGGCGGGCTGATCCGGACCGGCTGCTGCTGGGGCGCCATCTGACGGGGAGCGCTTTCATAGACCCTGGGCTGCCGGTCAGGCGCCCGCTGGTCCTGCTGCGGAAGACTGCGAACCTGCGGAGCGGGCGCGCTCTGCACGGGCGTGTCGAACCGCCGTCCGCCCGGGGCATTCGAACTATTCCCGCGATCGAACTGTCCGCGGTTGTATTGTCCGCGATCGACCTGGCCTCGATTCATCTGCGGCGCGGGATTCGGCTGCGCTTGCGGCGCCTGCACAATCCCGTTGGTCACATTTCCATTTCCGTTTCTTGGGCCGCGAGTGTCGTTAGGCGTCGCGCCCCCGAACTGACGCCACCCGGGGCCGTTCGAATTGTTACCACGATCGAACTGGCCGCGATTCACCGGCGGTGCGGAATTCTGCTGCGGCTGGGCCGCCTGCGACCGCGGTTGTCCGAAGCCCTGTGCCGGTCTTCCTTGAAAAGCTCCCTGGGCAGGCCCTTGGGTAGCTTGGCCTAGCGCTCCCGCGGCGGATCCGCCGCGCCTTGAAAAGCGCGTGTTGTCGATCACCCGCGGCACCGATTGGGCGTTCACAGTGCGATCCGACATGCGCCGGCCCTCGGTCGACGGGTTGAACGGCAGTCTGCCCTGCACCGCTCCTGCCCGCGCCAGATCGTTATTCGAGGCGCGAACGAAGTTATTCGTGTTGATGGAGCGGCCCCGGCCGAAATCGCCCGCGTTGACGCTGGTCACACCGTTGCGGCCGTTGACGAACCGCGCGTTGCGATAATTGTTCACCACCGTGATGTTGTTGATGACGGTGCGGTTGTTGTACCCGCGCCCGTACCAGGGTCGATAGCGTTCATAGGGAGCCAGCGGAACCCAGCCCACGTTGCCGAATCCGAACCCGAAATCGAATCCACCACCTCCGCCCCAGCCGAAGAAGCCGACAAGGGCCGGTCTCCAGTAGTGGCGCACACCGATAGGGCCGGGATACCACGCCCAGCCGAAACTGCTCTGGTACCAGTTACCGTAGTGGTACGGCGCCCAGCCAAAGGGATCGCCACTCAGCCAGGTCCAGCCGTAGTAATCCACCCAGACCCAGCGACCCACCCGGTAGGGAGCCCAGCCGGGGTCGACGTTGGGAACCCAGACGTTGCCATATTGCGGGTCGTTCGCCCAGCGGCCGTTCTGGTCGAGCTCCTCGGCGCCCACTACGTCGGGACTCACGTAGCGATAACTCGAGGTGCGCTCCAGTTGGCGATCGCGGTCGACATTCCAGCCGTCCCACTGGTCCTGCGGAATCGCGGCGACGATCATGTACTCGGGATCTGAAGGAGTGCCGCGAGCTTCCATGGTGCGGCCGGGCGTCAGCATCTCGGACCCGCGGGGCGATAGAATTTCGGCGCGGCCAACGCGCACGGTGATTTCGGTGGTCCCGTCCTCGAGGACCGTGACGCGATAACTTCCCTGCTCTATAGGCCGGACGGAAACCGTCGGCGTGCTGATTTCGACATCCGCGCTGCTATCGCGCATGACGCGGAAGGTGGTGGTCCCGACACCAATCTGGACCAGGTAATGCCGATCCTGCAACTCGCCCAGGCGAACTTCGCTGGCCGGAGCGAGGCGAATCGAGTTGCCCCAGTCGAACTGGATTTCCGCGCGGGCGCCGGGGCCCGTTGCCAGAGTGTCGGAGGCAACCAGAGGACCATTTACAGTCGCGGCAGTCAGGTCGCCCGAATCGCCGCGCCTGACCGAGACATCGCCATTTATTAAGCTGATGCGAGCCACGCCATGGTCGGGTGCATAGCCTTCGTCGTCCTGCTGCTGCGAGGGCGGCTGCTGCGGCGGCAGCTGTTGCGCCCAAGCGGGCAGGACCACCGTGCCCGCCAGCAATAGCGCCAGGATGGTTCGCTTCATGGCCTTATCCTCGCCAGTAGAAAGGCAAGTGGGGGGCCAAAGGTAACCACTTGAATGGATGTAACTTGTCGATGCAGCTTGCGTCTTCACACTGGCTGAAAACCACCATCCTGCTGGGAATGGATCAGGAGGAACGGCGGGAAGCGGGCGCACGTACTCCTAAAGAGCGTCTTCGGAAACGTTTGGAACGGCATAAATCTCATTTGATGTTAAGAAATGTGGCACACTAATAGCGAGGGCGGGTGTCCAAGAGGATATGAAGTACTGGGCTTACTTGGCCGCCAAGCTGGCGCTGGCGGGCGTGTTTTTGTACGGCCTTCGCTGGACCCTCGCGTACCTGCTTCCGGCTCCCAAACCGCTGTTCAATGTGACCCAGCCTTTCGGACACGATCTGCTCTATACCCTGATCATGTTTGGGTACTCGCTGATCGCTGCGGGGGTGGTCTGGCTGGCGATCTGGGACCAGCGCTACCGCTGCCGAACTTGCCTGCGCCGCTTGCGCATGCCGATCCTCACCGGCTCCTGGACCCATATTCTGTTGGGCCGGCCGCGCACCGAGTACATCTGCCCGTTCGGCCACGGGACACTGAAAGTCGACGAGGTGCAGATCACCGGACATCAGGTACCGGACTGGCAGCCACACGAAGACATGTGGAAAGAACTGGTGTCGCTGGACGACCCGAAAAAGTGAGCGCCACCGCATCGAATACAGACGGGGCATACAGGCGGAGTCATAGCTGAAACATGGCGGTAAAACTGCGCATATCCCGAAATTCTCCGGTGTTCCGGATCCTGAAGAATCCCTGGGGCCGGACCTTTATCATCGCGTTCCTGTTGCTTGGCATGACGGCGACCGGCGTCTTCTCCTACTACTATCTCCAATACTCCCGCATGATCGACGGCGAGCTGAAAGCCGGCCCGTTCTCGAACGCGACCCTGCTATACGCATCGCCCCGCCCGGTTCTGGTAGGCGAACAGATCACGGGCCCGGACATTGCCGCGTATTTGCGGCAGTGCGGCTATTCGCAATCGAACACCAGCCGGATGGGCTGGTATCTGGTTCGTCCCGACGCAATCGAGGTCAACCCTGGCCCGGATGCGTACGATCCGGAAGGCGCTGTGATCAAGATCGCCGGCGGCAAGGTGAACCAGATTATTTCCCTGCGCGATCACACCGAGCGGACGCAATATCTGCTGGAACCAGAGCTGATCAGTAATCTCTACGACAAGAAGCGTGAGAAGCGCCGCATCGTGGCCTTCGACGATATTCCGAAGGTGATGGTGAACGCGGTGCTCGCGGCGGAAGACAAGCATTTCTTTTCCCATGCGGGCTTCGATCCTATCGGAATCGTGCGCGCAGCCTGGCGGGACTTGATGAACGACCGGCGCCTGGAAGGCGCTTCGACCATCAGCCAGCAGTTGGCCCGGACATTGTGGCTCGGCACCGAGCGCGGCTGGCGGCGGAAGATCCCCGAAACCATGATCACGATGCAGCTTGAGCAGAAGCTTACCAAGCAGCAGATCTTTTACTATTACGCGAATTCGATTTACCTGGGCAATCAGGGCAGTTTCAGTATTCACGGATTCGGTGAAGGCTCGCAGGTGTACCTGGGCAAGGACCTCAGCAAGATCACTGTGCCCGAAGCGGCAATGCTGGCCGGTCTGATCCAGAGTCCCGGCGGCCGCAATCCGTTCAGCCATCCGGACCGTGCGCTGGCTCGCCGCAATATCGTGCTCAAGCAGATGCGCGAGAACGATTTCATCACTGACCGCCAGTACCAGGCGGCGGTAGCGACTCCCCTGCAGGTGAATCATGGCGAGGTGGAGTCGAGCGATGCGCCGTATTTCGTGGACCTGGTGAATGACGAGCTGCAGAGCCGTTTTCAGGATCGGGATTTCTACACCAACTCAAGCCGCGTGTACACCACGCTCGATCTGAATCTGCAGCGCGACCTGGTGGAAGCCGTACGCGCGGGCATTCTGGAAACCGATCAGCAGTGGAGGCGGCGCAACAAAAAATACGGCACCGGCGATTTCCCTCTGGCTCAGGTCGCGGCGATTGCGCTGTCGGCGGAAACCGGCGAGCCTCTGGCAGTGGTGGGCGGCCGCAGCTACGGCGTCAGCCAACTGAATCGCGTCAGCGCGAAGCGGCAGCCGGGATCGTCGTTCAAACCGTTCGTCTACACCGCGGCGATGATGAGCGCGCTGGATCCGGCGAGTCGCACGGTTCTAACTCCAGCCTCAATGGTGGTGGATGAGGAAACCACCTTCTGGTACGAAAACGGCACACGGAACTATACGCCCAATAATTTCGGGATGAAGTTCGAAGGTCCCATGACCCTGCGCTACGCTCTCGCGCATTCGAAGAACGTGCCAGCGGTGAAAGTCGCCGAGATGGTTGGATTTGACAAAGTGGCCGAGGTGGCGCGCGCGGTCGGAATGAACCTGGATATCCAGCCCACCCCGTCCATCGCACTGGGCGCTTACGAAGTGACGCCGCTCGAGATCGCCAGCGCATACACGGTTTTTCCGAATGGAGGAAACCTCCTGAAATCGGGGGTCATTAAGGGAATCCGCGATGGGAACGGCGCCACGACATATCAAGCCAAGCCCGAGCGGAAACAGGCTATCGATCCGCGGGTGGCATATTTGGTCGAGAGCATGATGGAGGATGTTCTTCGCGGCACCGGCACCGGCGCCCGCGCCCGTTCCATGGGCTTTGTGCTTCCGGCCGCTGGAAAAACCGGGACCTCGCGCGACGGCTGGTTCGCGGGATTCACCTCCAAGATCATCTGCGTGGTGTGGGTGGGCTTTGACGACAACCGTGACTTCAAACTGGAAGGCGCCAAGAGCGCGCTGCCCATCTGGGTGGAGTTCATGAAGCGCGCGCATCAACACCAGGAATATAAGAACGTCCATTCCTTCCAGCCGCCGGATGGCATCGTCACCGTCGATATCGACGAAGAGACCGGCGAGCTGGCAACCCCGAGTTGTCCGAAAGTGCGCAGCGAGGTTTTTATCGCCGGAAGCCAGCCGCTGCAGATCTGCCACATTCACGGCAGCGGACGGACTTTGGTGTCCGGTTGGGATCCGGTGCAGCAGAGCGCCCCTGGGGGCACGTCGTCACCCGAGAGCAGCAGCAGCGTGGTCGCAACAGTCCAGAATCCACAGCCGGCGCAGGCTGCTCCTGGTCAATTGCAGCCTCAGGGCCCGCGAAGTATCCCGGTTGCGCCGCCCGCGAGTCAGTCACAGCCGGAAAAAAAGAAGAAGGGATTCTTCGGGCGGCTGAAGGATATTTTCCAGTAAACGCGTGCCTCTCATCAGTGCGTTGGCCCTGCTACTAGTGGTGCTCGCGCCGGGGCTGCGGGCCGACGCGACGCTGCGCGATCACACGGATATTCAACCGCGCCGCTGGAAGAAATTCTCAAAGGCGCTGCTTCGGCGAGCACCCCTCCCAGTTCAAGCAGTAGCGGGCTAACGCAATAGTCCCACCTGATACTTCAGGACCGCACTCTGGATTTGAAAATCGTAACGTGCGGTCAGATTCTGAATTTCCGCGCCGGTTTTATTGAGCTGAGCCTGACCGAGCTCGACAATCGAGCTGAGCCCCAGATCGTAGCGGGATTGGGCGAGATCCATTGCAAGATTCGCCTGCGCAAGCAGTTGGTCGGTTAATCCGATGCGCTGGAAGGCGTTGCTGGTGCTGAGCCACGCGACGTTCACATCGTGCGCCACGCGGTTTTCAGCATCGCGCAGATGTTCGGACGCGGCTTGTGCGCGCAAATCGGCTTCGGTCCGCCGCGCCGCGAACAGCTTCCCATTGAATACCGGGATCGTCACATTGATTCCAGCGGCGGCGTAGCGCCCGTGAAGGTTGCTATCGTGCGCGGGGACTCCGCCCGCGGCCGCTGCTGCGGTCACCGTCGGGCGCACCAGCGCACGTTCGGCTTGCGCGAACTGCAAGGCTGCATCGCGATCCAGGCGCAGGCCGGCGAGCTCCGGACGCTGCTGAAGCGCCTGTTGGATCAGACCGGAAGCGTCCGTTTCAGGAGCGCTCGCCACAGCGGCTTCGGCCAGATCGAAGGTTTGCGGCTGAGTAAGACCGAGCGCGGTCGAGAGATCGGTGAATGCTTCCTGCACTTCGTTTTGCGCCGTGGATAACAGCAGCTTCGCGTCGGCCAGATTCACGCTGGCGAAGCTCACATCGAGTTGCGATTTCAGCGCGCTCTGGGCGAGCGCCGTGACCTGGTCGACCACCAGTTGGCGCGCGTTCACCGTTTCCTGCGCCGTTTTCACGACCGCCTGCGCCCGTAAGGCGCGAAAGTATGCACGATCTACGTCCAGCAGCACGGAGGCGCGGGTGGCGATTTCGCCGGCCTCCTGCGACTGCTCGCGCAATTTGCTCGATTCCACCAGATGGCTGGTCCGCCCGAAATCGGTGATGAGTTGCTGGAGCGACACGCCCGCCGCTGCGCGGTTCAAGACGGTCGGCGCGTTGAGGAATCCGGCGGCGATGCGGCTGTCAGGGACCGCACCGACCGCGGTCGCGTTGGCGGAGAGCTGCGGGTATAAGGGCGACCGGGTTTCCCGTATCACCTGGCCAGCGGCCTGCGTCGCGAGCTTGGCGCCGGCGATCTGCGGATGCTGCTGAACAGCGAGCGTTTCGGCTTCTTGTAAGGTCAGCTTGCGCGGGGCCTGCGCGAACATCGGCAGCGTCACGGTTACTAACGCGATCCACGCGCGCATCATGCTACGTGCTCCTTACGGTCATAGACAAGAAGATAAGCGGCCGGGACGATGAACACCGTCGCCACCAGGGAGACGCTCAGGCCCCCGATGATAGCGATCGCCAGCGGCGCATACGCTTCGCTTCCAGTTCCCATCTTCAACGCCATCGGCAGGAGGCCGAACAGCGTGGCCATGGAAGTCATCAGCACGGGTCGTAACCGGATGCGGCAGGCGCGCGCGACAGCCTCCCGTACGGGCTTGCCTTCGTCGCGCAGGCGATGCGTGAAGTCGACGATCAGGATGCTGTTCGACACCACGATCCCGGTCATCATGATCACGCCCAGAAGGCTCTGCACATTAAGCGTGGTTCCTGTGGCGGCCAGAATCAGAATTACGCCCGCCAATCCCGGCGGCACCGCCAGCAGGATCAGCGCAGGATCCAGGAACGATCGAAATTGCGCCACCAGAATCAGGTACAGAAGCAGCACCGAAAGCAGCAGGCCGTATCCGAAACTCGTGAAAGAGGCGCGCATTCCCAACACCATGCCGCGCACGTCGACGCGCAGACCCTCCGGAATCTTCAGGCCCGCGACGATGCGATCCACCGCCGTGTTCACGCGGCCCAGGTCTTCGGTGCTGGGCTGGACATAGACGTCTATGGTTCGCCGAAGCTGATAGTGATCGACCTCGGTGGGCGCCTGGATGCGCTGGATATCGGTAACCGCGTCGAGCTGCGTCGGCTGAGACCGGCCGGCGGAGTGCAGCGGGATGTTTCGAAGATCCGTCAGGGTCTTCACGCTGCCCTCCGGGTACTGGACGGTGAGCATGTAATCGTTGCCCGTTTTGGGGTCCACCCAATAGCTGGGGGCGATCATCTGGTTGGAGGTGAGCGCCGTGATCACATTGCTCACGATTTCCTTCTGCGCCAGGCCCAATTGAGCGGCCTGCGTCCGGTCGATGTTTACTTTGAGGGCCGGATAGTCCAGATCCTGCGGCGTGTAGATGTCCTGCACGCCTGGCTCCTTGCGCAGTTGTTCGCCGATCCGGGTTGCGACCGCGTAAGCCGCCTTCAGATTCTGCCCGCTGACTTGAATATCCACTGGTGCGGGGAGGCCCAGGTTGAGGACGGCGTCCACCAGCCCGCCGGACTGGAAGTATGCCGACATTTCCGGCATTTCCCGGGCGATGCGGGTGGAAATCCGCTGCATGTACTCGTAGCTGCCCACGCGATGCTCCGGCTTCAGCGCCACTTGCACGAAAGCGGTGTGTTGCGCCGAGTTCTGCGAATATATCGCCGAAAAGTCCGGCGTGGCCCCGATGTTCGAAACGATCATTTGTAGATCGTCCGGTGAGACGGTGCTCCGGATCAGTTGTTCGACCTTGGCCACCTTTTCATTGGTGAGTTCAATGCGCGTGCCGGAAGGCGCCTTCATGTTGATGGTGAACATGCCGGCGTCGGTGCGCGGGAAGAACGCCAAGCCAATAAATGGATACAGGATACCCGTTGCCAGGCATAGAAGGAGAGTGACTGCCACCACTGTTTTAGGGATCCGAAGCGCGAAGCCGATCAGGTGATCGTAACGCCGCAAGAACCAGTCGAATCCGTGATTGAACCACTTGTGAAACGGTCCGCCGGCCTGATGACCCGTCAGGAAGCGCGAGCTGTACAGCGGCACCACGGTCATCGCGACGAAGTAGGATGCGAATAGTGAGATGATCACGGCCGCAGCGAGCGTCGTAAACAGGAACTTGCTGACGCCGTACAAGAAGGTCACCGGGAAGAACACCACCACGGTGGTCAGGGTCGCCGCCAGAACGGGCAGCGCGACTTCCTTGCCGCCAACCTCGGCTGCCCCGTGCGGATTCATGCGGTGCTCCAGATGGCGATAGATGTTTTCAAGCACCACCACCGAGTTGTCGATGATGCGCGAGAAGGCCAGGGCCAACCCGCCCAGCACCATGGTATTGACGGTGCCTCCGCCCATATACAAGACCAGGAAGGTGGCTAGTGCCGCTAGAGGGATCGAGAGGCACACCGCGATGGTGGCGCGAAAGCTCCCCAGGAATAGCAGCACCATCAGCGAAGTGAGCAGCAGGCCGATGCCGCCTTCGTGGAGCAGCGTATCGATTGCCGACCGCACGAATTGGGCTTGGTCGAATACCGCATGCGCGGTCAACTCCTTGGGGACGTCGGTCAGATGCGCGACGACGTTTTTCACTCCGTCGACGACGGAAAGAGTGTTGGTGTCTCCGCCCTGTTTGAGGATCGCTAGATATACGGACTTCTGACCGTCCACGCGGACGATATTCTGCTGGATCTGCTGGGCGTCTTTCGCTTCGCCCACGTCAGCTACGGTTACATAGCCGTTGCCCTCGGTTTTGAGCGGAAGCAGGTTGATCTCGTGGGTGGTATCGAGCTGGCTATTGGTGTAGATACTATAGTCCAGCGGCCCGATGCGCACGTCGCCGGCCGGCAGGATCAGGTTGGAATCGTTCACCGCACGCACCACGTCCATGGGACTCAACTGGTGCGCCTCCAGCTTGTGCGGATCCACATAGATCATGATTTGCCGGTAGGTGCCCCCGAACGGCTGGGGAACGCTCGATCCGGGCACGTTGGCGATCTGGTTGCGAACCGCGTATTGGGCATTGTCGCGGAGCGTTGCTTCGTTCATCCCCTCGCCCGCAACGGTCACCAGGCACACCGGCAGACTGGAGGCGTCGAACTTCAGCACCACTGGCGGCAGCGTTCCGGGCGGCAGGCGCCGAAGGTTCGCGGTGGCCAGATTCGAGATCTGGTTGACGGCGGCGTCGCCATCGGTTCCTGGTTGGAAATATACCTTGATCAGGCTCACGCCGGGCAGCGAACGCGATTCGATGTGCTCGACGTTGCTCGCGAGGGTAAAGAATCGCTCGTAGCGTCCGGTGATATCGGCCTCGATCTGCTCCGGCGGCATGCCGTTATAAAACGTCGCCACCACGGCCACAGGAATGTTGATCGTCGGGAACATGTCCACTGGCAGGCGGACCAGGCTTACTGTGCCGACTACGGCGATGATCAGGCAGGCCACGATGATGAAGTACGGATTGCGAATGGAAAAGCCCGACATGTTACTGCGCCTCCTGCGGGCGGACTCGCAGCCCGGGACGCAAACCGGCAGCCTTGCCGACCACTACCAGTTGCCCCTCATCGAGCCCGCTCAATACCTCGCGTCGGTCGGCAGTCTCAAGGCCGAGACGCACTTCTTTCTGTTCCAACTGGTTTTGCGAGTCCAGCACCAGCAGCGTGGCTTTGTCTTCGGCTCCAGCCACAGCCTGCATCGGAATCGATAGCGCGCCGTTATGACGATCCAGAGTTACCACCGCCTCGGCAAACATACCGGGCGCGAGATCGCCTCGGGAATTGTCGACGTCCACCTCGGTTTCCATGGTGCGCGTGTCGCTTTGCAGACGTCCCGAGAATCGTGATACTTTGCCTTGAAATTGGCGATTGACTGCCGTCACGCGAATCGCGATCGGGCTCCCCACGCGAATCCGCGGCACGGCCGACTCGGGAACCGCGAGCACCAGACGCAGCCGCGCTGTCTCCGACAGCCGTACCAGCGGCAGCGCCTGACTGCTGGATGACGTGCCCGCCTGGATCATCGCGCCGGGATCGGCGTAACGCTTGCTGATGACTCCGGCGAAGGGAGCGGTGATGCGCTGGTACGCCTCCAACGTATGAACGCGCTGTTCGCTCGCCTGTGAAACGCGGATCTGCTGCTCGGCGGCCGTGATCGCCGCTTTCGCGGAGTCGACCTGCGCTTCCGATTCACGGTCCTTCGCCAGCGCGTTGTCGATTTCCTGGCGAGCCACCAATGCCGGGCGGGCTCTCACTACATCGTCAAGACGCTTGAAATTCAGGTGCGCCGCCTCATGCGCACTCTGCGCGCGCGCCAGCTCGCCCTGAGCATGAACCAGCTCCGCCTCGCTGCGCTTGCGAGTGGCTTCCGCCTGTGCGTCTTCGTCCACCATTTCCGGGATTTCCAGGGTGGCGATCAACTGGCCCGCCCGGACGCGATCTCCCACGTCCACGCGGATTTCTTTGAGGAAGCCGGCCACTTTCGCGTGCAGATCAACTTCCTCATACGGCCGGAATTCGGCCGACAGCACCAGGTCGCGCTGTAAATCCTGGCGCTGCACCCGAGCCACGCCCACCGAGGGCACATCAGAATCGGGCTTGGACTGCAGTTTTGGCCGGGCGGGTGCACGACCACACACCGCTTAGGAAGAGAACGAGAAGAAATATTCGCACCAATACACCTCCTGAACACAACTTTTCTTAACTTGGAAAAATGCGGGAGCGTTAGGAACGAGCGGGAGGAGGGCGGAACCAATGAGAACGAGAGAGAAGAAGCTGTCGGGGTTGTGTCGGAGCGTACTCCTGGAAGTCTGGATCCGGACGCCAGTCATCGCGGGCTACTGCTGCCATGACCACGTCGACAATGGCGACGGGCGGGTCGGGAACGGCACGTTCCAGACGGCATTCTGACGGCTTGAAGGACTTCGAAACAAGCTGTGCCTGCGATTGCTCGGGATGATATAGTCCGAGCTTCGCCTGCAAAGACGTCATGAGCAGGGCGATCGCCAGGATCGCGATCCAGCCCAGCTTTACCTTAGAGCCGCCGGGGTTCACAGTGGGTTTCCTTTTATACTTTACCCCAACTATCGGGACGTGTACTCCAGTCCCGTTGAAACGCTGCCGATGATAGAGTAAGAGATAACGAAGGAGGCCGCTATGAAGTCTTTCGTCTCCTTGCTGGTCCCGTTGTTAATTCCAGGTGCCGGCTTGGCGTTTCAGACTGCGCCCACGGTGCAAACCTCGGACGGATTTCGCACGTCTGCGCTCAACCAGGCCCCGCCAGGCAATCCCGCACTGACCCCCGAGCTGCGTGGCGATATCATGATGGCCCGCAAGATGTTCCGCGAGGCTATCGACTTCTATAAGCCCGACGCCGAAAAGAATGCGGTCCTGGCGAACAAAACCGGCATTGCATATCACCAGCTTCAGGATCTGCAGAACGCAGAAAAGTACTATCGCCACGCAATCAAGCTGAATTCGAAATATCCTGAGGCCATAAATAACCTGGGAACCGTGTACTACGCCAAGAAATCCTACCGGCGCGCGGTGAATCAGTACAAGAGCGCGTTGCGGATCGCACCCACATCGGCTTCGGTCCTCAGCAACCTGGGTACAGCGTATTTCGCGCGCAAACAGTATGAGGATGCCATGAAAGCCTATGAGCAGGCCGTCGCTTTCGATCCCGACATCTTCGAGCAGCACAGCAGCCAGGGCGTGATGGTTCAGGAGCGAACCATTGAGGAGCGAGCCGGTTATTTCTATATACTGGCCAAGACCTGCGCGAAAGCCGGCATGACGGATCGGAGCCTGCAATACATTCGCAAGGCGCTTGAGAGCGGCTTCAAAGAGCGCGACAAGTTCAAGGCCGACCCGGAATTCTCCACGTTGCAGGAAAATATGGAATTCCAGCAGATCCTCGCCGCGGAGTACAAGGTCCTCTGAAGCAGGGATTTCGGCTCGCACTGATTTTGGTGGCTGCGGCCTGCGGCGCATGCTCGCGTTCTGGCCGTGCAGTTGAGCGCGTCGCGTTCCTTCCAATCGAAAACCTCACCGGCGACCCTGCCCCGGACTGGATTTCCACGGCCGGTCCGAAGATCGTCACCGATCAGCTTTTAGGAGGCACTGGTCGCACCGTTCCCGTCCAGGCTGGCGCATTGCGCGACGCCTACGCGTCCGGCGCTACCCAGCTCGTACACGGATATTTCGAGAAGCGCGGCCAGGGTCTGCATTACGAATTCATGGTGGAGGATACCCAGACGCACAAGGTGGTTCAGACCGTAGCGGGCGATGGAGACACGTTGCCCGCTCTCGACCGGCTGGCGAAGCAAATCGATTCGGGCGCACACCCTTTTTCCTCCACCAATCCCGAGGCCGTCGCTGCCTGGGCCCGTGGCGAGCCTGAAAACGCGGTATCCCTCGACCAGGATTTCGGTGCGGCTTGGTTGAGTTGGGTGCAGGCCCGCGCCGCGGCCGGAAATACCCAAGACGCGTTCGACATTGTCGTGCGGGCCCTGCGGCAGCCCTCCTTACGGTCTCCCGTCGATCGCGCGCAATTGGAACTCGCGGCGGCTACTTTCCGCCAGGATGAACCCGCTCAACAGCGTGCTCTCGCTGCTTTGGCCCAGCTCATGCCGCATGATTCGGCCTTGTTGCGCCGGCTGGCGACGCAGGAAATGAACGCTCGTCGGTTTTCGCAAGCAGCGCAGTTCTACCAGGCCGCACTGCGGGAAGACCCCGATGATATCGATTCCTGGAACATGCTGGGGTATGCGCAGGCATTCGCGGGCGATGTGGACTCGGCGCAAAAATCGTTTGAGCGCTATGGAAGCGATCCGGCCCGTGCCGCCAACGCGCTCGACTCCCAGGGTGAAGCGGCGTTTCTGAACGGGCGATTTTCCGAAGCGGAAAAGTATTTCCTGGAAGCGCACGCAAAGAGCCCCGCGATGCTCGGTGGCGGCGATCTGCTTAAAGCCGCCTATGCCCGGTGGCTGAAGGGCGATCTGACTGGAGCGGATCAACTGTTCGCACAGTATCTGGCCTTCCGTAGCCAGCAGAAAGATCCGATGGTCGCGTGGCGCCAGGCTGTATGGGAATATTCTACCGGCCGCCCCGCAGCCGCCATCGATCGCTTGACGAACGTGACCCGCCTGCCGAGTGTGAGCGGACCGCCTGCGGACCTGGCGCGTACCCAGCTCGCGGTGTGGAGCGATCTCTCCAAGCTTCCCCACGATCCGGCAGCGCTCAAGCAGGTCTTCGAACGAACTCCGCCGACGTCGGACGGCATCACGCGCGTTCTTTTCGCTGCGGCCTTGGCGCAGGCGGGTCAAAAGGACGAGGCTCGGAAGCTGCTGGTTTTATGGCCGCTGCCCGGAGCGGAAGGCGATCCACTACTGCTGCAATCGCTCTTGTTTCCGAAATACCTTGAATTAAAACAGCAATTAAAATAATGGAAATAGCCACTCGCCGGCGCTCGTGGTTCGGTAGAGTTGCACTGAACCGCGAACGGTAGTGAGCGGCCGAATGGATGCGGGAAAAAACCTTCGGAGAGCAGACGAGCTAAGCCCGCCCACTCCCCGCAGGGCAAAGATGGATTGTAATTAGCTGGCGTTGGCGGCAGCGAGAACCGATGCAACCTTCGAAAAGATCTGGCTGATGCTGGTGGCCACGCCCGGCATAATGGCGCCGGCCGCAACGGCCACAAAACCCGCCATCAGAGCGTACTCGATGAGGTCCTGGCCGCGCTGATCTTTCCAAACCTTAAGCTGCAGAAGCAGATTCTTCATGTTGTTTTTGATCTCCTCTCCCTATGGTGCGCGACAGTCCCTGTCGCCAATTCAAAAGTATCATCGGCGGGTTTCTGAAAGAATCGGTATTAACCCTAAGGCCGGGGTTGAAATGTCCTCAGGACACTGATTTTTAAAGTACTTGGAACGGCATGAGTACTATATCCTCCTGCTTCGGTCCGCTTTTTCACTTCTGATTTGTCGCCTCTCCATTTGATTGATTCGCGACGGACTTTCCGCGCTTTCAGGAAAACGCCTGAGCCCCGTGTACGGTCTTTGCCGGAGGGTATTCAGGGCTGAAGATCCGTATGCTCGAACTATGTCCGCTCTGCTGCTGGCGATCCTATTGGCGGCTGTCGTAAAGGACGGCCCCACGCCCTTGCGTGCAGGATGTTCGTCCGATGCCGCAGCCTTGGCTTCCCTGCCCTCTGGCGCCGCCGTGACGATTCGTTATTCGATTTCCGGCGAGAGTCAGCCCTGCTACAAAGTTTCGGCGCAGGTGGACGGCAAGGCGTGGGAGGGTTATCTGCCGGCCAGCGCCATCGGCGAGCTGGAGGATTTCGACCAAGCTCGTCGGCAGGCTGTGTGGCTCGATACGGCCATCGTTGTGAATTCAGTGCGTGCCACGACCGCATTACCGTCTTTGCGAGGGGGCGCGGGAGTGGCACAAAAAGCCGCCGACCTGATCGACTCCAGCCGGCCCCAAAGAGCGTTGGAACTTCTGGAACCGGAGTTGAAGATCCACCGCGACCCAACCTTATTGGCGTTAGCAGGTATCGCCGCCTGGCGTGCCGATGACTCTCGCCAGGCTCTCGAATACTGGCGCGCCTCCCTGGACCTGGCGCCCAGCCCGGAGGTGGAGAAGCTGTATCGTCAGGTGGAGCGCGAAGCAAAAGGCGATCAGAGTAATGACCGTTTGTATGGGATGCGGGTGCTGCTGCGCTACGAAAGCTCGGCTGTTCCCGTCGAGGTGGCCCGCCAGATCACGGCAGTGCTTGACCAGGAGTTCGCACGTATTTCCCAAGAGCTGGGTTGCAGCGCCGAAGAGCGCGTGATCGCCATTGTGCAGAGCCGCGAGGCCTTCCGCAAATCCACTGACACGGCCGAATGGAGTGGAGGCCAATTCGACGGGAAAATTCGCGTGCCGGTGTTCGACCCGCGAGTTTTGGATGGAACCACCATCCGTTCGCTGGCGCATGAAACCGCGCACGCCTGTCTGACCATGCTGGGACACTGGCCTGCGTGGGTCCAGGAAGGAATCGCGCAGAAGCTCGCCGGAGATTCGCTCAGCGCGGCCCAGATGAAAAAGCTCGGCGACGTCGCCAGACAGGGAAAACTGCCGCGCTTGGGCAATCTGAAGCAGGACTGGTCGCGCATGGATGCCGAGCATGCTGCGGAAGCTTATGCCTTATCGCTCGCCGCCGTGGAGTTGCTCTGGAAGGAAGCGGGCGCGGAAGGTGTGCGGAATCTGCTGCGAAATCCCGATAAGCTGCCGCAGATAACCGCCGACCTCGATCGAAGATTGGGACTTTAGAAGGCTCAGGCTCGAGGACGACTCAATAGGGCCGCTTGTCGACCCAGTTGCCGGGCGGATCGTAGTTGCAAACCCAAACCTCGCGTTTTCCGCCTCGCGCCACTGCGCAGCCTACTTCTTTCGTGTCGCCCCAGACGATTTGCGTGTAGTGCCCACACACGCCGCGACATCTGTTCGAGCTGTAGTCGTAGTTCCGGGATTCCGCGGCCCACGCGGCGACCACCTCAGCCGACGAGGCGCGCGCACCGGTGATCTCGAACAGATTCTCGCCGTACGCCGAGTGCAGGCGATGAACGAATTGCTTACGCGCCAGGAGAGTGTCGGCCCAGTTTTGCGCCCCCGCGGCTAGCCGGTCAGACCAAGCCAGCGGAGCCATTCCTGCGCGCGCTCGCACCGTGTTGTGGGCGGCCAGCATGTCCCGCGCCGGAAAAGATTGCGCGTGGCCGATCCCTGCAAGCAGGATCAGAAGCCAGAACGTATGTCGCATGCGCCTGACGCAATGCCCCTACGTGTTATCGGGTGTACCGTTGAGGCTGATTAGGATCGTAATTCTGCTGGGGCTGTTGATACTGCTGTTGATTGGGATCGTAGTCCTGCTGAGGCGGTGGGTATTGCTGTTGATTGTAATCGTAGTTCTGCTGCGGAGGCGGATATTGCTGCTGGCTGGAATAACAGTTGGGATTGGGAACCCAAGTGCCGTACTGATCGTATGAGCCTGGAGCACAGGTCTGCGGGGCGGGAGCCGGTCCGTACGAGTAACCTGGATCGTAAGCGTAGCCGGGATCGTAATAGTATCCATAGGGAGCGGAATAACCCAAATAGAGGCCGCCGCTGTAATATCCGCGATAAACGGGCCGGCCATACGAACGTGGAGCAATATAGCCGCGGCTGTAGTAGCTCGAGCCACTCGAATACCCGCGCCGTTCGTCATATCCGCGGGGGTTCACGAAGCGCTCTCCACCCGAGGAACGGCTTCCGCCGCCGCGCGCGTCGTAACTGCGGCCCCCACCGGAAAAGCTCCGCCCGCTGTTGCTTCGCGCCGATCTGGCGGACGAGCTACCGCGCTCACCTCCGGAATTACCGCCGCGATCCCGGGCCAAGCCGACTGCCGGTAACAACGCCGTGAGCAGCGTGCCGGCCACGAACGCGGTCGACGTAAATCTTTGGAGCATACGAAGGTCCCCTTTTTGCTTACACCCCTAGAGACGCGGCCCGGAACCCGGAGGGTTCAGAGTGAATCCCTTGTGAACGATTAATAATTCTGCAGGCTTTGTCTGCGCGGGCACGCTATCCTGAATACGAACACTCATGGCCTTCGCCACTATCCCCGAGGCGATTGAAGAAATCCGCGCCGGCCGCATGCTGGTCGTAGTCGACGACGAGGACCGCGAAAACGAGGGCGACCTCACCATGGCCGGCCAGTTCGTCACCCCCGAAGCCATCAACTTCATGGCTCTGCACGGGCGCGGGCTGATCTGCCTGGCCCTATCCCCGGAACGCTGCGATCAGCTTCATCTACCGCTGGTCTCCCCCATGAACACCTCCCGCTTCGGCACGGCCTTTTGCGAATCCATCGACGCCGCCGACGGGGTCACCACCGGCATCTCCGCGGCCGATCGCGCCCATACAATCCGGATCGCGATGCGCCCCGGGACCAAGCCCTCCGACCTTGCTCGTCCCGGTCACGTTTTCCCCTTGCGAGCACGCGAAGGCGGCGTGCTGGTCCGCGCCGGTCAGACTGAGGCCGCTGTGGATCTGGCCCGACTGGCAGGCCTTGAGCCGGGCGGCGTGATCTGCGAAATCATGAACGACGACGGCAGCATGGCCCGCGTTCCGCAGCTCACGCAATTTTGCGAGCGGCACGGACTCAAGATGATCTCCGTCGCCAGCCTGATCCGCCATCGCCATCAGACCGAGAATCTGATCCAGCGGCGCTCCGAGGGTTGTCTCGAGACCGAGCTCGGCAGCTTCAAGACCGTAACCTACGGAAGCACCGTGAACGACGAGGCCCACCTGGCTCTGGTCCACGGCGAAGTTCGCGGCAAATCCAACGTTCTGGTGCGCATGCATTCCCGCTGCGTGCTGGGCGATGTGTTCGGCTCCACGGCCTGCAACTGCGGCGAAATGCTGCGCGCCTCGCTCAAGCGGATCACCGAAGAGGGAGAGGGCGTAGTGGTGTATCTGCATCAGTCCGGATGGGGCGAGCGCAAACATATTCCTATGCCGGACGGTTCTCCGCGGCCCTTGCACGAATTCGGCATCGGCGCGCAGATTCTGGCCGACCTGGGCCTTTCCACCATCCGCATCCTGACCAACCGCGTGCGCAAGCTGCCGGGCCTGGACGCGTTCGGGATTCAGATCACTGATCAGGTGCCGCTCGAAGACTAATCAGCGGAGCAGGTTGCGTAGAACGAATAACACGTTCGCCGGTCGTTCCGCCAGTCGCCGCATGAAGTACGGATACCACTCCGTACCGTAAGGGACGTACAACCGCAGCCGATAGCCCTGCTGGATCAACTGGCGCTGCAGATCGCGGCGAATTCCGTACAACATCTGGAATTCGAAGCTGTCCGGGCGAATGCCCCGCGCTTTGACATACTCGATCGCCTGCTGGATGATGCGCTCGTCGTGCGTCGCCAGCGCCGGGTATACTCCTTCATCCAGCAGCTTCCTCATTAGCGTCACGTAGTTTTTGTCGACGTCCTGCTTCCGCGGGAACGCGATGGAAGGCGGTTCGCGATAGGCGCCCTTGACCAGCCGCACGGGCACCGCGGCCGCATTCAGACGCTCGATATCGCCGGCGCTTCGATACAGGTAAGCCTGAACGCACAGCCGCACGCAACCGCACTCCTGGCCTGCCCGGATCGCCAGCGCTAGCGTGCGCTCGGTGTAGGCGCTCGATTCCATGTCAATTTCGACTCGGCTTCCCGCCGTCTTGGCATGCGCTTCCAGGCGGCGGACGTTCTCCAGACACGCCTGCTCGGAAAGATCCAGTCCGAATTGTGTGAGCTTGATCGCGATCGTGCTGGACAAGTGACGCGCAGCGATCTGCTCCAGCGCGGCCACATAGGCGTCACAGGATGCCGAAGCCTCCTCGAGTGTGCTGACGTTCTCTCCCAAGTGATCGAGTGTGGAGAAAATGCCTTCCCTCTGTAGCTTTTCGCACACCGCCAGGGCTTCTTCGAGCGTTTCCCCCGCCACGAACCGCCGCGTAATTTTGCGGGCCAGCGACCAAGCCTCCATCCATCTCCGCAGTGCCTGTTGGCGGGAGAGGTAAAGGAACAACCGCCGGATCATGTGGGGCAGATGCCCTCCGCGCGCTTGGGATGGTCCGCCGGCAATTCCGGCTGCCGCGCCGCCGTGTCGATCCGGATTGGCTGCGGAGGCTCGGCCGATCCGCCTACTCCCAGCTCCCGCATCCTTTTGAGCGAGGGCAGCAGCCGCGCGTCCCACGAAGCAACCGAACGGTTATACGCTTCAATCGACTTCGATAGGTGACGACCCGAGTCGACGTAGAATTCGGCGAAAGCTCGCACACGCTCGTGAAACTCGCCAGCGATCCGGCGCAGTTCTTCCGCGTTTTTCGCCAGCCGTTCCTGGCGCCAGCCGTAGGACACTCCCTTAAGAATACTGACCAGCGTCACCGGAGTCGCCAGCAGAACTTTCTTGGCCAGCGCCAATTCCAGCAGATCGCGATTGCGCTCCAGCGCAGCGCTCATGAAGTGCTCGCCCGGCAGAAACAACACCACCATCTCCGGCGCGGGATCGAACTGCGCCCAATATTCCCGCGTCGAAAGATCCATTACGTGCCGCCACAACTGCTGCGAGTGGCGATCCAAAGCAGCCGCGCGTGTCGCGGGATCCGCGGCCTCTTCCGCATCCAGATACGCCGACAAGGGAGCCTTCGCGTCCACGGCCAGCGTCCTGCCACCTGGCAGCTTCACCAGCATGTCCGGACGTTTTCTATCTTCCGTCTGTTGCTCGAAGAAATCGCAATAAGGAGCCATCCCGGCCAGCTCGGCCACACGGCGCAACGTAAGTTCGCCCCAGCGTCCCCGCGAATTCGGCCCGCGCAAGGCCTGCGACAACGCCAGGGTCTCTTTGCTCAGCGTAGCCAGATGGGCTTCCAGGCCCCCCAGCGCATGCTGCCGTTGCGATTCGATCTCGCGCATCTGCGTTTCGATCCTCGCCAAGGCATCGGCCATGGGTCGAGCGGCATCGGCCGCCGTGCGCGCGTCATTGGCCGTATTCTGGGCTGCGTTCCGCGCCCTCATCCACACCACAGCGAACCCCACGCCCGCTGCGGCCGCCAGAACAATTGTGATCCAAAATGTTGCGGAAGGCATGGCTTCCCTCCAGTTTGGCACACCCTGCAACGAGCTAAAGCTTACCCCCCTTCTTGCCGATAAACCCCTGGGACTTTGTGTCTCCAGGTTCTATTACCGGGTACACGGTAGATCTGCTCAGGAGGGATGACGTGGGCGTTGCGAAAAGTCTGAATCGATTGGCAATTCTCGGGCTGCTGGCTTGCGGAGGCGCCTGGGCACAGGACACGATATCCGTGCGTGTCGGCCTGAGCACGCCCGGTCCGTTCTTCCTCATCGACGGCCAAGCTTACTCTACGCCCCAAGTCATGAATTGGGTGGTCGGAAGCAGCCATCAGGTTTACTTCGTCCAGTCTCAGGAAAGCGATGGAACGCTCGGGAATCACCAATATCCCACCAATATTCCTGGAACTCGCTACACCTTCGGAGGCTGGACCTTGTCGGGCCAAGCGCCGGTCGGAAACCAGGGCGCCCTGTTGATGATCAACGTCGAGTCCACGCTTACCCAGATCCTCGGCCAGGTAAACACGGAAGTGGCCTTGTACGTATACTTCAACGGCTATACCGACCCCAATCTTCCCTGTTCCGCCACAGCCGTATCCAACGATCCCCGCGAAGGCGTCATGCTAGTGGGCGCAACCTGCTTTAGCGCGCCCTCGACGTTTTGGGTGGTTCCAGGACCGTTCACCTTCACCGCCGGCCCCTTCCCCGGATTCATCTTCACCAACTGGGTGATCAACGGCAATATCGTCCCCGGTCAGACGCTAAGCGAGTATCCAATCGTAGGGCCCACCAATGTCGCGCCTATGTTTGTGAAGGCCAAGCGCGCGCGTTTTCGATCCAATCCGCTCGGCCTGAGCCTGACGATTGATCACCAGTTAGTCAAGCCCGGTCCGGTTCTCAACGGACCATACTCCGGAGATCCTTACTGTCCGATCGACTATGCCTTGCTGCCGGTTGGTTTCCCCGTCGGTTATAAGCCGTTGTGCGTGGGCGATTTCGACTTCCTCCCGGGGTCCCAGCACCTCATCGGCGCACCGCCCGTACAAACCGACGCTCAAGGAAAAACGTGGGTCTTCACCGGATTCAGCAATGGGATGGGACAGAACGCGATCTACACGGCCGATTCCGACATCAACGCAACAGACACGGTTAACGGAAACTTCGTTGCCGGTCTGCCCGCTCGCGTAGTCACGTCACCCGCCGGTCTGACCGTAAATATTGACGGCCAGGATGATTCCAAGGGTTCGCTGCTTCTCTGGGCTGAAGGACAGACGCACCATCTGGTCGCTCCGGCAACCCAGACCGATGCGTCTGGACATCCCTGGAAATTCGTGAGCTGGTCTAACGGCGGTTCCGCCGACCAGAGCTACACGGTTCCAACCGGCCTGCCGGGACTTACCCTGACGGCGACCTACGAGCCTCTCGGCAAACTGCAAGTGGATAGCGTGCCATCCGGATTGCCCTTCAACGTGGACGGCGCGGCCTGCACCACGCCCTGCATCCTCGTCAATAAGGCCACCGGAGCGCAGGTGCAAGTGGTAGCGCCCGCGTCAGTATCGGCAGACGCCTACCGGCGTTACGATTTCCGTACTTGGAACGGCGGCAGCACTTCCAACACGTTCCAGGTCACCATTGGCGATCACGCCCAGGTTTTCGTTGCTACGTACCAGGCCTTTTATAAACTCACGGCCAGCTCGCAGCCGATCAACCACGTTACCTTCGCGTTCAATCCGCCTTCAGCCGATGGCTTCTTCGCCGATGGAACGCAAGTCGCCGTGACGGCCACCCCCACGAACGGGTTCCAGTTCAAGCGTTGGTCGGGCGATCTTTCAGGTAACAACGTGACGGCTTCTGTAGTGATGAACGCCCCGCGCTTCGCCGTAGCGGTCCTTGACGGGTTCCCCTTCATCTCCGAAAACGGCGTGAAGAACGCCGCCGGCGATACTCCCTCCGGTACCGTCGGACCGGGATCCGACATCTCGATCTTTGGCGACAATCTCGCATCATCCTTGCAGGTGGCTCCGGCAGGCGAGCTCGCGCAAGCCCTGGACGACGTCTGGGTCACGGTGAATGACCGGCTGCTGCCTCTGCTTTTCATATCGCCCCAGCAGATCAACGCACAGCTTTTCTCCGATCTTCCGGATGGCGACTACACGCTCACGGTTCACCACACCGCGCAGCAGGACGCGAGCCGCAACTTCAAGGTCCGTCGAAACTCGCCTGGATTATTCCAGTGGTATCCGGCGCAAGGCAGCCCCACCGTGGCCGCTTTCCGTGAGAACGGGACCATGCTCACGGCCGATAATCCGGCCACGCTGAACGAGACGATTTCGATCTACGGAACGGGCTTCGGCTTGTACGATCGCCCGCTGGTGGATGGCTTCCCCACTCCCGATACCGGGAACTGGAACCTGGTCGATCCGGTGAAGGTGACTGTCGATGGGCAGACTTACACCCCGGTCACATCGCGAGCCGCGAACGGCTTGGCTGGAATGGTCGTGCTCCGGGTCAAGCTCACCGGCACGCTGCCTTCCGGTCTGGTCAACGTGAAGGTAACGGTCAACAACGTGGATAGCAACACGAGTAAACTTCCGGTGAAGTAGCCGAAGTTTCACCGCACAAAAAAGGCCGGCTTGTCGATCGACGCGTCCACCGCGACATCGAAGAACCCGACCATCATCTCTTCCCAGCTCTGCGGCCCATAGCGAACGTCGGCCGTTGGGTCTGGATTGTGCGGATTCGCGGCCGAGTTGTCGTAAGTCGCGATCCAGTTCAGTCGGGTTCCCTTCTTGAGCGGCATCGGTTCCGCCAGCCGGTAGTAGAGCTGCCAGTAGAAGTCGTAGGGCTTCACGCGCAGCAGGGTCTCAGGCAGGCCGCTATCCAGAATCCTGGTGTACTCGAAGGCGGTTCCGCGCAGGTGCATGTGAGGGAAGAATCCCAAGAGCAGGGCGTCGTTCGGCAGCGTGCCCCACACGCTAATTCGGAAGTCGCGCTCTCCGGCCGGGATCACGAATTTCTCATTGTCCATTTGCAGCGTAAGGACGCGCTTCGCCGGACGCGCCTCGGCAAAAACCATTCCGACCCTGATCCGGTCGTCGACTGCCTTGCCGGAGGGCGTGTAGTGGATCTCGAACACCAGATCCGATCCGGCCTTGACCAGCTTGGCCATCCCCGCCGGGTACACGTCCGGTGCGCTACCCGGCGCGTAAACGGCGAGAATGTCGGCCTTGGTCGGCCCGCGCGTCCAGGTATCGCCGGGCTCGCGGATGTAAACCACTGCATGGTGCACAACCGAACGTTCGCTGGGCCGGACCTCGACCGATTGCACCCACCGATCCTGCTGGAACCCCGTGGGCACGATGAAATATTGATATTCGACGGCACCGGAAGCCGGAACACGGAATGCACGAGGCATCTCGATTACCGCATCCGGACGGGAAATGTTCCATCCTTCGGTCCATCTCCTCAGCGGAGGAGCGTCCGATTCCCTGCCCTGCTCTGCGCCTGAATCCGCCCATCGCACCAGAGTCTCGCGCTCGGAGGCGGTCAGCGAACGGTCGTTCGCGAATTTCCCGCAGCACGGATCGGCGAACCAGGGCGGCATCTTGCGCGTGAGCACCGCCTCGCGGATGGCTTTGGCCCACGGCCGCGTCTGCTGATAAGTGGAGAAGGCCATGGGCGCCATCTGGCCCTGGCGATGGCACTCCTGGCAGCGATTTTGCAAAATCGGCAGAACGTCGCGGTAGAAGGTGACGTGCTGCGCCGCCACGGACCCGGCGAGTAGAACGGCAGCGATGATCAGCGGAATCACTGTCTTTACTATATCCGCGCAGTATAGTGCAGGCCCGCTGCGGAACGCCCTCACGTGATCGAGGGCAACAGCTCGGCCAACTTGTCGTAACTCTCCGCCGCGCCGTGCTCCATTCCGGATTTGAGGACAATGTCGCGAACCTCTTGCGACGGATAGAGCACGGTCACGGTGAGCGTAGTCTTGCCGCCCTGTTCCACAAAGACTGCCGTCACCTGCGACTCACCGGGGTAGTCGTCGAACGACTCCATGTGGACCGAGCGCTCGGGCGGCACGATCTCACGATAGACACCGCGCATGCCCATTTGCTTTCCATCGGGGCCGCGCAGCACGAAGCGAAAGCCGCCGCCGACCTTCAGATCGACCTCGCATACCACCAGCGACCAGCCGCGCGGTCCGAACCAGCGCTTGAGCAGCTCAGGCTTGGAGAACGCGTCGAAGACCAGGTGGCGTGGCGCATCGAACACTCGCGTCATGACAACTTCGCGGTCGGTGGGTGTGGTTACTTTCAATGTTCCGGTATTCTTCATCGGTGATCTCCCCTATCGCTTCGTACGCCTGCGTTTTTTATCTTTGGTCTTCATCTCATTCAGCAGGACGTCGAGTCGCTGGAAGCTGCCTTCCCAAAACTGGCGATAGCCTTCGAGCCAATGGGTGGCCTCCGCGAGTGGCTTGGCCTCCAGGCGGCGAGGCCGTCGCTGGGCGTCCCGGCCGCGCGAAATCAGGCCTGCGCGCTCCAGCACTTTGAGATGCTTGGAGATCGCGGGCTGGCTCACCTCAAACGGCGCACTGAGTTCCGTTACGGACGCTTCACCCGCCGCCAGGCGCGCGAGAATTGCACGACGCGTGGGATCAGCGAGCGCGGCGAACGTCGCGTCGAGGCGTCCATAACCAACCGGTTGCATAACTAAACGGTAATATACAGGGGGAAGGGATCGCTGTCAAGCCAAAATCGCCGGAATGACGCTCAAGGTTAACTGCTCGGCGACGCCAAAATAACCCACCTGCACCACTGACTCGGGCGGTATCTGGTCCGACTCCACCATGGCCGCCAGCGGCTGGGTCAGCTTCCGCAGGATCACGCGCTTCAATTCCCGTGCACCGTATTCGCGGCTGGTTCCCCTCGCCAACAGGAATCTCCGGGCGTCCGGATCCAGCTCCAGCGTGAAGGCTCGTTCTTCCAGGCGGCGTGCGATATGCCGCTCCAGCGCGGCGATCTGCTGATCCAGAATCGTTTCCAGTGCGTCCGCGTCGAGCGGCTGATATGTGATCACCGCGTCGATGCGATTGACGAATTCCGGCGGGAACTTCCGTTTCACGGCGCCGAGCCCGATGCCCGACAACTTCCGAAGAGTTCCATCGCCTGTCCCCTGCACCCCCGCGGCGAAGCCGAAATCCGGCAGCACTTCTTTGTGCATCGCCGACGCTCCCAGGTTGCTGGTGAGAAAAATGAGCGTGCGTTCGAAGTTGACCGAAGTGTTATCGCCCAGCCGCAGTACCGCCTTATCCAGCACGCCCAGCAAGAGTCGCGTCATGCTGGGCGCGGCTTTCTCGATTTCGTCGAACAACACCAGCGCCAGGTGAGATCCCTCGCTGGTCACCGCGCCGAGTTTCTGCTGAGTAAGCATCGGCGGCGTCTCGCGATGCCCCAGATATCCGGGCGGCGCTCCGATCAACTTGGCGATTTCGTGCTCCATCTGAAACTCGCCGCAATCGACGCGCAGCAGGCTCTTCTCGCTGCCGTGCAAAGCGTCCGCCAGCGCCTCGACAGTGCGTGTCTTGCCGGTGCCGGTGGGACCTAGCAGCAGGAACACGCCCGCAGGCCTGCCTTCAGGCCCTAGTCCCGCGCGATACATTTGAACGTACGGAACAATTTCCGCGATGGCATGAGCCTGCCCCACCAGACGGCTCGCAAGCTGCTGCGCGAGTTCTTCCGGCGCGGTTGCGCAAGTAGGGAAATTGGCGGCCAAATTTCGCCGCGGACGGATGGGAATCGGTTGGCCGCGCACAACTTATTCTCAGCGCGGAAGGTATCGGCGCATGGCGCGCGCACTGCTAAGAGGCAGGAAACAAGGCGTTATTTATGACGGTAGGTGATGCGTCCCTTGGTGAGATCGTAGGGAGAAAGCTCCAAAGTGACGCGGTCGCCGGCCAGAACACGGATACGATTGCGCCGAAGCTTGCCCGCCAGGTGCGCCAAAACCGTGCGCTCCTGATCCAGTTGCACGCTGAACAAACCGCTGGGGAATTTCTCTACTACGGTTCCGGTCACTTCGATGCAATCTTCTTTACTCATCGTCCTTCCAGACGTGATTATACACGCCGAGGCATCTTCAAATCACGAGAACAGTTCCGCTAGAATCGTAACCCAGGACCCCATGGCCGAAAGATTAGTGACTCTATTTCAAATCTATTACCGGCCCTCGCGCGCGCTAAGCACGATACTCGACTCCGGCAGCCTGGCGCTGGCCGTTATCGCAGCGGCTGTGATCGCTCTGGCATTCGGCGAGATCAGCCGCGTTGTGCTCATAGTAGTGCTTTTTGTCCCCGCCTGTATCGCGATTATCTCGCTGTGGGATCACCTCGGCAGCCTGGGTGTGGTGCTTCGCCGCGATTACTCACCCTTGTTGGTCTGCGCCTTAATGTGCTGGATCGCCGCCAGCATTCCCGGCGTTCTCGCAGGCTTGATCGCGCCTGCGTTCACTTTTTGGATTCACACGGCTGTGGATCTGTATTTCCTGGCCCTAGCGGCTATCGCGGTCCGGACCGTGTTTGGGACCAGCGCCGGCCGGGCCGCGGGAACCATTTTAGGTGGATTAGCCGCAACAGTGGGCGGATATTTCGCGTATGAGACATTTGGCGGAGCGCTCTCCTACTTCGCCTCGCCCTTCATGCTCTTCTGGCTGTACTATCTGTTCCGTCCCAATCTCGACATGTTTACCGGCCTTGGTGGCGGCCTGCGCTCGCGCCAGAACTTCAACCGCCACCTGGAGGCTTTGACAGTGAATCCCCGCGATGCCGATGCGCACTACCAGCTCGGCTTGATCTATCAGCAGCGACGCAACTACGCGGAAGCGATTGCGCGCTTCACCAAAGCCGTCGAGATCGATCCGAGCGAGACCGATGCGCATTATCAACTGGGCTGTATCGCTCTTGAACAGAAGCGCTACGACGACGCGCGCCGGCATTTCGCTGCCGCCGTCGCTCTGGATGACAAACATTCTTCGAGTGAAGTCTGGCGCGGTCTTGGTGCTGCCGATCTGCAATTGGGAAAGACCGAGCAGGCGTTAGCTGAGCTTGAGAGATATACCGTGCGGCGCGAGTTCGATCCGGAAGGATTGTATTGGCTGGGCGCCGCGTACAAGAATCTAGGCCGGGTCCCTGAATCTCGCGATGCGTTTCAGCGCGCAGTGGAGGCAGCCCGCACTTCCCCGCCTCATCGCCGCCGCTTCACCGCCTCGTGGGGGCGCCAGGCCAAGGCCGAATTACGATCGCTGAGCTGAGTTTTGCGTTGGCCGCTCACTGAGTGGCCTACCGGGCCGCCGCAACGAGCCCGATCCGGAACGCTGGACGAAACGCTCGCGCTTTTGGATTTCGCAGCCCGGCTTGCCGCGCCAGCTCCTCCAGCTCCCTGGGGCGAAACGACGCCTCCACTGAAATCGCTCCGTCGTGCACGGTGACCGGATCCCAGCCCAGCAGCGGCCGGCTCCACGCGATGAAGTAGTAAGGTATCGGATGCCGCTCCAGGTCGATCACCAGGACCGCCTTGCGGGCCACGTCGCCGAAATTCCGCAACAGGCTGACAACCTGTTCATCGCGAAAGTGATGCAGAAACAGCGAACAAAACACGTAATCGAAGCTCCCCGGGCGGAACGGCAGCCGGAACGCGTCCCCAGCGAGCTTGGGCGCGGCCGACCTCGCCAGATGGGATTCGGCGAGGTCGAGCGAAGTGACTTTCGCCGCTGGATACCATTGCCGGACGCACGCTCCCATGTCCCCCGAAGCCGCGCCCACATCCAGAACCGAAAATGCCTGGCCATCCGGCACACTTTCCCGCAGCAAGGTGCGAAGCGTCGAATGCCCTCCCCAATGCTGGTTAAGCCGCACCAGATCGCCCAGGCTCGCGCGAGCTTGGTCCGGCGGCAGCGTGTCGAGAAGTTCCGGCAGAATCACCCTTTTCCCGAGGCAGTGCATCCGTGCCCAGGATAGCCGAGTGCACCTAGTACCTAATCCAACTGCTAAAATAAGACGAAAGTTCCCTAAAAGGAGACTACACCATGGGCGACAGTTCTCTTGATCCTTCCGGATCTTCTTCCGGCGCGAAGATTCCAATACTATTTGGGGCGGTGGTAGCGCTGGTGGCGGCGTCCCTTTATCAGTTCTACGAAGTGCGGCAGGTGCGCGCGGAATTGGAATCCACGCGCGACGCCATGCTGGAACAAATTTCCAAAGTCCACGAAACCTCTACAGTTTCGAGCAAAACCAACCGCGAGTCCGTCGACTCTCTGAAGTCGCAGATGAACGAAGCCCGGCGCCAGGCCAACATACTGGCAGGCCAAGCCAAGCTCGACGCGACCAAGCACGCCGATGATCTGGCTGAGAAGCTTCAGAAGATGCAAGAAGAGCAGACCGCCAAGGTGACCGAAAAAGTCACGGCCGTTTCGGGCGAGGTTTCGCAGGTCCGGGACGATGCGAACTCCACCAAGACCCGCGTGGGCGAGGTTTCAAGCGATCTGGCGACCGTCAAAACCGACGCTGCTGCCACCAAAAGCGAACTCGAGAAGACCATTGCCGACCTGCGAAGCACGCGCGGCGATCTGGGCGTTCAAAGCGGACTGATTGCAACCAACGGTAAAGAATTGGCCGCGCTACGCAGCTTGGGCGAGCGTAACTACACGGAATTCCGGCTTACTAAGGAGAAGACGCCGCGCAAAGTCGGCGACGTCCAGATGCGCTTGAAATCGGCCGACATGAAAAAGAACCGTTACACCATCGAGCTGATCGCCGACGACAAGCTGGTGGAGAAGAAAGACAAGACCATCAATGAGCCGGTTCAGTTCATGCTGTCTCGTGCGACCCAGCCCTTCGAGATCGTGGTGAACGAAGTGAAGAAGGACATGATTTCGGGCTACATCGCCGCACCCAAGGTTCAGCAGGCCCGCACCAACTAACCTTCCTTGTAAAAATCATTAGGGCGGACCCGTGAGGATCCGCCCTTTTTAATTGCCCGGTCAGTGCGAGACTACTTCTGGGCGACTGGTCCGACTCCGCCCCACTGGTCCTTGTTGCGTGTGGTCTTCCAGTAACCGTCACCCCACCAATTGTCATTTGCGACCTTACCACTGTGACGCTCGATGGTGGCAAACAGGGTGGAAGCAGCCGGCTTTGACAGCTCGATTGTCATAGTCTGGTCCTGGCCGTTTCCGTTCGTAAAGGCGACTGTCATCTGACGAGTCTCCGACCTCATGAGCCGCTTGGGCAGCGCCCAGACTTTGTACAATGCTTCCGGTTCGGAAGAATGAACGTTCACCGGACCCAGCTCAGCTTTCGTGATCTGGGTATACGGAACCTGGACCGTGTGGAGCGGGGTCCGAAGTTCCATGGAGTGCGAGTTACTCAGGTACAAAGTCGCGCCGGTATTGGGCGCAAGATCGGCGATGTTTCCGTCGATATAGGTCACGGTTCCCGAATCGGCGGCCAAAAGTAGACCGCCTGAGAGAATAGTCAATGTGGGGAGAATTAGAAAACGCATGGGAGTCCTTTCCAGAGGAAAGATCGACAGTCTGGAGGATGGTCTTTAGATCTATAAGCGCTTTAGTACTATGCGAGAATCGGCTCGTGGGTAAACCGTTCATCCTTTGCTTACTGGCACTCAGCTCGCTCTTTGGGGCCGATTCCGCAGCCTCGATAGAGCGCTACCTCAAAGCTCCCTTCGCTTCCGAGCTTTCGGCCGCGCCTGGAGGCGGTAAAGTCGCCTGGATCCTCGATGAACACGGGGCGCGCAACCTATGGGTAGCCGCCGCGCCGGATTATAAGGGTCGCCGGCTCACGTCCTATACAGAAGATGATGGCCAGGACCTGGGCGACATCGCATGGAGCGCCGACGGACGATTCCTGGTCTATGTACGCGGCGGAGATTTCGACACGAACGGCGACGTTCCGAATCCCAGGAACCTTCCCGACACACCGGAGCAGACGATCTACGCAATCGCCTTCGATGGCGGCGCTCCCCATAGGCTGAGCGACGGGCGTGGACCCGCCGTTTCACGCGACGGCCGCGTCGCCTTTCTGAAAAATGGCCAAATCTGGATGACCACGCTTGACGGCGCTAAGCCAGCCGAAGCAATCCACACCAAAGCTTCCTCGGAGGACCTGCAATGGTCGCCGGATGGCGCTGCCCTGGTGTTCAGAAGTTATCGCGGCGATCACAGCTTCATCGGCATGTACCGCATTGCGAACAAAACCGTGACGTACCTCGACCCGAGCGTCGATCGCGACACGTCCCCTGTGTGGAGTCCCGATAGCCGCCGGATCGCATTCGTGCGGCGAGCGTACTCGTCCGCGATCTCAGTTGGTCCGGCGCGCGAAGCCGCGACTCCATGGTCGATTCGTGTAGCGGATGCAACGACCGGCGCCGGCCGTGAGGCGTGGCGCGCCGAAAAGGGTCCCGGCAGCGCGTTCCGAGGAATCGAAGCTCAGACTCAAATCCTCTGGGCCGACGGCGACCGCCTGGTGTTTCCCTGGGAGCGCGACGGCTGGCTCCATCTGTATACGGTCGCGGCCGACGGCGGGCGGGCGCAGCTTCTCACGCCGGGCGAATTCGAAGTGGAACACGTTTCGCTTTCGCGCAATCGCCGTGAGGTGTTGTTTTCTTCGAACCAGGACGATATCGATCGCCGCCATGTATGGCGCGTAGCTGCAGCCGGCGGCAAACCGACAGCGCTTCTCGGGGCACAGCTCGGCGAAGGCATCGAGTGGCAACCAGCCGATGTCGCCGATGGAGCACTCGCATTTCTTCGCTCCAGCGCCACCGAAATCAGTCGCGCGGCGGTGAAGATCGGCGGTGGACCCGTTCGGGATCTGGCGCCTGATTCCATCCCCGCGGATTTTCCTAAGGAGCTGGTCAAGCCGCAGCAGGTGATCTTCCCCGCCTCGGACGGTCTCACGATTCACGGGCAGCTTTTTCTGCCTCCCTCCGGCGGCAGCGCAAAACATGCCGCCGTGATCTTCTTTCACGGAGGCTCGCGGCGGCAGATGCTGCTGGGGTATCACTACCGGCGTTATTACTCGAACGCGTATGCGATGAATCAGTATCTGGCCGCCCGGGGCTTCGTTGTCCTGAGTGTGAATTACCGGAGCGGCATCGGGTACGGCCTGAACTTCCGCGAAGCTCTGAATTTCGGCAATGCCGGGGGCAGCGAGTACAACGACGTGATGGGCGCAGGTCTGTACATGGCCGGGCGTGCCGACGTCGATCCGCGGCGCATCGGCGTGTGGGGCGGGTCCTACGGAGGCTATTTGACAGCGCTAGCGCTCGCCCGAGCAAGTAACCTGTTCGCAGCCGGCGTGGACATGCACGGCGTACACGACTGGAGCATTCGTAGCGACCGTTCGCTCACCGCGCTCAACGCGGACGAGCTGCGCGAGATCGAGCGCACCGCGCTTCAGTCGTCACCGCTGGCGGATGTAAAGAACTGGCACTCACCGGTCCTCCTGATTCACGGCGACGATGATCGCAATGTCGCTTTCAACCAGACTGTGCGGCTGGTCGAGGCTCTGCGAGCCCAAGGTGTCGAGTTCGAGGAACTCATCTTCCCTGGCGAAGTCCACGAGTTCCTGCTGGAGGAGAGCTGGATCAAGGCGTATCGCGCAGCTGGCGATTTCTTGGCGCGCAAACTGAAACCGTAGCCCTCGCCGCCGCTCTATTTCACATTGAGTGTGGCGGTGGCTTGGCTCGCTACCGTCCCTACTGTCACGACAACCGGCACGGCGCCGGGCGTTACGCCGCTAGGGATGATCGCCTCGATCTGCATTATCCCGGCGACCGTCCCGGGAAATGACGCGGCGTAGATTACTCTGGCAGCCTGCCCACCAATCGCCAGTGTCACCGGAAGAATGGGTCCTGGAGCAAAACGCCCCGAGGTGATCGCTCCGTCCTGCACCACAGGGGCCGTAGAGCCCTCGCCAGTGGCGTAGAGCAACACCACCGAGCCCCGGGCAGCCGCGTTCGCGGTTCCATTGACGGTGCCGTCCTGGTTGATGGCGACCACTTGCCCGTTACCGGACGAATCGAGCGTGAACAGCCCGGGCGCTGATGTGGCGACCGGCACTGAGATCGGCGTCGGAAACTGGGTGTTGAATTGGTTTGTAAAGTTGAGCGCGACGCTGGTGGATGTGGAGCCGGCTACCTCATAGGGAACGATCGCGGCAACGTAGGACGCGGAGGCATACAAAAGCGGAGCAAAGCGTCCGTCAAAGGTGACTACGGTTGAACCTACCGACGTTCCCAGCGTTCCTGACGCCGGGATCGTGGCGGCAACTCTAGGCGAGGGCCCGATGCTGAATCCTGATATCAGGACGACTTCGCCCGGGGCCACGGGACCGGCCACGCCGCTGGCGGCATTCACTACTGACAGCAGCGTCGTGGGCGGTGCGATCGCGCCGAACAGGCCGTGAGTCTCATTTTGAATGCCTGCGGTGAAATACAGCGTGTTGGGATCGCCTCCACTGCCGCCGTTGCCGAAGGTAATTGTCCACAGGCCCGAGTTCACGATAGATTGACCATTCTTGTCTTGCAAAGTACCCAGGCTGGCGCCCGTAGTCGCGTCAAAAGCGTTGATGCGGCCGTCACCGAAGTTGCCCACCAGAACCGCACCGCCGAAGGCGCCCCAGGTCGCCGGAGCGATCGCGACGCCCCACGGTGAATTCAAGAGGCTATTCGAAATCAGGCGCTTTTGAAACACGCCGTCTTGATCAAATACGTTGACGAAGCCGTTGCCGGCTCCGGCGACATCGCGTTTCTTGGCGTCGTTCTGTTTGGCGTACATGACGTACAGCTTGCCGCCGAGATTCCAGATGTTGAAGGGGGCAAATCCGCTGGGAAGGCCAGGATCCTGAAAGGAGCCGGGCAATGTGGCAGGCGCCCACTTACCGTCGAAAACGTCGATTTTGCCGCTGTTGAAATTGGCCGCGTACAGCGCGCCTCCGATGCTGCTGTTGCCGATCGCCAGACCTTCATAGGCGGCTCCCCCGCCCGAATTGTCCACCATCACAGTGGAGGCTGCCCCCGCGCTCCAGGCGGAGATCGTCCCGTCCTCGGTGGCGAAGATGAAAGATGATCTGGCCCCAGTGGGCAACAGGAACACGGTGGTGTTGTTATTCACCTGCCCGCTGGGCGAGGACCTCGCTGTACCCTTCGCGCCTGCGGGAATCGACACCACCAGCGGCGTGATGGTTCCGGATCCGTTATAGAGGGTGGCGTTGCTCTTGCCGGCGTTGGAGATCCAGAAGGGGCTGGCGGCGCTAAAAGAGACGCCCCAGGGGTCGACCAGGTTGGGGTCGGTCACATCGGCCATACCCGGGATATCCGACACAAAATTGTGCTGGACGTACACGTTCGCCTTGCTGGTGCCCTGCGCGGAAGCCTTGAAAACAGGCAGACACAGCAGGGAGAAGGCGGCACAAGCGACTACGGGGATTCGCGAGAGTACAGGACTGGTGGTCATCGTCGCTTAAGACGATGTGGCAAGCCGGTGCGGAACAGTATTTAACGACGCAGACAACCATCAGGGCGGCTGAGCCGTCAGATTGGGGTGAGACTGGAAGACCGCTTTAGTGGCGGGGGGGCCGCGCGCCGCCACCCTCACGAGGGCTCATCGGGCGGGCTTCGTTCACCACCACGGTTCTTCCCATGAGGTCCTTGCCATGGCACGCATCGACTGCGCGCTGGGCGGCCCCGTCATCATTGATCTCCACGAAGCCAAAGCCTCGCGCCTGGCCGGTAAAGCGGTCGCGCATGACCGTCACCGAATCCACATTCACCCCTGCATCTGCGAAGAAATTCTGGACGTCCGTCTCGTTCGCACCGTACGGCAGGTTTCCCACAAAAAGCTTCTTCACCTGAGCGCTCCTAACTGTAACCGGCAAGACCTCACCAAGATACGGAGGGTAGTATGCCAGAAAGCAGTTGCGGTGTCAAAAAGAAAAATAAGCGATGAGATATCGCTGCCAGCCTATTGATTCCAAGAGGTTTCTAGCTCTAGAAACATTCACGCGCCCCGTCCCAGCGGAGCCTTGCGTCGCATGTTATAATCGATCTTCATGACTCGGGGCTTTGCCAGCTCGTATCGATTTTGGTTCCGGTACTTTACCGGCTGAAACGGGCGAGTGGGCCAATCTGGAATTTGCAAAACAAACCCACTCGAAAGAGTGGGTTTTTTGTTTGGGAGGGGTTTTCGATGATTATTTCCATGCGACTGCATGCGACCAAGGAAGAGGTGGCTCAGGTGCGTGCTCGAATCGAAGAGTTCGGCTATAAGGTCCACTCCATTGAAGGAGAAGAGCGCGTGGTGATCGGCGCGGTCGGGATGGGCGATGTCACAGCCTGCCTGGAATCGCTCGAGGCCATGCCGCAAGTGGAAAAGGCGGTCCGCATCTCGGCGCCTTACAAGTTCGTGAGCAAAGAGTTCCGCCCCCACAAGACGGAAATCTCGGTGGCCGGCACTACCATCGGCGGCGACGAATTCGTGGTAATGGCGGGCCCCTGCTCGGTGGAAAGCGAGAAGCAGATCCTGGAATCGGCCGAGATCGTCGCTAAGCACGGAGCCAAGCTTCTGCGTGGCGGAGCTTTCAAGCCGCGAACGTCCCCCTACGATTTCCAGGGCCTCGAAGAGGAAGGCCTGAAGCTCCTGGCGAAAGCACGCGAAGTGACGGGTCTCGGTATCATCACCGAGGTAATGAGCGATCGCGACGTGGACATGGTGGCCGAGTACGCCGATGTTCTGCAGATCGGCGCACGCAATATGCAGAACTTTGCGCTGCTCAAACTGCTGGGCAAGTGCGGCCGTCCGATCCTGCTCAAGCGCGGCATGAGCGCCACGGTCAAGGAGCTGTTGATGTCGGCCGAATACATTGTCGCGCATGGGAACCAGCAGGTGATGTTGTGCGAACGCGGGATCCGAACATTTGAGACCGTTACTCGTAACACCTGCGACATCGGAGCGATCGCGGCGCTGAACGAGCTCACCCACCTGCCTGTGATCCTCGACCCCAGCCACGCCGCCGGAAAGCGCAGCTTGGTTCCCGCATTGTCTCGGGCCGGAGTCGCCGTCGGAGCCGACGGGCTGATCGTCGAGATGCACCCGCATCCGGAAAAAGCGGTGAGCGACGGAGCGCAATCGCTCGATCCCAAGCAGTTCGCAAAGATGATGGCCGATCTGAAGCCCTACGTAGCGCTGTGGAAGCAGGCGCGCATGGCTGAGACTGCTGCCGCCGTATAGAAATGGGGACTGCCTCCGATTTCGAGAACAGAGGGTTCGCCTGTCGGTATAAGCGTCCTGAAATCGGCTGGCTGTCCCCATTTTTCACCTTATGAAAAAATGGGCCGCATTCATGGCGGCGGTGGGCGTCGTACTGGGCGCCTCGGCGTATTGGTTTTATTCACGTCCCTACGACGCGGTGAGGTTGGTTCAGTGTCTTCCCTCCGACCGGTCTTTGCATGTCTACATGAATGTGGGCCTGCTCCGCTCCGCAGGTATTCTGGACCTGCTTGCCGGCTCCCAGGCGGTTGAAGAGGTCGACTACAAGAAATTCATTGAGCAAACCGGATTCAATTACCGCACCGATCTGGATGCGGTCGCCGCCGGATTCCGCGATGGCGACGAATATTTCGCCGTGCAAGGCCGCTTTCAGTGGAATCGTCTGGCGGACTACGCACGATCGCACCAGGGTTCCTGCGAGAGTGGCGCGTGCAGCATGCCTGCCAACCAGGCCGGCAAGACAATTTCCTTCGCTCTCTTGCGCCGCGACGTATTGGCGCTGGCAGTGGCGCGGGATCCGCAAGCGTCCCGCATGATCCTGCCCGGGTTCTGGAAAGATCCGCCCAAAATCCCCACCGCCGCGGTGTGGGTTTCAGCGCCGCCGTATATATTTTCCGATGCGAAGAATCTTCCGGCTGGCGTAGGCGCGTTTCGAACGCAACTCGCGCAAGCGCGCAACACGGTTTTCACGCTTGGTCCGTCACCAGATCAGAAAACCTTCGAGCTGCGCATGACAGTGGAATGCGCCGCTCCTGACGATGCCGCCAAGATGGCCGCGCAGTTCTCGAACGTGACGGATCTGCTGAAAAAGATGCTCGAGCGGGACAAGCTCAAGCCGCCGTCATCTGACCTCAGCGGAATCCTGGTGGCGGGCCGTTTCGAAGCGCAAAAGGATCAAGTCACCGGAACCTGGCCCATTGAGCGGAAATTTATCGAGTCGCTTGTATCGGGTAAGGCAGAGTGATCACGGCTTGGCCGGGATTCTCACCATAATCCGCCGATTTGGCGGATACTGATCGGTCACCGTTCCCGAAGCCGCATCGAGTTGTACGGGCGAGCCGATCATTCCCCCCATCCCGGAAAATCCGATCGAGAGGCTGGTTGCCTCCGAGGGAATCTGAATTCGGACGGGCATTCCGGCGCTCACCGCACCGGAAAAAATGACCGTCGTCGCCATCACCGACAAGAATCCGGGCGCCGCGGGCACGATTTCAAGAAAACCGTCGGCGCCAACGGCGTAGGTCAAGGCAAACCCGCTGGCAGCAGCGGTCATATTTTCGGAGCGTAGCGCACGGGCCGCGCCGAAGACTTGCGCTTTGGCTTGGTCTTGCTCCTGCTTTTGCGGCTGTTGCTTATCGGCGAGCGATTGTTCGCGTACTTCATCCTGGGCTGCCGGTGGTGGCGATTTCGGCGCGGGAGCCGGCGGGACTCTTCTTTTGGCCTGCGGAGCAGTCGGGGTTGGAGGAGCAGGCGCCACGGGCGTTGCCGCCGGGTCCGGCGATTTCAGCACTTGCGCAATTTGCTGAGGTGGTGGGGTTCGCGTGGAGACTACGATAATGATCGCAATCGCCAGGGTCACAGCCGCAGCGGACCACGGCCATGGCCGCATCCACCACGCTGTTCGGTGGGCCGGTGGCTCGAGTGCGGCGAGAAGCCGCTGCCGTGCACCCGGTTGGTCGAGAACTTCCTTCAAGGCCTGCTCGCCCGCGAGCTCGTCGAAAAGCTCTTGATCTTGCAGGGCAGCCTCGAACAGCGCGGTCCGTTCGGACTCGGTGAGCGAACCGGTGGCGTATCCGCCGATCAGCTTCCGAGCTTCGTCACGAGTCATTTCTTCAGGCTCTCCCAATCCGGGCCCAGCCGCTCATGGAGTTGCTTCCGGCACCGAAGGTCCCAAGTATATAGAGTAGTGAGCGAGCCTACCTTCAACTCCTTCTGGATCTCTATGAAGCTAAGTCCTTGTAACTTCATACGAAAGATCTCCCGGCAGCGGACCCCAAGCTCCTTCAGCGCAGCTTCCAGCCGATTGAGCCGTTCACGACGAACGGCCTGCTCGAAAGGGTCCGGGCCGCCCCCGGCCAGCGGAAGATCGTCGACCGAAACCTGGGTGTTCTCGCCCCGCCGTATCGTTTTCCGCCGCGCAGCCAGGACCTTGAAACGCGCAATCTCAAGCGACAGGGGAACCAGGTCCTCGGCGCGGTCGAGTGTGGGGTATTTTTCGTGCAGCACCAGAAGAACCTCCTGGGCGATATCCTGAGCCGCCCCGTCCCTCACCCCCTCTGCTAGTCTGGATGCCGCGAACCGGACAATCCTTTCGCGCAGTTGCTCCAGTATCTGGTTTCGTTCCACGAATATCTGAAGATCATTATCGATGATCCGGTTTGCCACACGGCCTATACTCCTGCCACAATAAGCCCCATGCAGGTTAGGGTGCTCGCGTTCGTGCTGGCCGGAGGAAAAGGTACGCGGCTCTATCCCCTTACCAAGGAGCGAGCTAAGCCGGCCGTGCCCTTCGGAGGACGGTATCGCATTGTGGACTTCGTCCTCAGCAACCTGGTGAACTCGGGCATCTATTCGATCTACGTCCTGATCCAGTTCAAGAGCCAGAGCCTGTTGCAGCACTTGAGTGAAGGCTGGGAAGTAGGCGGACTCCTGCAACAGCACTTCATCATTCCGGTACCGGCGCAGATGCGCTCGCCCGGCGAGGATTGGTATCGCGGCACTGCGGACGCGCTGCATCAGAACATCAACCTGATCGAACAGGCCGATCCGCATTACGTGGCGATCTTCGGCGCCGATCACATTTACCGCATGAACATCCGCGAGATGCTGGAGTATCACATGCACAGGCGTTCGCAGGCGACCATCGCGGCGATCCCGGTGGATAAGGACCAGGCGGCTGAATTCGGCGTGATCGAAGCGGCGCCGGACGGCGCTGTGATCGGCTTCCATGAAAAACGTCCGGACGCGCCGACCATGCCGGGCGATCCGGATCGTGTGTTCGCGTCCATGGGGAACTACATTTTCTCCACCAACCTTCTGTTGCGCGAGCTGTACGCGGATGCGGAAAACCCAAACAGCTCGCACGATTTCGGCCGCGATATTCTGCCGTCGCTGGTGGGCCGCGCGCCGATGTACGCATACGATTTTCAGACCAACCGCATTCCCGGAGATCCTCCAAATCAGGAGCCGTACTGGCGCGACGTGGGAACCATCGATGCGTTTTATGACGCCAGCATGGATCTGCGGGCCGTGAGCCCGGCGCTCAACCTGTACAACCGGCAGTGGCCGCTGCGTACCGCAAGCTACTCCGATCCACCGGCGAAGTTCATTTTCGACGAACATGGTCGGCGAGGCCAAGCCACGGATTCAATCGTATCGGGCGGCTCGATTCTCTCCGGAGGCATGGTGCGGAGATCGGTGATCGGGCGCAACGTCCGCCTCCACTCAGGCGCGGTGGTGGAAGACTCGGTGGTGTTCGACAACTGCGACATTGGCCGGATGGCGCACGTGCGGCGCGCGATCCTGGACAAGAACGTGCGCATTCCGGATGATGCAACCATAGGCTTCGATGATGAGATCGATAAGAAGTTGTACCATGTCACCGAAAGCGGGATCGTGGTGGTGGAAGGTTACCGGTCGACGGTAGACGTCGCGACGATGCTGGTGTAGCGGATACTTGTGTAAGCTGAACGGAACGGCTTACAATTAAATGAAGCTGCAGTCTCCCCCGCAGCCGCCACCCACAAGGGCGCGTAGCTCAACTGGCAGAGCAACTGACTCTTAATCAGTAGGTTGAAGGTTCGATTCCTTCCGCGCTCACCACATTCAAAAGGACTTCCGCGCTAGTTCGGAGCGCTCGCCCCTTTCACTTTAGCGGGAACCTTAGCAACCTCGTTCGGGTTTGGTGTCTTAACTGTGAGATCCGGCAGGCTCAGCGACTTCACAGCTTCACGTTTCGCCGCCATGCGGATGTGGCTGTAACGCTCCAGCATCGCCCGGGACATGTGGCCCATGATCGCCAGCATGGTGGACTCCGGGATGCCGGCCTCGGCCATCTTGGTGGCGGCCGTGTGCCTGAGGTCGTGGAGGCGACACGACACCTTCGCCGCGGTCCGGACTTTCTCCCACGATGACGTGATGCTCTGCATCGGCGCCATGGGGTCGAGCCGTTTCTCGCCCTTCTTGGGCCTGCCCTTCCGGCCTGGGAATACGAACCATTCCGGCTTGATCTCTCCGAAACGCTTCACGTCGGCATACCAGGACGCATGCATTTCGAGCACGGCCTTGATGTCAGCGTTCATCGGGATCTGACGGCCCGATCCGGCGCGCGTCTTTGCCTTCCGGCCCACCGTCATCACGCCAGCCTCGAGGTCGATCTGTTCCCACTTCAGCCCGGCGATTTCCCCGCTCCGCATGCCGGTTGTCAGCGCGATCTGGAGGAACGCGTATAACGTCGGGTTCCGGTTCGGGGATTGATCGCCCGCCGCGGCTTGTAACAGCCGCTTTTCTTCGTCAGGACTCAGCGCGCGCCCGACCTCGTGATTCTCTTCGAGCTTCCGGACGTTCGGCCACGCAATCGACCATTTGAACTTCATCGCCCGCGAGAGCTCGCCCACTTCCATGTTGACCGTCCGCCCGGCGGCGCCTTCGGCCAGTCGGGTCCTGATGTACTCCTGGATTTTGTCCTCGGTGAGATCGCATGGCAGGCAGGAACCGAGAAGCCGTTTGACGTGAGCGAGTCGCTGCGTCGAGAATACGACCGACTTCGCGCGATGGCTTGAAGTGTAGTTGGCCGAGTAGGTTTTGACCTTCTCGACGACCGGCGCGACGCGTCCGGCCGCCGGCTCGCTATGCATCCCGGCATAGGCGCGCTCCAATTCCAGGCGACGGTTCTTCTCCGCCTCTTGCGCGACCGTCTTGCGAGTCGATTTGCTGGACTCCTGGATCCGGCGCCCAGCGAATTTGAAATGGAACCACCAGACTTTTGACTTCTTCAGCTTCTCGGTTTTCTCATCCCTATACGTTGGCCTATAAACTGACATCGATTAGTGATCTCCCTTCCGTTCCGCTTCCAATTTCTGCATGCCGCGCGTCATGGTGAGAATCCCCTTGAGCGCAATCTGGTCGGCCTTCGGAGCTTTCGCCATAATCTGCTCATCAGTCAATCCGTCGGCCAGGCCTTTCTGAACAAGTTGAATGAGCCCGGCGGTAACCGAGGCTCGAAAGTCGTTTGCGCGGTTTGCCGCTTTAACTGGCTCGGCCAGCTCCATCCACTTCGCGCGAAGCTCCTTGTACATCGAACCCTCGTAGCGGAGAATGCAACGCAGCGCGCTAAATTCTTCCTCTTCGCTTCCCAGGGGAGCGACGCGCACAATGCCGTGGCCGAGCTCCTTCTCCACGGCTTCCTGGAAGAGTGTCGTCAAGTCGCGAAATCCGTTTGAATCGGCCGTGTTCATCAAGCTCACCAGCACGGCGATCGCTGGCATCCGCCCCGCCTCGTAGTTGGCGATGGCCCGCACGGACAGATGCAAGCGGCTGGCGAAAGCATCCTGGCTGTCGCCAAGTCGTTTTCGAAGTTCCTTAACTGCGGCTGTTATCCGGTTCATTTTCGATCAGCTCCAAAAAACACTTGACAGTAGACCCGCACAGCGTGCATCCTTCTACCAGAACAGTATTGCATAGATACTAACCTACGTCAACCCACATTAAAGGAGCCGATAGCAAGTGGCCAAGACTGAAGTTCGAACCCCCCAAAAATTCTTAACCGAGCATGAGGTGGCCGAAATCCTCGGTGTGTCAGTCAACACATTGCGAAGCTGGAGACTTCTCAACAAGGGACCGCTTTTCCGCAAGTTCGGAGCCAATTGCCGCTACGGAGCGGACGATGTGGCGGCCTACACTCAATCCGCGCCGTGTGGCGGTGGGCGCGCGGCCTAATGTCGCTGCTGACCACGACTCGAAGTCGTGAAGCGGAGCTTCGCCGAAGCCGGCAGCGCCTTGCACGCGAGCGTGAAGCACACCAGCGTGGCCAAGCTGGTCTCTTCGGTGATCCCATCTGTCATCTGATGACAGATACGACTATCTGCGGAAATTCCGCAGATACGCCACCGACGCGTTCATCGTCTCCGCCATGCACATCCCGGCATGCGTTCGAAACCGTCACTAGGTCCGGGATCCGCACGAATCAGAAGCTGCAGCTATTGGAATGGTTGCGAGGTCAGGCGGAGCCTTTAACATCGGCCGAGATCGCGGCGCAATCCGGGATGGAGCGTCATGGCGTGGCCCGCCGTCTCCCAGATGCCGAGCGGGATCGCCTGGTGCACCGCTGCGCACCGCGGCGATGCAGGCAGACCGGTTTCATGGCCATCACCTGGGAGGCAACATCATGAGCGCCCGCACCTGCGAAGTGTACGAGATTTCGTGTTCTTGCGGCGCTCCGCCGATCGAGCTTCCAGCCGCCATAGTCGACGCCACCGGGACCGTCACATGCGCAGCCTGCAAGAAAGTTGCGCGGGTGGAGTGGCGGGAGGCTCGCACAGCGTGATGGACGCCGAGCAGCTCAAAGCCGCGGTCGACATCGTGGCCATCATCGGAGAACATCTTGCACTAAAGCGCGCTGGGGCGACGGATCGTTATGTCGGGCTGTGCCCTTTCCATCAGGAGAAAACCCCCTCATTCACTGTTGATCGGAGCAAGGGCCTGTATCACTGCTTCGGCTGCGATGTGGGCGGCGATGTGATCAAATTCCTGATGGAGATCGAGGGCATCGCCTTTCCGGAAGCGGTAGCACGCCTAGCCCAACGATCCGGCCAGCCAGAACGGCAGGGTAAATCACGCAATATCGTCGCCACATACAACTACACCGATGAATCCGGCGAATTGTTGTATCAGGTCGTCCGGACTGAACCGAAAAACTTTCTGCAGCGGTATCCAGATGGCTCGGGCGGGTGGATTTGGAAAAAGAACCCGCAACAGGTGCTTTATCACCTCCGTGAGGTCTTAGAAAACCCGATCATCTTCGTGGTGGAAGGGGAACGCGACGTAGAAACGCTCCGAGAACATGGCTTCACCGCTACCACCAACGCAGGCGGCGCCAACGCTCCGTGGTTGCCGCAATTCACAGCGGCGCTCGCCGGGCACGAAGTAATTCTGATTCCTGATCGGGACGGTCCGGGCTATGCCCGGGTGAAGCGCATCGCGCGGGCCCTACTGGGCAAAGTGCCGCGCCTCGTCTACCTGGAGCTTGAAGGCGAGGGAATCAAGGACGTCACGGATTGGTTTAACGCCGGGCATTCGGAGTTGGAATTCATCGCGCAATTCGACGGCGAGGAAGTGTCTCAATGAAGCATGAGTTGCAAGCAGAGCCGGAATTCATTGATACGCTTCCTAACGGAACCGCTCCGAAAAACGAGATCGAGCTTCCACGCATACGAACCGGCGAGGATCTTTACCACAGCATCGCGCCAGATATTCGCCCGTTGGTGCGCGTCAAGGCATCGGGCGAGGCGCTTCTAATGGACGGCTTGAGCATCTTTGCCGCACGTCAGAAAGCCGGCAAAAGTTGGGAAGCACTTCAGCTTGCCATAGCGGTAGCCGGCGGGCCGGAGCATGAAGGGCTCCAGGTCGTCGAGCACGGGTCGGTTTTGTATGTTGCGCTCGAAGAACCCGCGGTGCGAACGTCAGCCAGGATCCGCAAGTTGGCTCCTGCCGGCGACTGGCTCAAGTGGCTAGTGTTCGTGTACGAACTTCTGCCGCTGATGGGCGGCGGCGCCGATCAACTTCGGGAACTGATCCGGCTACATACGCCGCGGTTGGTAGTACTTGACACCCTGACGGCGCTGATCAAGGGTGGAGGAAAACGAGAAAACGACGTCTTCAGAAGCCAATACGCCGAAGTATCCGAGCTTCGCAAAATGGCAGAGGAATCACGCGCCGCGTTCCTACTAATTCACCACCTACGCAAGGGGCTATCTGGCGATGCTGTGGAGGCCGTTGCGGGAACTGGCGGAATAACGGCCGCGTGCGATTCCATCTTGGTGCTTAAACGAAAGCCAGAAGGCCGGGCCGAGTTGGAAGTAACGGGACGGGAAATATCGGAACGGTCTTACGCGCTCACCTTCAACAGTGAGGTTCCGTTTGGCTGGCGGTTCGTCGGCGACGGCGCGGAGCTCGCCATCAGCGCGGAGCAGCGAGAGGTGATTGAGCTACTGAAGGAAGAAGGCGGGCTAAGTCCGGCTCAGATAGCAAGCGAACTTGGAAAGCCGCGGGGTGGCGTACGCATGATGCTGAGACGTATGGCGGCAGACGGGAAAATTGAGAAAACCAGCAAGCAATATCGTCTTCCCTCTCTCTCTCTATGAGTTACAGGAGTGACAGAGAGAAAGAGGAAAGATAGGCCTATGAGAACAGAGAAGGCTAGCCCTGCCGTCACCCTGTCACTCAGAACACATAGTACTCGTGTAACTCGTGTCACTGCTGTCACTCCAAAGAAGACTTTGAGAAAGGGAACCTACCAATGAAACTGACTATCGAACAGCATAGAGAGATTGCCCAGCATCTCCACTTCGCGGACAGCCATCTGTATGCGGCTCTCCGCTTGATGTGCCCGGGCGACGGGACGACGAACGTTCCGCTTGAGATCGTAACGGAGATCGAACGGTTGCGGGATGACATGGGAGCGGCGTCGAGTCCATCACGCCATAGCGCCGGCGATATCCTCCACCAGTGCCAGGCCGTTCTGTTCAGCGAACACCCGGGCCAGACCTTCGAAGTCTATTACACCTACCAAGAGTGCGGCGCCGTCGACAAGGGCCGCAAGCCATCGAGCGAGGGCGAGTAGTGCCGGATGCACCAAAGCGTCCATGCTCGGTGTACCCGTGCGCGGGTCTGGCCGATTATCGCGGTAAGTGTCGAGTTCATTCGCGCATCGTTGAGCAGCGCCGCGGTAGTAGTTCAGCTCGGGGCTACGATTCAACGTGGCGAAAGTTGCGCGCGATGAAGCTGGCGGCTGATCCGCTTTGCCAGATCCGGACGCATTGCAAAGGGATGCTGCCGGACTCGGTCGCGGTGGAGGTGGATCACATCGTGCCTATTGCCCGGGCTCCGGGCCTGCGTCTCCGGTGGGACAACCTCCAATCCGCATGCCGCGCCTGCCATCAAGCCAAGACCTGGGCGGAGAACCAAGGGGAAGCATGACGAAGCGACAGCACCAGCGCTGCGGAACGCGCCGACAATTCGAATCGCACGATACACCGGGTATGCCGGTTAAATCCCTACGACCCCGCCGGCGAAAAACCACGCGTGGCCCGAAAACGCGCGATGGAATCGGCAAATCGATTATTTGCGCGAGGAACAAATGACAGGGAAGCGAAAGTCAGGAAAACGGAAAAAGCTCGAAAGCGGCCGCGCACCGGATCAGCCAACAAACCTCCCGGGTATTCCGTGCATGCCTCCAGGGCTGCCAGCGCGCGCGCAAGAGGAATGGGTCCGCGTGGTGGACCTGCTTCAGAAGCGCGGAGACCTCAGCGAATTGGATCAGACCGCGATCGCGGACTACACGTTGTGCCTTGCCCGCCTGGATAATCTCGAGGCCGATATCACTGCACGCGGCGAGCTCATCGACGGCGAAAGGGGCAAGGTCAAGAATCCGTCCATCCAACTCGCCCGCGAATATCGGGCCTCGCTCATGAAGTGGGCCGATGCGCTCGGTCTAACGCCAGCGTCCAGAAGCCGCATGACACTCCCGGAGCCAGGTGCCACCGAGGATGACGACCTTCTAGATTGAACCGAATGAGATTCGACCAGAAGAAAGCCCAAACCGCAATCGACTTCTTCGAGAAGCGGCTACGCCACACTGTCGGCAGGTTTAGTGGGCACCCCTTCACGTTGGGGCCGTTTCAGAAAAAAATCGTGTCGGATATCTTCGGCACAGTGAACGATGAAGGCTTTCGTCAATTCCGCACGTTGTTTTTGTCCACGGCGAAAAAGAATGGCAAGACTGCCTTTTGCGGCGGCCTCGCGCTTCAGGGATTGACCGCGGATCGGGAGGACGAGCCGCACGTCTACTCGGCGGCGTCGACCCGCGATCAGGCCTCGCTGGCATTCAACGCTGCGAAAAGTATGGTCGCGAAAAGCGCGAAGCTACGCGCGCGCTGCATGGTTCGGCCGGGCCTGAAGCGGATCCTATACGAACCCAACGAAGGATTCTACCAATGCATCTCCGCCGATGCCGGATCGCACGACGGCGTCCAGCCGAGCCGATTCATCGCGGATGAAATCCACCGATGGGGCAGTAACCGGGATCTCTGGGAGGTACTCGACAAGGGGACAGCGATTCGGCAGCAACCGCTCAGCGTCGCGATCACGACCGCGGGCATTTTCGGCGAATCGGAATTGTGCTGGGAGTTTCATGAAACCTGCCGCCAGGTCAACGAAGGCGTGATCAACCTGCCGACGTTCTACGGCCGCGTTTTCGCGACGCCCACCGACTGGGAATGGACCGACCCGGGCCAGCAGGCGAAATACGACCGCCATGGGGACGTGATCCGCCCGGCGACAGGATGGTATGCCGCTAATCCCGCGCTGGGCGATTTCCTGCCGATCGAGAAACTGATCGAAGAATGCAAGGAAGCCCGCCAGAGTCCCACGAAAGAAGTGTCTTTCCGCAGGTTCCGATTAAACCAATGGGTTCAGTCGGAGTCCCGCTGGATTGATCTCAAGGCCTGGGATGAATGCGCCGGTGACGTCGACCAGGCCGCGCTACGCGGACAGCGATGCTATGCCGGCCTGGATATGAGCGTCAAGAAAGATTTCACCGCGCTGGTGCTAATTTTTCCGCAAGAGAACGGACGCCGCAAGGTTCTGCCGTTTTTCTGGCTGCCAAAAGACTATCGCGTGAACAGGGCGATGCTCGATCGCGTCGCCCCGTGGATCGATAGCGGCCTGATCGAGACGACAGAAGGTGAAGTAGTCGACTACCAGCACGTGCGGAAACGGATAAACGAGCTGGGCCAGCAGTACAAGTTTGAATCGATCCAGTTCGACCCGTGGAATATGCAATCGCTGTATCAGGACCTCAAGGCGGATGGCTTCGAAGCACTGGAACTGCCTCAGAGCTTCCGCACGATGAGCGGGCCGGCGAAAGAATTCGAATCACTGGTGCTGGAGCGAAGAATCGAACACGGGGGACATCAGGTCCTCAGGTGGATGGCGGATTGCACCACCGTGAAGTCCGACACGCGCGCAAACGTGTTCCCGGTGAAACCTGATCTGCAAAAAAGCAGCAAGCGAGTGGACGGAATTATCGCGGCGATCATGGCCGTGCACCGCATGACTTCGGTGTCCAGCGCTCCGTCGGCCGTTTCCATCTACGAAAGCCGAGGAATGCGGCGACTATGAAGCGCGGAACCTGCAGAACGTGTCGCGGACCCTGTCCGCAAAGGGAAAGATATTGCAGCGCCATGTGTAGAAAAGCCACGCGCGGCGTTTACAAACCTAGAAAGCGCAAAGGAGCGTCCACGTGAAGTCTGATCGCGTAAAGGCGCGTCGGGACCCGCCGCTAGATGCTCGGACCTATCGGCCGCGGGTGGGCGACGTGATCCATGCCAACATCCTGCGCAAGCAGGGCCAGCACCCACTAACCCTGTCGCGCGGGCTGGATGAGACTAAGATCGCGGCGCCGCTGCCGGAAGCCTTCGACCTTGACAGGCTCGCACAGCATCTTCGCCTGGACGATGACGAGGCGGCCTGGTTCAGCGCTGCGTACCTGGACGAGCTGAGCCGGCCGGAAGCGCAAGACCGGCTCAGTTGGAGTCTGCAGCGTGCCGATCGCGTCCGGAAGCGGCTTACCCGGAAGTTGGCCCGCTATCGGCGGCAAGTCGACCGTGCCGCGTTCGATCCGGAATGGTTCATCATCTATGGATCGAGCCTGCGTATGTGCTACGAAGAGCGTCTTCCATCCGGCGCTCGCTGCTGGGCCATGGTGCAGGTAGACCAGGGCTTCGAAACCATCATGAACGCGGAGCGCGCGGACCTCTTTGGACATGCGAGGCCAGCCAAAACCAAATCAATCGCGGCATGAAATGGTTTTAATAAGCAAAAGCGTCCCATAAACGGCAGTTCCGTGCCGTAAGTAGAGGCCAGCTTTATGCAACGCGATATCCCGCTGAGTTTGATCCTCGTCCGTGAGTTTGGAGGGCAAGCTCACCCACTAGCCCGTGTGAACGATCCTGGCCTTGTGCGGCTCGTCCGGGATGCGTTGGTCCAAGAGAAGCGGGAAGCAGCCCAGCAAACGCCCGATCTCTTCCTAGCCCTGCGGCTACAACGCGAGGCCACAGAGATCGAGCAAGCCTACTAGGGCTAGGCGACGCCCAATATAACTTTTCACACTATAAGGAGCAACAAACACAATGAAATCGATCACCAAAGACGAATCGGTGCAGCCCGAGCAGCCCGGTCTAGCGAGTGAACTTAGCCAGGCGAAGCTGGAACTCCGCCACCTAATAACCGAACACCGGGCCGCCTTGGACGCGACGGAAAAGCTAAGGTACATCGTGGCGAAGCTCCCACACAACGAAGGGACCGCGGCAGAGCTGGCTTCGGCTGACGAGCACGCCGCTTCGTTGTATGCCCAGATCCAGCCGCGCCAGGCAGAGATCGAGCGGCTCCAAGGCGAAATTGATACGGAACGACATGCGGCATTCCTGACCGCGTCGCGCGGATCGCGCCAGAAGATTCGCACTCTCCTGATAGAGTTGTCCACTGAGGTTGCTGGCTATCGAGAGCTGGCGACCAACTACGGCCAACACATTGACGCTATCGCTGCGCTTTTCCCGCATGACTTCTCCCAATATTCTGACGGCGAGGCCTGGCGCAGCCCAGCGTTGCAAATTGTGAACCTCACGGGGCTTCTGCGCGCCAACGAATGGGCGCGACCGACTGTCGAGGCCGCGTGGAAGGCGGCGGCCTAGAGGGTTTTCTATGGAAACCATCATGGATCTTCCGGGCTCCCGGGAAGCCTTCGAAGCGAAAGCAGTACAACTCCTGCAGTTGGCTCAAACGCTTCGCCTGTCGCCGGACCAGGCGGCGAAGCTGGCGACTAGTCGGTATCGGCCACGCATTAGCCGGACGGCGCCGGTGACCAACCTCGGCGGCTCCAAGCTCAAGTTAGCTCAGCTCCGGGGGCGCGCATGTTGAAGCTCTCCCGCTACCTATCAAATACCGACCATGATCGGTATTTGCCCAGGCTGGGTCCTGGTGCGGGCGACCGAATCCAGGTCTATAACAGCCTCACGCCGAGTAGCGGAGTCATACGTCGAAGCGCTGCGCAGTTTGGCCATACGCCCGCAGTTCAGACGGCAAAGGCCAGTCCGCGCTTTCTTGTGCGCTCGCTTCATGCCGACAATTCGGCCATCGGACCTAGTAAGACCACCATCAGCGGTTGCGCTGTGCCCTATGAAAAAACCAGCACTGCTGTCGGTTCACTGCCCGAGGTATTCAAGGCAGGCTGTTTTCGCAAAAGCCTCCTCCTGCACCCGGACACCACTGTCATGCACAACTTTCGTACCGACATGATAATCGGCCGAACGCAGTCCCTAACGGCGCAAGTGTGGGAAGACGATTCTGGTTTGAGGTTCGAGGCTATCCGCCGCCCGGCGCATCTTGGGCCGATGATTTGCTCGTCAGTATCGACCGCGGCGACGTCAGCGGTGCCGGCGTGATCTGCATTCCCAAGATCCAACGTTCCGAAAACAGGAACGGCACCCGAGTTCTGGTGATCCAAGAAGCTGATCTGATTGCCGTTAGTATATCGGCCTTCCCGGAATTTGACGGCGGCCTAGCCATTAAAAAAAGCGAGACAGCTGCCGCAGCCAGCGGCTACGACCGCCGGTTTTTACGCTCGATGGGGATTCAAACGGCACGGCCGTAAACAGTTTTGTGTACGCAGTAGATGCGATTCGTTCGATTCCCCGGCGGGGCGCAGGCCCCGCCGGGCTCCCTTTCATAAAACACTAAATGGGCTCAATTGGAAATTTAATCTTTACGATCGGCGCCTCGGTCGAGGGCTTCACTCAGGCCATCGCTAGCGTTGATTCGGACCTCGTCGGGTTAGCCGACAAGGCAACAAGCGCTGGGACTACGTTCGATGAGGCCTTTCTCAAGAAACTCGGGATTGCCAACGACACGCTTACGGAGACGGCAGCCAGTTTCAAGGAAGCCACTACAGCTCTTGACCCCTTCGCGGAAGCTGCCCACCAGGTAGGTGAAGCAATCAGCGCAACACTCCCGCCGGCCTTTCAATTCTCTGAAGCCGCGCAGGAAATCATTGACAAACAAGCCGGCCTGAATGCCGCGGCGCAGGAGTCAATCTCACACTTTAATGAGATCTCGGACGCCTACCGGCAGGGTGCCGCCAGTGCGGAGGACGTAACTCGAGCCGAGCATGAAATGCACGATGCGATCGCGGCTACCAAACCGGCGGTCGAGGAAGCCCATGGCGGCATGGGTGAGTTCGGACACACTCTGACCGAAGTCGCCGGAATTCTTGGCGTTGGAATCGGTCTCGAGCAGTTGGTCGAAGGACTGAAGGGGGTTATCGAAGAATCCATCGCGGCCTACGGCAAGATCGAAATGGCCACGGCGGCTCTGACCACCTTGACGGGGAGTGCCGAGAGCGCCGAAGAAATCCTCTCGAAGATGCGCGACATCTCGATGAGCAGCATCTTTGCGTTTCCGGATCTGGTGCAGGCCGCACAAAAGATGGCAGCCCTCGGAGTTGCTGCTGAACAGATTCCAACTGCGATGCATGCGGTAGTTGCCGCTGCGGAGGGAACCGGCAACTCACTGGATGCGGTTTCCAGCGCTCTCGACCGGATCTACATGAGCGCGACGATCTCGCCCAGAACGTTGACGCAGCTCGGCATTTCGATCAAGGACGTCGCCGAGACGATGGGTATCTCTGCCGACAAAGTGAAGGAGACCTTCCAGGCCCTGGGCCCGCAGTCTGATGACGCCCTCCAGATCCTCACGGCGACAATCGAGCGCAGGATGGGCTCAGCCGCTGAAGCGATCGAGGGGACGCTTCCGGCGGCGATGAATCGGCTCAAGGTTCAGTGGGATTTGCTTCTGGAGGACATCGGCAGCGCGTCTGCTGAGCCAGTAACGGAAGCCGTTACAAACCTCGGCCAACTCACCTCCGCGGTCAACGTGTTGCTCGAATCGCTATCCGGTGGAAAATCTGGCGGGCTCTCTGTCGGCGGTGTGATCAAGGAAATGGGCGCGGACCTGATGAGCGGGTTCGGATTGATCAGCGCCGGCAAAGAAATCTTCACGGATCTAGCGGCCGTCATCGACACGGCCAAGGGAAAATACCCGAACCTCCAGGCCGCGATCGCCGCACTCGACGCGCAGGTGACGGGATCCACCGCGAACTGGATCGCGCAAGACGCGGCACTTGCCAGCCAGATCATCCATGAGACCGAAGCAGCGGATAAGACCGCCAAATCCGCGCAAGCCGCGCGTGATGCGCTGGCTGCGGAAAAGAATCTCAAAGAAGAAAAGAAACTCCGGGCTGAAGCGACGAAGCTGCTTAGCGAGGCCGAAAATGCTCTCGCGGCTGCGGCGAAATCGTCCTATATTCCGGTATTGCTTAACCAGGAGGATGCGGAGATAAACCTTGAGGCTGCGCGCCGTCAGAGAGTTGATGCCGCCGCCGCCGTCAAGACTGTTGAAGATGCGCTTTCGGCCGCGACGGCGCCTGGCATGCACAATACGGCGGCGATGGCGCAGGCGGAGACCGATCTTAAAACTGCCCGTGCCAACCTGAAAACCGCCGACACCGAGTTAAGCGAGCGCGAGAAGGACCTTGCAGCGAGCAAGACACTGGTAAAGGATGTTACCGCACTGCTGGCGTCTGCAGACAAAGAATACGCGGCATCGATGAAGGCGATCGCCGTTCCGGCAATGATCGACTACAATACAGCGCTTCAGGCTGTATCGGCTGCAAAACAGAAGATTAAGCTCGACAACGACGAGATTAAGGCTAGCGAGAAGGCTCTAGCCGACTTGATGGCTGCCGATGGCGAGAAAGATAAGGGCGCGATCGCTGATGCTACCGCGGCGATCTCTGCCGCGCGGGCGAAGCTGAAAACCGATACTGATGCGCTGAAGAGTTCCGAAACAACATTGAACACGGTCCGCGTCGACACCGAAAAAGTCACCAGGGCTATTCTCGACGGCGAAACCGCGCTCGACGCCGCCCGCGCGAAGTACGTTCCGCATCTCCAAGACCTCGGAACCGAGATGGATAACGTAAAGGCGGCTCAAGCAAACCTGACGCAAGCCGAAAAAGACGAGGCCGATGCGCTCGCCGTGCTCAAGTCATTCCGGGATGCCGGGATCACTCAAGGGCCTGAGCTTACCAACGCGATCAACAACGAGAGGGATGCGCACAGGGGCCTCACGGACGCGGAAAAGGAATTGTCCGCCGCGGAGCAACAGCTTCAGTCTGACTGGGGAATCTCTGCATCGGCCGTTCAAAAGATCCTCGATCCAACCCGCAATCTGTCTGCCGCCGCGGCGGAATCAGAGGCCGCGCTGGTCTCGATGGGGATCGCGCCTCAGCAGCACTTCGACGATTTGGCGAAGCGTGCTGCCGACGCCTATAACACGATCCTCAAAGATGGCACCACGTCGCCAAAGCTGGTGCTCGATGCGCACATCAACGCGCTGGAAAAGCAGATCGCAGCATACACCGCCTCGGGGACCGACGTCCCGGCCGCCCAGCAGCTCATGCTGGCGAAGCTCAAGCAACAGCAAACCGACTGGGTCACCGCTTCCACCACTCAGTGGACCTCGCTATACAAACAAATTCACGACACCGTCAGCGGCATGTTCTCTGGCCTCGTGACCGATCTTTTCCAAGGTGGGGATTTCCTCGGAACCATCACCAAAGCCTTCCAGAAGATCGGCGAGGATATGGTCAACACCGTCCTTCAGCCGTTCGAGAAGCAATTCACGGACTGGATTTCAAACTCGCTAACCAAGTTGCTCTCTGGAGCCTTTAGCACTGTGTTTGGAAGCGGCGGAGCACTGGGAACGGGCATAGGTTCTTTGCCGATTGGTATTGGAAGCGGCACGTCGACAACGATCGGCAGCATACCTGGACTCGGTGGTGCGGCCGGCGGGGCTGCTAGCGGGGCTGGGGGTGCTGCTGGCAGCGCTGGCGGCGGCGCCGGGGGAGCAGCGGGGTCTGTTGGTTCGATTACGGGCATCGTAGGGGCTATCGGCTCGATCGGGAGCATGATCACGGGTGCCATTGGCGACTTTCAGAACTCCACGATTATCGGTCATCTGTTTCACATCATGCAGGCTACCGAACAGACCGATATCGCGGTGGGCGGGGCGTATGCGAGTACTTCTAACAGCGTACTTGGTCTGCTGTACAGAATTAGCGATAACATCCAATTCGGAAATGCGACCAAAGACCTGGATGTCATCAAAGACGTGATCGCCGGGCAGTTGAAAGACGACATTCACGACATCGGGCAAAGCGCGCACTATGGCCTGCTCGCGCTCGGTACAATCCGCGACATACTGCAGGGGGGGCTGAAGGTTTCTGGATCGCCGGCACCCGCCCCGTCGACAACTCCGGCAGCTCCCACGACTACAACTCCGCCCGTCGCGCCCGTATCTCCTACTTCTCCGGGAACTCCCCCTACGGCTGTTCCTGTTGTGGTTCTGCCCTCTGCTCCCGGAGGCAGCAGAACGGACACGGCGCAGAATCCTCCAGCGGCGCCCGCGCTAACGCCCCAGCAAGCACAGATAGCCCAGCTACAGGCCCAGCAGAAAGACATAACGGCAATCCTCGCCACGCTGCAAGATTCATACAGCAAGGCAGTTGGGCAGTATCAGACGGACATGTTAGCAGTCGGCACAACTCATGATGAGATCGTCGCCATCAAGCAGAAGATCGCTACCGCGATGGACGATCTCAACAATGCCAACGACCCCA
>JAOAPR010000234.1 GCA_025463005.1 Bryobacterales bacterium | reverse complement strand
GAACCCGGCGCCATGGCATCGTAGTAGCCCACGAACCGGCGCGGCTCTTCCGCATTGTAGGGCTTTAGATTATTGGCCCAGCGATAGGAGATCGGCTGGAACCAGAGCTCGGCTTCAACCTGAAAAGTACCCTGGCCGTTCGCGAGGTTCACCGAATACCGGATCTTGTCGCCACCCGCGACGAAGTCCTGATCCTGGGCGGCGGCTCCGCGGACTGCGATCTCGGCGTCCGCGCCTGCCTTATTGAAACCACGCGGCAGCAGGCGATTGTCTTTTTCGTAGCGGACCGCGGATAGCAAACCCGTTGTCGGTTTTCCAGTCTGATCTACCATGATGCCCTCGTAAATCTGCACCTGATCGGGCGCGGTGATTTCGGTGTAGTGCGGCTCGTAGCGCGTGGCGTCTGCATCGTTATCATTGCCGCGGATCAGGCCAGTGGGATCAAGCCCGCCGGATTCAAACACCGTTGCTCCGTTGCGATCCTTCACGGTCACGTGCAGCCACGCCCGTCGCGACGGGTAGGCCGTAGGAAATTTGTGGCCGCTCAGATTCTGCACCGAGATATCGGCCTGAAGTCGTCCCGCTGCGACGCTCACATTGTCGATGGCGATCTGCGCCGTCTGCGATTGCAAGTGCGTGATGGTCCGGGTGGCCGCGGCCTCGAATTCCTCGGGCAACGCGACGACGTTCAAGTCGGCGCGATAGCGGTTGAGCATCCGCTGGATAAAGAAATTTCCGCCTACAAACACGTGGCGGCCCGGATCCTCCCGGGTGACACCCAGGACCTTGGTGATCGGAACCGGCTCCTGGATCACTGGCATGTGGCAGTTCTGGCAGCTTTGCTTATCCTTGAACTCGCTGTTGAGCCATTCCTGGTATGGCATCTGCTCGGGGAACTCGCCAATCACCTGCCCGCCCGGTCCCAGCGTCTTGGTGATCAGGGTGTGACAGGTCGCGCACACTTCCGACTTGCGGATGTGATCCGACTCGGTGGGCTTGTATCCGCCCGTCGAAGTGCGCATGATGCGGTTCTGGCCGTTTTCGATCTTGTAGGGACCGTATTCCTCACGCTCGCCGAGCTTGCGGGTAGTGTCGACGACGAAATTCCCCACCAGGCTCTCGCGTGTTCCCAGCTTGTCTTTCGTAATCTGGTGACACAGCGAGCAGGAGACGCCGTCCGCGGCCAGGCGGTCGTCGCGCTTGTCATCGTCAAAAGCGAGATGCGAGAAGACCTCGCCCTCGCGGCCGTTGGCGTTGGCCTCGAACCTCGCCATGGGCATGTGGCACTTGGAGCACTCATCCTGAATTTCCTTGGACGATTCCGGGTGATCGATGGTCTCGCGCCGCACGCCCGATTGCCAGTAGGGATCGCGCGAGGAGTTGGCCATCATGGTTGGACGCCAGGAAAAGCCGATGGAGACGTCTTCCCCGGCGGAAGTAGTGAGGCCGTTGTGGCAGGCGAAGCAGCGGTCGGAAGTCTGGAACAGCGGCCCCACTTTCTTGTGAGGCTCCGCGCCGTGAAGCAACAGCGCCGAAACAAAACCGACTGTGAGGAATCTCATTTCCATCCGTCTCTCAATCCGCCATCAAACCAATCCCAGAGCACGTAGAAGACGACTTCGGTGGCGCGGCCCATGGTGTTGTTCATCGGAACACGGACGCCGACACTGCCGAGTATGTGCTGCCGCTTGTTGAGCGATACCTGGATTTGCGGCAGAATGTCCCAATTCGTTTTGGCTCCGTCCACCAGGTCCCGAGTCGAAAGAAATTCGGCCATTGGCGTCCAGGTGCGGCCAAAGCCCTTATTTTGGATGAACATTTTGCCGACAGCCGTGCGCCAGAAAAACACCTGGGGAGCATCCTTAGTATGGGTAGGCAGCTCCGCGCCGAACTGGCTCTGCACGAAACTAAGGGCGTGAGCTTTGGGAGGCAGGCGCTGGCCGAACATACCGAAGGTTTGAAAGACCGTCACGCCGGTACCCAGGCCGCGGGACGCATTTCCGGTCGGTAAGTTCACCTCGCCCTGCAAGCTGAAAATCGAACCGGTCCTGGAACTGTGCGCGACGACGCGCTTGAATCCGACGACCAAGTCTCCCACGCCTCCGAACCAACTCCCCGTGTCCTGACGCTGAAAACTGAAGGGTGCGGAGAATTCCAACTGGTTCTTCGCGCCGATGCGCCGCTCGTACGTGATTTCGGGAGAGACGCCCGGCGCTCCGGTGGCGTTAACGGACGTGGTGAGCACGGTTTCATCTTCCGGAAAAGCCTTTTCGGTGGCGATGGCGCGAGGCAGATTCAGCTCGCCTAGCGGCCAGCCCGGCTCCTTACACTGGCTTCGCAGATACCGTACGAGCTTCTCGATTTGCTCGTCGGTCAGAGCCTCGGAGAAGGATGGCATGATTTCGGAAAAGCCGCGGCCGTGTCCGCCTTCGTGGATGGTCGCGGTCCAATCGAGTTCGCGCTCGCGCGTAGTGCCGTTGCAATCGGAGAAGTCGGGGAATGTTTTGGGCGGCGCGAATCCAAGCGTGCTCTGCGGCTGGCCCTTTCCGCCCGGACCGTGGCAGGCGAGGCAGGCAGCGTTGAAAATCTCTTCTCCAGTGTCGAGCTTCAGCGGCCCGCCACTCTGGGTTTGCGCGAAGGCGATGGAATGCATCCACACTGCCGCAAGAACTATTGCAACAGGCAGATACCCCCAAACGGAACAGCTCGAGATCTCGCGTGAGGAACGTGTGAATTGGTGGTGTGGACGCATGACTCCCCGGCCATGGAACAGCGGCAAGGATCTAGCGTAGCAGAGAGCGGGTCATCTGTTCATGTACACGCAGCGAAGGTGCTGAGCAATGCTCCGTTAAGCGCGCTGCTGGTAGAGGCCGATTACATTCCCAGCCGGGTCGCGGAATCTCGCGGTGATTTCGGGGGCGTCCGCGCCGATTGGCTGCACGATTTCGCCCCCATTGGCGGCGACCGCCTCAAGGCTTGCAGCCACGCTATCGACCATGACGTAAACAAGAAGGCCGGGCTGTGAGGAGGGTGGGCGACCAAGTACCCAGGTGCCGCTGACTTGGCCGGTTGTGTCGTCAAAGGCGGAGTGACCATCGCCGCGTTGCCTGACTTGCCAGCCGAACACACGTGTGTAGAAGTCAGCCGAACGCGCAACGTCGGTGGAAGGAATCTCGATGTAACAGATTTTTCCGTTCGTAAGCGTGGGAGGCATCCGTCCAGGGAAGTTTTTAGGTTAACTGGAAAAGAGCGACTTGAAGAATCGCCGGAATTGCCAATGCCGCCCCGGGCAGCGTTCCCAATCCGAGGGCGCGAAGCTGATGATATTCGTTCCGCGTTCTACCCACAGGACGACCGGCTCGGCATTGGGATAGGAAATATTGAAGACCACGCCTTCGCCGCAGTAGTCGATGTTATCTACTTTGGCCGCGGCCCCGTGGACGTAAGGCGTCGTGGGACCCCAGTCCTGCTCGAATTTGTCGTACGGGTTATACCTGCAAGGATTCTCGGGCGGGCACCACATTTTGTAAGCGCCTTGAAGATCCCTGTTCTCGAGCGCGGCGAAGAAATGCTTGACGGTCTGTTCCTGGCTCCACGTCCGGAAGTACAGGTACGCGCAGGTACCGACCACCGCAATCGCCAAGCCCCCGAATAGGATCCGCTTGATCCAGCGCCCACGGCGCTCTTCCCCGACTCCGTAGGTGTCGAGATAGCCCGGCATTGGTTTACTTGGCAGGATAGGCTTTATCGTAAGCGGCGACCACTTGATCCGTGATCTCGATCCCGGTTTTTACGAACGGCGCAGCGGCTGAGTCGACGATCAGGTCCAGGCCCTTCTCTTCGGCGACCTTCTTGAGCAGCTCCTGCATGCGCGTGCTGGCACGGCGAACGGCGTCGTCACGCTCGGCTTCTATATCGGCCTGCAGATCGTCGCTCAAGCGCTGGAGCTGAGTTTGTTTGCGCTGGCCGCGAGACTGGAGATCGGCTTCGCCCGCCGAGCTCAGCTTGCCCTGGCTGGCGTTGAGCTGGGTTTGAATATCGGACAGCTCCTGCTGGCCTTTCTGGAGCGCGTCCTGCCGAGGCTTGTACTTGGTCTGAAGGTCCCTGAGCGCCTTCTGAATTTCGGCGGTGCTCAACACCGCATTCTGGAAATTGACCACGGCGACCTTGGTTTGCGTCGAGCCGGCCGGCGCCTGCGCCAGAGCCGGGGTCACAGAAATCGACACACCAATCAAACCAGCAGCGCACACCGCTACCACAGGAAGCACAAAAGATCGCATGAACGAGTGAAACTCCTTTAAATCCATTCTACAACTGGCCAGCTGCTTCGGCCATTCGGATCGGGTCTGAAGCCTTAGACGCCATCGGCGCCGAAAGAGATCCATTTTCTAATGACGCAGTGTGAATAAGCGGCTACTGCCGGCCATTTTGGCGAGCCAGTTGGACGCGGGCGTTTTCGAGTTTGTCCCGGACCTTGGCGACTTCGGCGGTGTCGAGCTCGGCCGGCGAGCTGGTCTGCCATTCCCGGAGCGACGCCTCCCACTGGGCTACGGCTTCGCGAACTTTGGAAGCCTTGAAGAGCACTTCGGCGTAGTGATCCCGCATGGTCGGATCGTGCGGCGTCAGCTCAACGGCTCGTCGCATGTTGTCCTCGGCTTCAGGGATCCGGCCCATGCGGAAGTACACCCAGCCTAAGCTGTCGAGGTACGCGCCGTTATTCGGCTCACGGTCCACGGCCTTCTGGATCATGGCAAGCGCTTCGGGCAGGCGCAGATTGCGATCCGTCAGCATGTACCCCAGGTAATTCAGGGTGGCTGGATTGTCGGGCATTACCTCCAGCACTTTCCGGAATTCGGTTTCGGCGGCGGCCGTGTTCTTCAGTCTCTCGAACATCGCGCCGCGCTTGAACCACACGTCGATCTTGTCGTCCTGGTTGTCCGAAAGCTTCTCGGCGGCGTCCAGGGCTTTAGCGGCATCGTCGAATTTGCGGCCCTTAACGTAGAGATCGGCCAATGCGAGCTGAATAGCGCGATCATTCTTTCCGTCCAGCAGCTTCTTCACGTCCGCCGCGGCTGCGTCGGCCTTGCCCATTTCAGCCATCAGCGACGCCCGGCCCACGCGAACCTCGCGGTCATTGGGGTATTTCTTGAACGCGGCATCCGCTTCGTCCTGGGCCTTCGCGAATTCTTTCGCGCCCATGTAGGTATCGATAATGTTTGCGCTGGCATGGGGCGCTTTCGAAGGATCCACGGCCGCGATCTGGCGGTAGGTATCTACCGCGGGCTGGGTCTGATCCGCGAGCCGCTGCATTACAGCTAGCTGTTCCATCAGGCCGGTCCTGCCCTCCAATTGCGCCGGATCGTAGGAACGTCTTTCGCTTTGTTGGAGAACACCCCGAATAAGCTCGATAGCCTCAGGCGCCTTGCCCTCGGATTGCAGGATGTACGCTTCGTTCAACTTGACCTGGACGTTGTTCGGATCGATAGCTTTGGCTTTGTCGGAAGTCTCGCGCGCGTTCGTCAGATCGTGCTTCTGGCGGTAAATCTGCGACATCCGGAGAAAGGCATCGGCGTCGGTGGGATCGTCGGCTACCAGGTCCTTGTAGGCCTCGAGCGCATCATCGTAGCGTTCCGCCGAGATCAGGTCCAGCGCCATCTTGTGCTGCAAATCGGGGGCGTTGGGCGGATTCAGCTCCAGCGCGTGGCGCAGCGTGTCGGCCGCGAGACCGAATTCCTTCATTTGCTCGTACGCATCCGCCAGCCTGCTGAGGCTGTCCGCGCTCGGATTCTTTTCCGCGGCGCGTTTGAGCAGATCGGCCGCAGCCGTGCCGTCTCCCTTGATACCTAGAACCGTAGCCAGGCCGGTGAGCCCGTCCTCGTTATCTTTGTCGATGTCGAGCGCCTTCCGGAACGCGCGCTCAGCCGCATCCATGTTCTGCGAAGCGCTTTGCAGGCGGCCCAGCCAGACCCACGCGTCGACGTCTTTGGGAGCCAGCTCGGTGATCTTCTGATATTCCTGCGCGGCCTGGCGCAGCATGGTTTCATTCACGCGGCCTTTTTGCGCGTCGATCTGGCGCACGTAGATCCGGGCCAGCATGCGATGCGCAGCCAGATCGTTGGGATTCTGCTTGATCGCTTGCTCGGCATCGGTTTGCCCGTCGCGCATGCGACCGCTTTGACTGTACAAGTCGGATAGCTCGTCGGCCAGCAGCACGGAATTGGGATCGGCTTTGATAGCGGCTTTGTAGTGCTCAATCGCGCGATTCACATAATCGGTGCGATTGGTGGTGTTGGCGGCCAGCTCGGCATACATATGAGCCACCGTGTAGTGGTAGTACGCCGTGGCACGGTCGGAATTCGCGACGGGCGCGCTTCCCTGCCCCCAGCACGCTCCAACCCCCAGCAGCATGATCAGGAAGACTGCGTTCAGTAGTCGCATATCAGTTTGCTTTCCTCAACCGGCCCACTATCAGTATATCCGGCTCATGCGGACCCGCGCCCGCACGTTACGATGGCAGCACGTGGAACGCCAGAATCCGGAGCTGCAGGACCTGATAATCGTCGTCGGACCAACGGCATCGGGAAAGAGCGAGCTGGCCCTGCGCATCGCGGAAACCTTTTCCGGTGAAATCGTCAACTGCGATGCCCTCCAGCTTTACCGCGGATTCGATATCGGCACGGCCAAGACGCCCGCCGCTGCTCGCCGCGGCGTACCGCACCATCTGTTCGACGTGCTGGACCCCCAAAAGGGTTTCTCGGCCGGAGATTATGCCCGCTCCGCCCGTGAGGCTATTGCCGCGATATCGTCTCGGGGGTGTCTCCCGGTGGTCACAGGCGGAACGGGGTTTTATCTGCGGGCGCTGCTCGATGGCCTTCCTGCGCTGCCGTCGCGCGACGAATCCTTGCGGGAACGGCTGAGCGGCCGGGAACAGCGTCGCCCTGGATCGCTTCACCGGCTGCTCCGGCGACTGGAGCCGTCTGCCGCGTCCCGCATTCATGCTCGGGACATCCAGAAAACAACCCGCGCCTTGGAAATCCGACTGCTGACCCGAACCGGGCTGCCCGAGCCGTCCTCAGCGCGTCCACTCGAAGGCTTTAGGGTGTGCCAAATCGGTCTCGCGCCCGAGCGGTCGCTGCTGGCGGATGCGATTGCGGCCCGTACACGGCACATGTTTGAGGCCGGATTGGTGGAAGAAGTTCGAACGCTACTGGATCAGGGCCTTTCGGGAGAGGAAAAGCCGTTCGAATCGCTGGGTTACAAGCAGGTCCTGGCCTATTTGCGCGGCCAGATGTCGCTGGAACAAGCCATGACGGCTACCGAAATCGAGACCCGCCAGTACGCGAAACGACAGCAGACATGGTTTCGCCGCGACCCACGGGTCGCATGGCTTCCCGGCTTCGGATCCGACCCGGTAGTCGCCGAGGCTGGGCTCGAAGTGGTCCGCAAGTTCCTGTCGGAATAGCCCTTAACCTTAGACCCGGGGCGCTACAGCGAACGTTGCCAACCGCCGATGAGATGAATAGCATCCAAAGCAGCAATGAGTACAACCCAACGAGATCCACGCCGGCGGGCGCCGCGGCGCAATGTTTCCACGCCATCCGTGATCCGAGTCGAGCTGCGCGACGGGATGAACAATCCGCGCAACATCACCGCGGATCTGGTGGATTGGTCCGACACCGGGCTTAGCCTCTCTTTAGTGGCACCTATCAAGGTGGGCGCGGTCATCACGGTGCGCGGAAAGCTGGGTGACGAGCATGTCGAGATCTCGCGCCGCGCCAGCATCACCTGGTGCAATGAGGATCCCAAGGGCGGATATCGCGTGGGCGTGGAGTTTGTGGACGCCAACAAGTCGGAGCGGCCAACCGGATATTCAAACGAGCGTTCCGACGAACATTCAAACTACAAACAGCAAACCGTCGCGCCGGAGTTCCAGGAGCAGGACTACTACGAAATCATGCAATTGAGCCCGAACGCGGACGCCGAAACCATTCATCGCGTGTACAGGCTTCTGGCGCAACGCTATCATCCCGATAACGCAGGCACCGGAAACTCCGAACTGTTCGTCCAGCTTACCGAAGCTTTCCAGACCCTGAGCGACCCGGAGCGGCGCGCCGCTTACGACGCTCGCCACAGCTCGGAAAGGCAGTTGCGGTGGAAGATCTTCGACCAAACCGCCATAGCCACCGGACCGGAAGTTGAAAAGCGAAAACGACAGGGGATACTCGCGCTGCTCTACGCGACTACCGTAAAGAATCCCGAAGGAGCTTCCATGACCCTCCATGCCTTTGAGGACATGCTAGGTTGCCCGCGCGAGCATCTGGAAGCGGCACTGTGGTACCTGAAGGGAAAGGGCTACGTTCAAAGGACCGACGGGGGACGTTACACCCTGACGGTCAACGGTTTCGAGGAAGCCGAAGAACGCTGCGTGAAGCAGATGCAGACGGCCGGTGAGCTTGCGGAACCTGCCAAGCAAGACTAAACCGTACAGCAAGTCGCACCGCTGTTAGACTGTCCATATGCGGCCCTGTCTGCGCATCGCGCTCGCATTCTCAGCCGGGGCGATCACGCTATTTGCGGATAATACAGCGGTCCTGCCTTTTTCGAACGCCTCTTCCAATATCCCCGGCGCAACTCGAAACCCCGCCACTATGGACTGGATCGGCGAAAGCATCGCCGAAACTTTGCGCGCGGCTTTTTCCGCCCGCGGCGTCCTGGTTCTCGAGCGCGACCGTATCACCGAGGCCTACCGGCGTCTTCAGCTTCGCGAGCGGACGGAGCTGACCGAAGCCTCCATCCTTAAGCTGGGAGAAGTTGTGGATGCCGAACAGGTGGTGCACGGAACGTTTTCATTTGTTCCGGCCGCATCCGGCTCCACGGGTAGTTCCGCGAGCGCGTCGAAGGGATCGCTGAAGATCCAGGCGCGTGTTTCCGACCGGCGGCGCTTGCGGCAAAGCGCTGTCTTTGAAGAAACCGGCGCTCTGGAGGATCTGGCGACGCTCGAATCACACTTGGCCTGGCGTGCCCTGACGGTGGTCGCTCCTGCGCGAGCTCCCGCCGAGTCGGAATTCCGCTCTCTGCGAACTCAGGTTCCATTGGATGCGTTGGAGAATTACATTCGCGGCCTTCTGGCCACGTCGCCGGAACAGAAAGAGAAGTATTTCGCCCAGGCGGCGCGCCTGGACCCGGATTATTCTCCGCCGGCGTTCGAACTCGGCAGAATTCGTTTCGAGCGGAAGGAGTACCGGGAGGCGGCGCAATGGCTGGAGCACGTCGGCCCGACTGAAAACCACTATCGGGAAGCCAGTTTCTTCCTGGGCATCGCGCGCTATCAGGCGGGCGATTTCGAAGCCGCGCATAAAGCGTTTCAGATGATCGCTGAAAAGGTGCCCATCAGCCCCGTGTGGAATAATTTGGGTGCGGCGGAAAGCCGGCAGAACCTCCCGCAAGCCGTCGAAACGTTCCGCAAGGCGCTGGATCAGGACCCGAGCGATCCCGACTACCATTTCAATCTTGGGTACGCGCTGTTCAAGAAGGGCGACTTCACCGCCGCCGCCGACCGCTTTCGCGCGGTGCTCGATCGGGATCCCACTGATCAGATGGCGACGCTGCTGCTGGGGCGCTGTTTGAAGAAGCAGGGGCTGCGCGCAGCGACCGCCTCCGACGCGCGGCTTCAGGCTTTGGAGCGGCTGAAAAATACGTACGAGGAGCGGGTGTACTTCCAGTTGAAATCGATTTTGGAATCGCCGACACCATGAAGCGGCGTTCGTTATAATCCATTAAGCTCATGCTCGAATCCTTTGGCGCTTCGGACCCAGGTTGCGTCCGCGGCAATAATGAAGACTACTTTCTGGTGGTCCCCACCATCGGCCTCTATTTGGTGGCTGACGGCATGGGGGGCGCGCAGGCGGGCGAACACGCCTCGCGTATGGCCGCTGAGACGATCGAGCAGGCCGTGCAAAACGGGAAGGCCCAAAACGGCAAGGCCATGGATGCCGACGGTCTGGTGGCCGCGTTTGGCCGGGCCAATCAGCGCGTCATGGACGCTGCCGCAAGCAACCCCGACATGGAAGGGATGGGCACCACGCTGGTGGCGGCGGTCGAAAGCAACGGCGAACTGCTCATCGCCAGCGTCGGAGACAGCCGCGTGTATACGTTTGAGAACGGCGCGCTGGTCGCCATCACCGAGGATCAGACCTGGGTCAACGAAGTTGGCCGCCGTCTGGGTATCGATGAGGAAAACCTCAAGAACCATCCGATGCGGCACGTTCTGACTATGGCTATCGGGGTATCAGAGAATCTTCGCGTGCACACTCACCGGATCAAACCGTCGCCGGGTATGCAAATCCTGCTGTGCAGCGACGGCCTGCACGGCGTGGTGAGCGACGAGGATCTGCAGCAGGCGCTGTCCTCCCCTGGGTCGCTCGAGGCCAAGAGCAAGGAGCTGATCGCTCTGGCCCGAAAGCGCGGCGGTCCTGACAATATCACCGCCGTACTTCTGCGCGCAGCCTAAGAACCAAGGTGGAAGTGGAACACGCAGTCAGCTCCTGATTGAACAAGGAATTGATCCTTGCTATGGTAAGGATAGGCGCGTCACCCAGCTTCTATGGCCAAGGTCACATCTAAGTACCAAGTCACCGTGCCCAAGAGGATCGCGGAACGGTACAGTATCCGCCCAGGCGACGACATCGAGTGGGTAGCTGCCGGCGAAGTGATCCGTGTCATTCCTCCAGCCAGTCAGGTGCCGCCTGAAGATCGAGAGTCCCAGCTCCGTTTGTTCGATCAAGCGACAGAACGCCACCGCAGGCGCCCGTTAGCGCGTCCGTCCACCCGGCCTCGCAAAAGAGGTTGGAGAAGAGAGGACCTCTACGGGCGTGGCCGCTCTCGTTGACACGAACATTCTGGTCTATCGGTTCGATAGCCGCTTCGCTGACAAACAGAAGACTGCAACTGAGGTTCTCAGGCGCGGCATCCTCGAAGACTCGGTGCGCCTGCCACATCAAGCCATTGTTGAATTCATCGCCGCGGTGACACGCCCCATTCGCGGCCACATCATCCTCAAGCACGCTGACGCTTTGCGAGAAGCTGAAGAATTTCTGAAACAGTTCACGGTTCTCTATCCAAACGAGGCGATCCTGCGCCACGCGATTCGTGGGTGTGCAGCGTACCAGTTGAACTGGTTCGACGCGCACCTTTGGTCCTATGCGGAACACTATGGCCTGCCAGAAATCTTCACCGAGGATCTTCAGCACGACCGGCTTTATGGCACGGTCAGGGTGGTGAATCCGTTTATTGGTTCACACTAACCCGGTTGACCGGGCGAGTCGGCCGGTCGCCCAGATACCTATTCGGAGCCTGGGCAAATACCCTCAAAAGCCCTCAACAGCCGGGCAGTTGTCCTTTACTTCCAATCAAGTATGGTACTCTCAGTTCTTATACATGCGACCTGTCGACCTCATTCACCAGAAGAGGGATGGCGAAGAACTGTCTGCTGAGGAGATCTCGTCCCTCGTTGACGGTTATCTTAGCGGAGAAATTCCCGATTATCAGATGTCCGCGTTCCTCATGGCCACTTATTTTTCGGGCATGAGCGACCGCGAAGTCAGCGCGATGACCGAGCGCATGATCGCTTCGGGAGAGTCCGTCGATCTCTCGAGCGTTCCCGGCGTTAAAGTCGATAAGCATTCGACCGGCGGCGTGGGCGACAAAACCAGCCTGGTGGCGGCGCCTCTGGCCGCAGCTGCTGGAGTGGTGGTTCCCATGACCGGGGGCCGCGCGCAAGGTTTCGCCGGCGGCACTCTGGACAAGCTGGAGGCCATTCCCGGGCTCCGCACCAATCTGAGCATGGAAGAGTTCATTGCTCAGTTGAACGAACACAAGCTGGCCTTCGCGACTGCGCCCGCCCAGATCGCGCCGGCCGACACCAGATTGCAGGCGCTGCGGGAAGCTACGGCGACTGTCGAATCGATCGGCCTGCTGGCCACCTCGATCATGTCGCGCAAGATGGCCGCCGGGATCGACGCACTGATGCTGGACGTGAAGGTGGGGTCCGGCGCGTTCATCAAACGGCAAGTAGACGCGCGACGACTGGCGCAACTGATGGTGGGGATCGGCCGGCGCATGGATAAGCGAGTCCAGGCCCTGATTACCGACATGAATCAGCCCCTGGGTTTCGCCATCGGCAATGCGCTTGAAGTGATGGAAGTTTCGCAGACGCTGCAAAATGTCGGGCCCGCCGACCTCACGCGTCTTTCATTGGAGCTGGCGGCGCGTATGATCCACCTGGGCAAAGTCACCGCGTCGCTGGAGGAAGCGCGCGAACTGGCCCAAACCAAGCTGCTGGATGGTTCCGGATATCGCAAGTTCAAGGATGTGATCACGGCACAAGGCGGCGATGCCCGCGTGATGGATCGCTTCGAGCTGCTGCCGAACGCCACCGGCGCGCGCGAAATCAATTCGCCGCGGGCAGGCTATGTCAGCGCCATCGACGCCGAGGGAATCGGCATGGCCTCCGCCATGATCGGTGCCGGCCGCGAGTCTAAAGACGACACGATCGATCCAGCCGTGGGTGTGATCCTGGAGGTCAAAGTCGGCCAGAAAGTCGACGCGGGCGGCGTTCTGTGCCGCCTGTACTACACGCGCGAGGATCTGGTCGAAGAAGCCGCGCAGCTAGTGGAGGGCGCCTTCCGCATCTCGTCCACCACCCCCGAAGAACGGGCATTGATTCTCGAAGTGGTGGGCTGATAGAGTCGGTTCGGATGCAGCGTTTCACAGGGCTGCTCGGACTGATCGTCATCGTCGCCGTCGCGTTCCTGTTTTCGAGCAACCGCAAAGCGATCAAGCCGCGGGTCATCTATTGGGGCCTGGGACTGCAGTTCGGCTTCGCGTTCCTGGTCCTGAAGACCCCTGTCGCCGAGTGGTTCAAAGCGCTGAGCAACGGCGTGAACAGCATGCTCGGCTATGCGATCGAGGGCAGCAAGTTCGTCTTCGGCGACAAACTCGGCGCACCTAACGACCAGTTCGGCACGGTCTTCGCCTTCCAGGTCCTGCCGATCGTCATCTTTATTGCCTCCTTATTCGGAATTCTCTACTATCTGGGTATCATGCAGGTGTTCGTGCGCGGCATGGCGAGCCTGATGCAGCGCGTGATGGGCACCAGCGGCGCCGAATCGACCAGCGTCGCCGCCAGCATCTTCATGGGGCAGACCGAGGCCCCTCTCACCATCCGCCCGTTCCTGGCCGGACTGACGCAAAGCGAGCTCTTCACGATTATGGCCAGCGGGATGGCGCACGTGTCCGGCGCAGTGATGGCTGCTTACGTCCTGATCGCCCACGTCGAGATTCGGCACCTGCTGACGGCCGTAATCATGACTTCTCCCGCGACGCTGATGCTGGCCAAGATCCTGATGCCTGAAACCGAGAAGCCCGTGACCATGGGCGGCGTCAAGATCGAAGTCGAGAAGCCCGGAGTCAATGTGATCGATGCAGCCGCCCGCGGCGCTGCCGACGGTCTTCATCTCGCTCTGAATATCGGTGCGATGCTGATCGCCTTCATTGGGCTGATCGCCATGGTGAACGGTGGCATCCACGCGCTCCACGACACGCGCTATTTCGGATGGCTTCCGGATACGATGCAGGGCATCCTGGGCAGGATTTTTGCGCCCATCGCCTGGCTGCTGGGCGTGAAATGGAATGATTGCGCGACCATCGGAAATCTGCTTGGCACCCGGCTGATCCTGAATGAATTCGTGGCGTTTGTCGATCTGGGAAAAATCGGCAGCACGCTGGATCCGAAGTCCTTCGTGATCGCGACATACGCGTTGTGCGGCTTCGCCAACCTGAGCTCGGTTGCGATCCAGGTGGGCGGCATCGGAGCGCTGGCGCCTACGAGAAAATCGGATCTGGCGCGGCTGGGAATGAAAGCGGTCGCGGCCGGGACGATGGCGAATTTCATGTCGGCCTGCATCGCAGGGATGCTGCTGTGAGCGCCGTCGGGGTGATTCTGGGCAGCGGCCTGGGATCATTTGCAGACACGCTCGAAAATCGCAAAGAAACACCCTACTCGGAGATACCGGGTTGGCCCGCATCCACGGCGATCGGTCACGCAGGCAAGCTGGTGACCGGGCGGCTCTGCGGTACGGAAGTAATCGTGTTGGCTGGGCGCGCACACCTGTATGAAGGCTACACGGCGCAGCAGGTCGCTTACCCAATTCGCGAGCTCGCATGCAGAGGCGTCACCAGCCTGGTGGTGACGAATGCCGCCGGCGGTGTCAACTTGAATTACAAACCGGGAGACCTGGTGCTGATTTCCGATCACATCAATCTGCTGGGCGTGAATCCTCTAATTGGCGCGAATGATGCATCGTTGGGTCCCCGCTTTCCCGACATGAGCGAGGCGTACTCGCGCGATTACCGCGAGATCGCGAAACAAGCCGGAGTTGCATTGGGGCTGACGCTCCAGGAGGGTGTCTACGCGGCGGTGTCCGGACCGAGCTACGAGACGCCCGCCGAAATTCGATTTCTGCGGACCATTGGCGCCGACCTGGTGGGGATGTCGACGGTTCCCGAAGTGATCGCTGCGAATCACAGGGGGATGAAGGTGCTCGGGATCTCTTGCGTGACCAATATGGCGGCGGGAATCCTGCCCCAGAAACTGACTCATCAGGAAGTGATCGATACGGGCGAGCGCGTCAAAGATACTCTCGCGGCGCTGCTGCGAGCAGTGATCCCGCAATTGAAGTAGGATAGGCGGTCTTGCCGCCTGTCGTCATAATCGATAAATCGTCACGCCGCTCAGCAGCTTGGGATAAAAGTCGGTGGACTTCTGCGGCATCACTCCACCAGAGAACGCGATCCGAGCCATTTCCTCGATCGGCGTCGGCTCCAGCAGAAATGCCGCCTGCGCGCCCTTTTCCCGGACTTCGGCGACTGCCGCATCGATGCCGCGAACGTAAGTAATGTGCCTCTCGTCGCGCACGGCCTCTTCGCTGATCCCCAGCAGACCGCCCAGGATTTCGGTATGCAGGACGGGCACATCCAGTTCACCGGCGCTTGATAACGAGCCTCGCGGTCGCTCGAGCACGTAGGCACGGCTGCCTGCTACCAGCCCGATCCGAACTTGATGATGGGAGTTGCGCTCCGGCATTCCTTCTCGGACCGACCATCCGCTGGCACGCGCTTTCGCCAGCAGCGCCACGGCCTGGAAGCCTTCGAGGTTGCGCAGCACGCGATGCGTCGCCAGAATCTTCAGCCCCGGCGAATACATATTGACGAAGGTCATCATCACGTATTCCGCCGCGGGATTTCCCGGATCCTCGTTGCGATAGGCCAGCGCAGTCTCGTAACGATGATGCCCGTCGGCGATCAGCAGCTTCTTATCCGCCATCAGAACTTGCATTCTTTGGATTGTTTCCGGATCGGTGATGGGCCACAACCGATGCCGGGCTTGATATTCGTCAAGAACGTCGAGAACTGGAGCACCTGCGGAGGCCTGGGCCAGCTTTTTATCGACCAAGCCCTCGCGGTCCGGATATAGCATGAAAATCTGCCCGAAGTGCCCGCGCGTGTGGCGCAGCAGCTCCAGACGATCTTTCTTCGGACCCGAAAGTGTCTGTTCGTGGCGATACACCACGCCCGCCGAGTAATCCTCGACCTTGCCGAGCCCGATGAATCCCATCCGCGTAGCGCGCTCAGAAGTATCGGGCACGGTGAAATCCTGGAAATACGCATAGAACCCCGGCTGCGGATCCTGGGCCAGAATGCCCTCGCGGATCCATTCGTCCAGATGCTGCGCGGCTCGCGTATAGACATTCTCGGACGGGTTGTCCGAACTCTGGCGTTCTCCGAGAATCACGCGTACCAGGTTGTACGGGCTGGCGGCGAGATATTTCGCCTGCATCGCCGGGCTGATCTTGTCGTAAGGCTGCGTAAGGAGGTGCGCCGGGTCGCCGGCCTTCGATGTGTAGCGATAGGGTTGAAACGGTTTGAGGATGGCCAATACCCAGGATAACTTCAGTTGGCCCGTGAAACGAAAAACACCCAAGACGCATCCAACATCTCAAAGTGCAACCCGCGGAAGCTCCCTCCTGCAAGGCTCGCGAGATTCTCAAGGCTCGACTTCGGGCCGATTTGAAAGTCTACGCGGACGCACTAGCCTCGCTACAACGGAATATTGGAAAGGACTTCGAGAAAGCCCACCAGCGAGGCGAGCGGGCTCGACGCGCCTTCGAAGTTGCCCGCAAGAAGCTCAACGACCATATTGAATCTCATGGCTGCGCCTAATTAAGGGCTACCGGGACGCCATCGGCGCGGTGATCGAGACCGCGCGAGGGCTCACCAGCATCCGGGCGATCCACGGAGAGAAGAATTGCGATTGGAAATTCACGATGGTGACGCCAAGCGTCTCATCGTCTGGCCGTTCGGGCGTAGGAGCCCGGTGCCGAACCACCACGTTCTCCGGCCGTAGTCCAAGAAACGCCGGCGTATTTCCGCGGGGCGCTTCGGTTTGGTTGTAGAGCACCAGGTTGACGATGGAATCTCCACCGTTCCAGGGATGCACTACACCCCAGCGCACCGCTGCCCGCACTCGTTCCACCAGCGACTGGTGGGCGAACAGAACCTGCCCGCAGTCGATCACGCCCAAGAGCAGGGTGAAGAAAACCAGCAGGACGAGTGTCGCTTCCACCATGCTCTGGCCGCGCTGCCGGCGTCGCTGGTTCACGGCTCACTCTCCGCAGGCGCGAATCGTCCCACGAACGGGAACTCGACCGCCGGCCGTCCGGTGAACCGAAATATTCCGAAGACTGCATCCACAGTGTAGTCGCCGATAGCGACGTTCACGGCTGCAGGGCCGCCGGAATCGTCGGTCACCCACTCCACCTGCACCTGTTCGGGACTCAAATTCGCAACTTGCGGCAGCGTGCCCGGCGCGGGACGAGCATCGCCGTATACAACCATGTTGCGAATCGCGGCCTTGCCTTTTTCGATATCGGCCGGCGCGGCCGACCGGTAGGTCCGCATGGCTGCGTATCGCCCGCCATTGCCGACGGCCGTCACCAGTTCGTTGTAGATGTAAAACGTGTAGCCGAACTCGACCGTGCCCGCCAGGCACGATACCATCACGGCCGCGGAGACGGCGAGTTCGAGCAGCGCGTGGCCGCGTCGGTCCCGTGACATTTTCATTCCACAAGCCTCACGGGCTTTGCGGCTGCCACACTGTGGGCCGGCACGGTAAACACATCCGGGCCGCCGACGGCGCGCAAGAACGTAATCTCGACTTGATTGTCAGGAGCCGTGACGCGGGCCCAACTCTGTTTATCTGGACTGAACTCCACCACCACGCCGGTAAACGATTTCGTCCCCAGATTCCAGCGCATGGGCAGCCGCGCGACGGCCTGTCGTGCGCGGTCCAATCCTGCGTCGGTTCCGTCGAGTTTAGCCGCGGCTGCCATGGAGGCAGCGTCAGTGAAAACTTGAGCTTCGTTGCGGGCGATGTAGATGCGGCCGAAGTCGAAGGACATGCCCATCACCGCCAGCAGCAGCACCAGCGCGACGGACATCGCGATCAGTACAAAGCCCGCGTCTTTCTTATGCCGGCGCACACGCATCCCTGTGAAGGGATCGGCGGAAAAGGATCGATTCCTTAGGCGTGTACGGGCTGGTTAACGCGCGCCGGACGCCCTACCCGGGCGAGCAGTACCGCGCCGGCTGCGGCCAGCAGGATCGCGATCCACTGTGTAATCGAGAGAGGCAAGCCGAAGGGCAGCGCCTGCTCATGGTTGCGCGTGAATTCGATGAAGAACCGCGTTACCGAGCTGATCACCAGGTACAATCCGATGATCTGGCCGGGCGCGTGCTGCCGCCCGAATCGCCAGTATAGAAAACCGAAAATCAGGGCTTCCGCGCCGGATTCGTATAACTGCGCGGGATGGAGCGCAATCTCAAGTGGCACTCCAGTCAGCGCGTACGCTGCAGGATCGTGGAACTTCACCGCCCAGGGCAGCTTAGTTTCAATTCCCCAGCAGCATCCCGCGGCAAAGCACCCCATCTTCCCGATCGCGTGACCCAGGGCGAGACCTGGGGCGAAGGCATCGGAGGTGGCCAGCAGAGGCAATCCCTGTTTGCGCATATAAAGGTATGCGGTCACCAATGCAAGGATCAGCCCGCCCTGGAAAACGCCCGCAGCCTGCAGTGTGGCCAGCGAAAAGATATCGCCAGGATTCGCCATGTAGCGATTCCAGTCGAACAGGATCATCAGAACCTTGGCTCCCAGCATGCCGGCCAGAGCCACGTAAACCGCGAGGTTTGTAATCAGCTCGGCATTCAGGCCGCTGCGGCGCGCCAGACGCACGGTAATCGCGAGACCGGCCAGAAAGGCCAGCGCCACCATCACGCCATACGTGGGCAGGTAAAAGCTTCCAATGGAGATTAACTTGGGGAACACTCTATTTATAGATTAGCATTGCGAAATTTACTGTTCGCCGCTGTGCTAACATCGGCAATAGAAGGACTTCCGTGCGATTCGGGCGAATTATTCTGGTCAGCTTGGCTCCGTTGCTCGGCCTCTCGAGCGTGGTTGCCGCGATGGGTGCGGCTATGGCCGCGGGTCCCGCCGTATCGAACGAGCACAAGTCCAATTCTCTCACCCGTCTTCTGCGATCGGTGGTAACGCCGATGGCCGAATCGTCCGCCCTGAGTGTTCGGGCCGAGCGACCTTCGCCGCAAGCCGTCTTGCCGTTCACGGCTCTGGCCGAGACTCCCTTCAGGCATTCGCTCTGGCTGGTGGCGAGTCGGACCGTCGTGCCCTTCTCTGCTCGATCGCAACATCGCGCCGAGCTTCGCTGCTGAATACCCGCGTACCTCGCAACCCGATCCATATTCATCGTAAGTTGAGGCGTTAAAAACGGGAGGTTCGATTATGGCCATTGATGCAATGCTGGCCAAGGTTTTCGGCACCAAGCACGAGCGCGAAGTAAAGGCGATGCGTCCGCTGATCGCGGCCATCAATGAGATGGAGCCGCAGATTCAGGCGCTCTCCGATGAGGAGCTCGCCGGGCAGACGATCAAGTTCAGGGAGCAGATCGCGCAGGGTGCCTCGCTCGAGGATGTTCTGATCCCGGCATTCGCGACCGTGCGGGAAGCGGGTCGCCGCATTCTGAACATGCGGCATTTCGACGTCCAGTTGATTGGCGGGATCGTGCTGCACCGCGGCAAGATCGCGGAGATGAAGACCGGTGAGGGCAAGACGCTGGTCGCCACTCTGCCGGTTTATCTGAACGCGCTCTCAGGGCTCGGCGTGCACGTGGTCACGGTTAACGATTACCTGGCCAAGCGCGATTCGGAATGGATGGGCCGGATCTACAAGGGCTTGGGGATGAACGTCGGCGTGATCGTGCACGATCTGGACGATAGCGAGCGCCGGGCCAGCTACGCGGCCGACATCACCTACGGCACCAACAACGAATTCGGGTTCGACTACCTTCGCGACAACATGAAGTTCCGCATCGCCGATTGTGTCCAGCGAGGGCACAACTTCGGCATCGTGGACGAGGTCGATTCGATCCTGATTGACGAAGCTCGCACGCCGCTCATCATTTCTGGCCCGAGCGAGGAATCTACCGACAAATACTACAAGATCAACCGCATCATCCCCAGCCTGATCCGCGGTGAAGTGATCGAGGGCAAAGAGCCCGGCCAGAAATGGACCACCGGCGATTACACCGTCGACGAAAGACATCGCAGCGTGGCACTCACCGAGGAAGGATCGCTCAAAGTGGAGCGCATTCTCGGCATGGGCAATCTTTATGAAGCCGCCAACATGGAAGTCAATCACCATGTGCAGCAGGCGCTGAAGGCCCACGTTCTTTTCCACCGCGACAAAGACTACGTAGTCAAAGACGATGAAGTCATTATCGTGGACGAGTTCACGGGCCGCCTGATGCCGGGCCGGCGCTGGTCGGACGGGCTGCACCAGGCCGTGGAAGCGAAAGAAGGAGTGAAGATCCAGCGCGAGAACCAGACGCTGGCGACCATCACCTTCCAGAACTATTTCCGCATGTACAAAAAGCTGGCCGGCATGACTGGAACAGCCGATACGGAAGCCGCGGAATTCGACAAGATCTACAAGCTGGAAGTCACGGTTATCCCCACCAACCGGCCTCTGCAGCGCTCGGACGCGCAGGACATGGTCTACCGTACGGAAGAGGAAAAATTCCGCAACGCGGCCAAGGAAATCAAAGAGCTGCACGAAAGAGGGCAGCCCGTCCTGGTGGGCACGGTTTCGGTTGAGAAGTCGGAAAAGCTGTCGAAAATCCTGGGCAAGATGGGCGTCCGGCACGAAGTGCTGAACGCCAAGAATCACGAGCGCGAAGCGTTCATCGTCGCGCAGGCGGGACGCAAGGGCATCGTAACGGTCTCGACCAACATGGCCGGCCGCGGAACCGATATTCTCCTGGGCGGGAATCCGGAATTCATGACCAAGGAGAGGCTGCGCAAGGAAAACAAGGATCCGGACCTTATGCAGACCGCGGCCGTCGGGTCGCCGGAGCGTGAGGAATGGGATTCCCTCTTCACGCGGTTCAAGGCCGAAACCCAGCAAGAGCACGATGAAGTAGTAGATCTCGGCGGACTGCACATTCTGGGAACGGAGCGGCACGAATCCCGCCGCATCGACAATCAGCTTCGCGGACGATCGGGACGGCAGGGTGATCCCGGTACGGCTCGCTTCTATCTTTCGCTGCAGGACGACCTGATGCGCATCTTCGGCGGAGTGCGCATGCAGAACCTGATGCTCCGGCTCGGCATGGAAGAAGATGTGCCGATCGAGAGCAAGATGATCACCAAGCGCATCGCGGCCGCGCAGAAGGCCGTGGAAGCGCAGAACTTCGCTGCCCGCAAACACATTCTGGAATACGACGATGTGATGAACAAGCAGCGCCAGGCGGTCTACGGAATGCGCCGTGGCCTGCTCGAAGGACAAGACCAGAAGGAACGCATCCTCGAAATCATCGAAGGCATCCTGGGCGCGTTCGTCGATGCGCGGTTGCCCGAAAAAGCGCATCCCAGCGCATACGATTGGACCGGCCTCGAAACGGACGTTCTGACACAATTCGGCGTAAAGATCCGCACCGAAGACGTGATGAACCTGGATCGCCGGCAAGCGGAGGCCGACATCCTCGAGCAGCTCACCAAGCGGTATCAGGAAAAAGAAGACATGCTCAGCGCGCCGCTGCTGCGCGAAACCGAGCGCATGATCATGCTCAACGTCATCGACAACCAGTGGAAGGATCACTTGTTGTCGATGGATCACCTGAAGGAAGGCATCGGGCTGCGCGGCTACGGGCAGAAAGATCCGCTGGTCGAGTACAAGAAAGAGTCCTACGTGCTGTTCCAGGACATGATGGATCGCATCGAGGACGAATCGGTCCGGTATCTGTTCTTCCTGCAGCGCAGCGAAGGTCCGCCGGATGTTCCGCATCCGGAATTGTGGAGCGAAGACGGCGAGGATGGCGGAGGCGAGCCCGAAGCGGTGGGAGTGGCCGCAGAGCAGCGGCAAGTCGAATCGCGCGCCGCACAGAATTCGGTGATGGACTTCACGCGGAGAATCGAGCGCAAGAAAGAAAAGGAGCTCGCCGAGCTGCAATTCGTGGGCGGCGAAAGCTCGACCAAGAAGCAGCCTGTGCTGGCGAAAAAGCAGGTCGGCCGCAACGATCCTTGCCCCTGCGGCAGTGGAAAGAAGTACAAGAAATGCTGCGGAAGTTAGTTTTTCTTGTCTGCGCGTGGCCGCTGGGCGCGGCGATCCTCCCCGATCACATTGGGGATTTTGCCAAGGGCGAGACCAAGACGCTCGCGGCGTCGGATGCGCCGCTTTATCAGGAATTCGGCTATCTGAACGGCGAACAGGCCCAATACACGGCACCTGGAAAACGTTTTAGCGCCTCCGCATGGCGGCTTCGGGATTCCACCGGCGCCTTGGCGCTTTTCGAGGTCCAGCGCCCCCCCGATGCTACACCGGCGAAGGTGTTAGCCCTTTCAGCGAAGACTCCGGATGGGCAGATTGTGACCTACGGAAACTACGTTTTCCAATTCACGGGCGATCTCCCGGAACAAAAGGACCTGGAATTGCTTTACGCGCAGCTTCCCCAGCTCGACCGGGCGCCCCTCCCTGCCCTGGCCGGTTATCTTCCACAGGAAGGGCTAATCCCCAATTCTGAGCGGTATATTCTGGGCCCGGCTTCCCTGGCCCGCTTTGAGCCTAGGATCGCTCCGTCACTCGCGGCCTTCCACCTCGGTGCCGAAGCCCAGTCGGGGCGCTACCGGACGCCCAAAGGCGACCTGACCCTGGTTATTTTCAGCTACCCGACCCCCAATATCGCCCGGGAGCGCCAGGCGGAGTACTTAAAAGTCCCTGGTACTATCGCCAAGCGAAGTGGCCCGCTGGTAGGGGTGGTCGCTGGACCAGTGAATCCGGACGCGGCGGAGGGCGTCCTCGCCGGGGTCCAGTACGCCGGGAATCTCACGCTGAATGAGAAGGTTCCGGTGAACCAAGGCTTGTTTATGTACAAGCTGTTTCTCAATATCTTCGTACTTTCGGGGGTCTTGATTGGCCTGAGCATCATCGTGGGAATAGGGTTTGGAGGTTTCCGAATCCTTCGCCGGAAGCTCGGAAAGCCCGGCCATGACGACCCCTTTCAGCTCCTGCGGATCGGGGATAAGTAAGCCTTGACGTTCCGCACCCTTAGACGGAAAGCAGACTGCGTCCCGATCGGATTACTAACAACTTTTCCACAAGCGACCCACTTCGGTATTATTGTACAAACCTCATGGATTGATATCGTTAGGGGTAGAATCGCAGGTGGACTTTTTTCCCTTGACTTCATCTGCTCCACACCCTAATATCCAAATCACAACCAGGTTTTGTCGGTTGCGAAACCGTCGAATCTGATTCTCCCATGTACATCACCCCGCGAGAGCGGGGAGGCGTAAATGCTCACCCTCGGGTGAGCATTTTCGTTTTGAAGGGGTTACCATGAATCCATGCCGTCTTACCCTTCTCTGGCGCAAACTCTGACCGACGCTCTGCACCTGGAGCGTGCGCCCGTCGCCATCTGTTTCGCCGATGCGATTCCTCCCGGAGTGAAGCAGTTTACCGGCTCCGTCCCGGCCGGCTGCCGTTTCTGGCAGGAGGCACAAAAAGGGGTGTTCGCCACCGTGCCAAGCGACCACGATCTGTGCGGCGTCGGGATCTATACGCACAATCTGGAAGCGTCTGCCGGCGCTCAAAAGGATCTGGGCGACGCATTGAAAGTTTTCGCGGACCTGGGCTATGTGCGCGAACAGGATATTCCGCTGATTCCTGTTTTGAAAAATCGTCCGCAGGCGGTGATTTACGGTCCGCTGAGCCAGGTTCCCCTGCCCGCTGACGTCGTGCTGCTGTTCGTGAACGCGGATCAAACGTTGATACTCTCCGAGGCTTCGCAGCAGTTAGAAGGGGGTCTGCCTCCGGCCATGGGCCGGCCCGCCTGTGCGGTGGTGCCGCAAGCGTTGAATAACAATCAGACCGCCCTCAGCCTGGGATGCTGCGGCGCGCGCGCGTATCTCGACATCCTGACCCCCGGCGTTGCAGTGTACGCGATTCCGGGCAAAAAACTCGAAGCGTTCACCGAACGGGTTGCCGCGCTGGCCAAGGCGAACACCGTGCTGACAGCGTTCCACACACTGCGGCGGAGAGACGTGGAAGCCGGCAACCGTCCGAGCGTTGAAGAATCGCTCACGGCGATGAGCGTCACGTAACCGCCCCTCAAGTGTTCTAGACTAACGGCATGGAAGTAAATCTTTCTCCAGAGCTCGAAGCCAAGCTTGAGCGCAAGGCTGCGGAGGAAGGTCGCGATACTCAATCCCTGGTGCGGGAGGCGGTGGAGCGTCTGGTCAACCATGACGAGTGGTTTTTCCGCCAGGTTGAAAAAGGCTCCGGCGCCGTCGAACCCACTCCATAACTGTCGCGGCTCGCTAGAACTTAGTGTTACCATCGCAATTGAAATCCGATCCACCTCGCGGAGAGGTGGCTGAGTGGTCGAAAGCAGCGGTTTGCTAAACCGTCGTACGGGCCTAAACCTGTACCGGGGGTTCGAATCCCCCCCTCTCCGCCAGAAAATTAACTCCTACGCGGCCTGAATTTCCAAAGCCGCAACGCGTCTTTCAACGGGTGTTCCGACGTATGCTCCGGTGTAGCGGATCGCCAGCAGCGTTTGATCGTCTTCCAGGCGATCGCTGCCGGTGAACTCGCGCAGCGAAGCCAGAATGCGGTCGCGGATCTGGTCGGGGTCGTCATTCTGTATGGGCACCCCCGACTGTACGGCGGCGATCAGACGATGCTCGCCAAACTCCTCGCCGCTGGCGTTCGCGGCTTCGATGATGCCGTCGGAATAGAGCACCAGCACGTCACCGGGATCCAGCCGTTCCACGCCCTGTTGGAAGCGGGCGCGCGGAAGCAGGCCGAGCACCGGGCCTCCATCGCATAGCCGCGACACCGCCGACGCAGGCCGGTGGGCGCGAAACAGCAGCGGAGCGCAGTGGCCGCAATTCACGTAATGCATCAGCCCAGTGCGGACGTCGAAATATCCCCAGAAGAGGCTGGCGAACCGCTCGTCGGAAGCGCGCTCGCACAGCAG
>JAOAPR010000220.1 GCA_025463005.1 Bryobacterales bacterium | reverse complement strand
GTGATCTGGACCACGCGCAGATGCTCGGCGTGGGTCATGGTCGGGTTTTCGCCGGTAGTGCCACACGGAACCAGGAAGTTGATGCCCGCCTGAATCTGGCGTCGAACCAACTTTCGCAGAGTCTCTTCGTCGAGCGATTCGTCCTTACGAAACGGAGTAACCAGCGCGGTGCCGCATCCGGTGAACGTCGTCATAAAATCTCCTTAAACTCAAACACGCCCTTTTTTCCTGGGATCCATTGCGCCGCTTTTAAGGCGCCGCGCGCGAACCCTTCGCGGCTGCGCGCCGTGTGCCGCAGCGTGATGGTATCGGCGGCAGAATCGAATCCGATCTCGTGCGTTCCGGGATGAGCCCCGGCGCGACTGGAGCTGGTATCAATATTGCGCGGGTACCCTGCCGCCTTCATCTCGTCCACCAGCGCAAGCAGCGTTCCCGAGCGTGCATCCTTCTTGGTGCTGTGGTGGATTTCCCAGGCCCACGCGCCATAACCCGGTTCGCTGGCCAACATTCGCGCAGTCTCGTGCACAGCTCGCAGGAAAACGTTGACGCCGACCGAGAAATTCGCCGCCCAGACCAGGCCGGCGCCTCCGCGGTCGACAGCGGTTCGCACGCGATCCATGTGTTCCAGCCAGCCCGTAGTTCCGACGACCGTCGGCATACCCAACGCGGCCAAAGCTTCGATATTCCCGAGTGCCGCGTCGGGCGTGCTGAACTCGATGGCCACGTCGGAGCCTTTTAACAAGTCCGGATTGTAGCCAACGTCGAGGCGCGCATGAATAGTGAAGCCGTACTCAGGCGCGAGCTGCTCGATCAGCTTGCCCATTTTTCCGTAGCCGACAATGGCAAGTTTCGTACGGCCTCCTATTCAAATGACGCGGGATCTGGGGTTCGAAAGAACTCCCGGTGGAGCGATTCTACCCCGCGCTGCAAGTCGGGCGCTGCCACCACCATGCTCAAATTTAACTGGGAAGCGCCCTGCGATACCATGCGCGGACGAATGCCGTCCAAGGCCGCGAAAGCGCGCGCGGAAACGTTGTCGCAGCGCCGGATGTTCTCGCCCACCAGGCAGACGATCGCCTGATTCTCCTCAATCGAGACTTCGGCGAAGGCCGCGAGTTCTTCGCGGATCGCATCCAGCGAGCCAGTGTTGTCGATGGTCAACGAGACGCTGACTTCGGAAGTGGCGAGCATGTCTACGGGGGTTTCGTAGCGGTCGAAAACCTCGAAGATGCGGCGCAGAAAACCGTGCGCCATCAGCATGCGCGTGGAGACGATATTTAGCAACGTGATGTTGCGCTTGCAGGCAATGGACCGGATTGGCGTGGAGCACGGCGGCGGATTGGAAACGATGAGCGTGCCTTCTACTTCGGGCCGGCGGGAGTTGAGAATCCGTACCGGAATGTTCTTCTCAATGGCCGGCAGGACGGTCGCCGGATGCAGCACTTTTGCGCCGAAATAAGCCAGTTCGGCGGCCTCTGTGAACGAACATACCTTTACGCGATGAGCGCCCGGAAGGATAGTGGGATCGGCGGTCAGCATGCCGTCGACGTCGGTCCAGATCTGGATTTCCTCCGCGCCAATGCCGGCACCGACGATGGCAGCCGTGTAGTCCGATCCGCCGCGGCCGAGCGTAGTGGTGACGTTATCTTCGGTGGATCCGATGAACCCGCCCATCACAACTACAGCGCGGTCTAGCAGTGGCACGAGCGTTTCCTGAAGGCGGCGATTCGTTTCGTCAAACAGCGGGGCGGCTTGGGTGTGACGCCGGTCAGTGACGATCACGCTGCGGGAGTCGACGTGAGCGGTGTTGATGCCGCAGCGACGGAGATGCGCGGCGACGATCAAGCTGGAGATACGCTCGCCGTAAGCCGAAATCGCATCGGTGGCGCGCGGAGTCAGCTCGCGCATGACGGCCAGGCCGCGCACCAGGGCATCCAGATCCTGGAAGTGAGCCTCGACAATATCGTCGGTGTCCAGTCCGGCCGATTCCCGCAAATGGAGCTCGCGCAGCTCGCTTAACTTGGTTAGCGCCGGCTTCAACTCGCCAGCCACTGCATCCGCGGCGATCGCCAGCAGCTTGTTAGTGGTCTTGCCCATCGCAGACACCACGACCACAGGCTTGCGATCCAGTCGCGCGCGCACGATGCTCGCCACTCGCGTAATGGCTTCGGCGGATTCGACCGAGGTTCCGCCGAATTTCATCACAATCATGCGCCGTGTACCCCGCCCTGCTGTGCCAGCACTTCGGCGATCTGCACGGCATTGAGCGCCGCGCCCTTCAGCAACTGATCCCCCGCAACGAACATCGCAATCGACTTCCCGGAAGGATCGCTGGTGTCTTGCCGGATTCGCCCTACCAGAACGTCATCCTGCCCGGAAGCATCGCGGGGCATGGGGAAGTAATTCTTCTCGGGATCGTCGACGATCTTCACTCCCGGCGCGCCCGACAAAAGCGCAGTCACTTCACGCGGCGTGATGGGGCGCTCGCACTCGATGGTCAGCGCCTCGGAGTGAGCGCGGAGCACGGGCACACGCACGCACGTTGCGCTGACGCGAATTTCCCGATCGCCAAAGATCTTCTGAGTCTCCCGAGCCATCTTGGTTTCTTCTTCGTTATAACCGGTCTCCGGATCGATCTTGGTATTGTGACTGAACAAATTAAACGCGTAGGGATGCGGAAGAACGGTGTTTTGATACGGCTGGTCGGCGAGGTACGCGCGCGTGGACTCGGTAAGTTCCTCCATCGCTGCCGCGCCGGCTCCGGACGCCGCCTGATACGTCGCCGCGATCAGGCGCCGGATGCGATTGACCCGATGGATGGGCCACAGCGGCGTGATGCCGATGATGGTGGAGCAGTTGGGATTCGCGATGATTCCCTGGTGCACGCACATGGCTTGCGGATTGATTTCCGGAATCACCAGCGGAACCGCCGGGTCCATGCGAAACGCCGAAGAATTGTCGACGACCACCGCGCCCGCCTTTGCGGCCAGCGGTCCGAACTTCTTCGAAATGGATCCGCCCGCGCTGAAGAACGCGATGTCGACGCCGGTGAAGCTTTGCTCGGTCAGCTCTTCTACTTCGATCTCCTGGTCGCCGAACTTCAATTTCTTTCCGCGAGACCGGGCCGAAGCCAGCAGGCGCAGGCTGGCAATCGGGAATCGCCGCTGTTCCAGGCAACGCAGGAACTCGACGCCCACGGCTCCCGTGGCTCCCGCAATCGCTACTCGATATTGCTTGCTCATTGCTGTAATAATTGCCTCACTAATTTTTGATAGACCTCGACTGATTCCAAAAGCTCCGCCTTAGGAATCCGCTCTTGATCGGTGTGCGCGAAATGGATGCTGCCAGGGCCCAGAAGAAACGGCTTTCCCCAAGCTCCGTTGAAGGCGGGAATATCGGTGGTATAGGACACCACAGTGGTCTCCAGGCCATTGACCGAGCCGAGATGCACGGCTGGGATATAGAGGATCTCTTTCGCCTCGACCAAGCCGTGCGAGGCCGCATTCACGGCGGCGCGAAGACCGTCGCCCGAATCCACCAGGCGCAAAAATACCTCCGCGCGAGCATGATCCGGAATAATATTGGGCGCGCGCCCGCCCTGAATCGTACCGATGTTGAGCGTGCTGGGACCGAGCGTCGAATCGCTGGGCATGGGAATGCGGCGGATACGTTCGAGGGCGTCCAGCAGTTTCTCGATGGCCGATTCGCCCAAATGTGGATACGCGGAGTGAGCCATCCGGCCTTGCGCGATGATCTCGTAACGCAGGGCGCCCTTCGATCCGAGCGCGAGTTTGTTTTCGGTTGGTTCGCCGTTAATCAGGTAGCGGCTGCCACGCCCATCTTTAGCGGCAGCAAGTGCGCCGGCGCTGTTGCGCTCCTCACCCACGACGAAGAGCAACGCGATTCCGCGCACCCCATTCGTCACCAGCGACTCGGCGGCGTGAATCATGGAGGCGATGATGCCCTTGGTGTCGCAGGCCCCGCGACCCCAGATGAATTCGGAGTCCTCACGCGAGGCGAAAAACGGCGGCACGGTATCCATGTGCGTGGACAGTGTGACGATAGGATCACCCCAATGGGCGAGCACATTGTAGCGATGCGGCTCAACTTCGATTCGCTCCACGCGGCCGCCCGTTCGCGCCCCGAGCGCGGTGAGATGATCGAACAGAAACAGCCCGACCTTTTCCTCGTTGGGCGTGACCGAGTCGATATCGACGAGCGCGCGCGTTAGCTGAAAGAGATCCATAACAATCGGGGCTTTTCAGGAGACGCGCTGCCTCTTCCGAAGAGACAGCCAGGAGGGCTGAACCACTTCCCGATAGCGCTCCATCCGGCCCGGAAAAACCAAGTCGAATGACAGTGAACAGGTATTAACCACGATCACCAACCGCTGCGCCACGGATCCAGCGCATCGATTTCGGCAAGGCTGCCCCTTTCGCCCGGCGCTCCGGATCCACGGAATTGCGCGCCGAGTTACTGGTGGCCCTCGCTCCTCTACCAGAACTCGAGTATCAGGATAGCATGACGGGCGGGCCGTTCTAACTCTCACCCTTGGCTGAGACGATTTCGGCACAGAATAGGTCATGGCCGGCATCGCCAAGTCTCCTTGTGACGAAGCGGCGATTCTGGCTGGATCGCCGGGTCAGTCCTCGGCCAGCGGTGCGTGGGTGTTGGCCGCCACCATCCTCGGCTCGAGCATGGCTTTCATCGATGGTACGGTCGTTAACGTAGCGCTCCCAGCCTTGCAGTCCGCCCTCCACGCGACCATCACCGACGTGCAGTGGGTGGTTGAATCGTACGCGCTCTCTCTTGCGGCGCTGCTCCTCACGGGCGGATCGCTCGGCGACATTTATAGCCGGCGTAAGGTCTTCGCGATCGGTGTCGCTCTGTTTGCCGTCGCCTCGGCCTGGTGCGGTCTTGCTCCCGACATACGGCAGCTTATCCTCGCACGCAGCCTGCAGGGAATCGGCGCGGCGCTTCTCGTTCCGGGCAGTCTCGCTCTGATTAGCGTGTCGTTTTCGAGCGAAGAACGCGGCCGCGCGATCGGCACATGGTCCGGGTTCACTTCGATCACGGCTGCGATCGGTCCGGTGCTGGGCGGATGGCTTGTGCAGCACGCGTCTTGGAGATGGGTATTCTTCATCAATCTACCCATCGCGCTCGCGGTGATTCTGCTCACGATCTGGCGCGTGCCGGAGTGCGGTGCGAAGAGTGCAGATCGCCGACTTGATTGGCCTGGCACCATCTTAAACACCATCGGCCTCGGCGGAATCGTTTATGCGCTCATCGAATCGTCCCCGATCGCGGGTGTGATCGGCGGCCTGGCGTTGATCGCGTTTGCGTTCGTCGAAGCGCGGTCTCCGGCGCCGATGCTTCCACTCGCTTTGTTCCGCTCGCGAACGTTTACCGGCGCCAATCTTCTCACGCTGTTTCTTTATACCGCGCTCGGCGGCGTGCTGTTCTTCTTTCCGTTAAACCTGATTCAGGTGCAGGGATACACGCCGACCGAGGCCGGGGCCGCATTGCTCCCCTTCATCCTGTTGGTGTTCCTACTTTCGCGCTGGTCGGGGGGGCTCTTTGCGCGCTACGGCCCAAAACTGCCGCTGATCATCGGTCCTCTTGTCGCGGCTGCCGGATTCGCCTTGTTTGCCAGAGCGGGAATCGGAGGATCGTATTGGACAACGTTCTTCCCTCCGGTCGTGGTGCTGGGCCTGGGAATGGCGATCAGCATCGCGCCGCTCACGACCACAGTGATGACCGCTGTCGACCAAACGCACGCTGGGATCGCTTCAGGCGTTAACAACGCGGTTTCACGAGTGGCCGGTCTGATGGCGGTCGCGGTCTTCGGGTTAGTCTTGACGAGCGTATTCACCCGCAGCCTGGATCACCGGTTGGACTCGTTACGTGTGCCACCCCCGGTTCGTGAGCAGATCGATATGCAGCGTCCCAAACTCGCGGCAATCGAAACAGATGATGACCGCATCCGGCGCGCAATAAAGGAATCATTTTTGGACGGCTATCGCGTTGTCTCGTGGATCTCAGCTATCCTGGCGATCGCGAGTTCGTTGAGCGCGGCGACACTGATTGAAAACCGACGTGACGCTCGGCGGGCTGCCGGCCAAAAGAATCCTTAGCAACCGGTTCTGCATCACATGGCATATGATTGAAATCCGCAAAAGTAAAGATCGCGGGCACGCCAACCATGGCTGGTTGGATTCGTATCATACGTTCTCATTTGCCAACTACTACGATCCGAAGCACATGGGCTTTCGGAGTCTGCGGGTTATTAACGAAGATCGGGTAGCCCCAGGCCGCGGTTTTGGTTCCCACGGACATCGCGACATGGAGATTCTCAGTTACGTTCTGGAAGGCTCTCTGGCTCACAAAGACAACATGGGTCATCAGGAAGTGCTGGGCCCCAACGAGATTCAGCGCATGTCGGCCGGAACCGGAGTTATGCATAGCGAATTCAACCCTTCCAGCACGGAGCCGGTCCATTTCCTGCAAATCTGGCTTGAGCCGGCCGCTACGGGCACTCCATCGAGCTATGAGCAAATTCGATTCGATCCGAGAGAGAAGCAAGGCAGGCTCAAACTATTGGCTTCGCCGGGCGGCGGGGCCGGCGTAGCAAAGATCAATCAGGACGCCCAGGTCTTCGTGGCCGAACTGGCCAAAGGCGATGAGATCGCGTATCCGCTTGGCTCAGAGCGTCATGCGTGGATACACGTCATCCGAGGCGCTGTGACACTCAATGAGGCCACTCTGCATACCGGCGATGCAGCAGCCGTGAACCGCGAAAAGGGGCTTACTCTGAGCGGCGTGAACGACCAGCCAAGCGAGATACTGCTATTTGACCTGGCTTGATTGGTTGGAGCGTTATCATCCATACAGGTGCGCAAATAATCGGCGCGAGCGAGTGATATGCAAAAGCCGGTGATATTGACAGTCGACGACGATGCGGACGTGCTGCGAGCCATCGAGCGCGATCTGAAGAAACACTACGAGGACAAGTACCGGGTGCTGCGA
>JAOAPR010000285.1 GCA_025463005.1 Bryobacterales bacterium | reverse complement strand
TGCCGATGCGAGACATCAGGCGTTCGTGGAATTGATAGCGCCAGCCGCCCGCAACATCCATGCGTACTGGCTTGCCCGCCGTGCACCTGCGAGAGACACCATCGACGATACGCGACGACCGATTCACTAGGCGCTCGTTCCCGGCCGCAACGACCCATGCCTCTGTGGCTCTGGCTAGAAGTTCAAGCACTGCCATGGAGTACTGTAATTGTTGCACTAACCTGCGGTATCCAGAATTGCTTGCGACCCCCGTCGTCCCTCCTCAAGCGTCCACGGCAAGCTTGTTGTGCAACACCAAAATGTTGGAACGCTGCCGCCTTTGAGCAGTCTCAATTTTTTGACCATACGGGTTCTAGAGGCCACTGGACAGCCCTTTGCCGAGGTCGAGGCCAAGCGAGCGGTTGCGACAGAAAGCCTCGGGGAGGCCGCGCCGAGTTAAGAGGTGAACAAGAGGCCGCAATACTTGTATTCGAGCCCGAGCCGTGAGAAATCCTTCGCGGTGTCCATCAAGTTCTTCGACAAAACGACTGTAGTGCGCCATGGCGACCAAGTAATTACCGACCCAAATTCAAAAATCGAGTTTGCCTTGAATGGCTTCAATACCGGCGTCGCCCACTGGTGCTCCCGACAAATCGTGTCTCATTGTGTATCTCGGTCCTTGTAGTCGAATAGATCAGGGAATATCCTCGGGCTGGGGTAATGCAGACTCCCCATCAGACGCGCGCCGTCCAAGCTCTGCGCAATACTCGCTGTGTCGAGGAGATTGCGCATGGACGGAGTTCTCCACTTGGTCTCTACAGATCCGCCAATCCGATGCAACACGCCACATCCGGTGGAAGCTGCGTGCGCCTCCGAACAAGCACACGATCAAGTGCTGCTGCGGGTGGGTTCGATCAACAAGCAATATGCCGATCAGGTGGTGCTCGCGGACGTCAGCTTTGACATCCAGACAGGCGAGATCATCGGTATCATTGGTCCGAACGGCGCCGGCAAGACAACCCTGCTTGAGGTCCTCGCGGGCATTCTCCCTGCGGAGTCGAGCGACGTACAATGGCTCGGAAAGCCGTTGCCGCCGTCGCGACGACGAGAAGTCATGTTCTTCCTACCGGACGGCTTCCGGCCTTATCAGGACCAACCGGTTACCCGGGTTTTATCGTTCTTTGCGGATGTCTACCGAAGATCAGCCCTCGAAATCGCGGATACGATCGAAGCGTTGGGTTTGGAGCCGGTTCTTCACAAGCGCGTTCATTCGCTCTCTAAGGGCTACGGCCGAAGGCTGATGTTGGCGCTGGGACTGCTCACCCCGCACCCATTGCTCATCATGGACGAACCGTTCGACGGTTTCGATCTTCGGCAAACCCGGGAGATTGTCGGCGTGCTGCGCAAAGAGGTCACTAAGGGCCGGACACTCGCTATTGCAATCCATCAGTTGTTGGACGCTGAGCGGGTCTGCGACCGCTTTATTCTCCTTGCTGATGGTCATGTTTGTGGTGCGGGAACGCTGAATGATCTCCGCGCGCAGACCGGAATTGCAGATGGTAGCCTGGAGGATATCTTCCTTGCCCTCACTTGAGACATTGCGCGTCCAAGACGCTCCTCTTAGGCCTTTGCTCGTCAAGGAGGGGTGGGAAATCCTCAGTGGTCGCGCGCTATGGACGATGCTGCTGCTGATGTGTCCCCTGATCGGTTACAGCTTCTTCCAAGCTGTTTCGCTGTATGGCGAGGCGAGTGCGGCCGGACTGCAGTCACCGGTACTTGCGAGCAGTCTGTCGCCATTGGACGGCATTTTGGTGCCCACGCTTGGGGCTTCTTACGTCGCCGTCACGCTTTTATTTCCTTTTGTCGCAATTCGCGTGCTCGGCCTGGAAAAGGAATCAGGAGCCCTGCGTCTTCTGGTCCAGATGCCCTATAGTTCCTCCACCTTGGTTACAGCCAAGCTGGGCGCGGTTCTTGCAGCGTGGATGCTTTCAAGCGTTCCCGCACTATCGGCGCTGGCCATATGGCGACTGCTTGGAGGCCACTTGTCCGCCCTGGAAACCTTGAACCTTCTTTTTGGACACGTCCTCTACGGCTTGCTCGTCGGAGCTATCGCGTTGTTTGCCGCCTCGGTGTCGGAAAGTGCAGCTACCGCCGCGATCATTACGCTCGCCTTCACGAGCGGCTCGTGGGGGCTGGATGTTACGGTGGCCGGCCATCCCGGCCTCCTTGAATGGGGCGCAAGTCTGTCCTTGACTCAAGTGTTGCGCACGTTCGAGCAAGGCCTGCTATCGGCTGGTCTTGTCGTTGGCATCGGCACGGCTGTGTGCGGTTTCGCCGCGCTTGCGACTGTTTGGCTGCCGCCGGCCGTGCATGTCCGCAACAAGCTCGTTCGCTCAATAGTGTGCGTCCTTGTAGCGGCGATCGTTCTCGGCCTGGCGACCCAGATCAGATTCTCGATTGATGTCACCGAGGATCAACGCAACTCGTTTCCCACCGCCGACCAGCGAGCGCTTGCATCCTTGGCGGAGCCCCTGGCCGTGATGGTTCATTTG
>JAOAPR010000208.1 GCA_025463005.1 Bryobacterales bacterium | reverse complement strand
GACTTGCGTTCATGGGCGTTCATTTGCGGCGAACGTCTTGCCTTCCCTGGCCACGCGTTCAAGTAGCGCCGCTGGCTTCCACCCAAACTGCAGCACCCGATCGTAAATCCCCTGGAGACCCACCATGTCCGCGTAAAACATGGGTCCGCCACGATACGCCGGGAACCCGTAGCCGGTTAAATAGATTACATCGATGTCCACTGGCCGGAGCGCGATGCCCTCTTCCAGCACCTTCGCGCCTTCATTGACCAAGGCGTAAATACAGCGCTCGACGATTTCCTGGTCAGAGATCGCACGGTTTCCTTTCTGCACCAGTGCAAGCACATCCGGATCCGGTATTGACTTGCGATTCTGGTCATATCGATACCAGCCCGCTCCGGTCTTCTGGCCGTAGCGACCTGCCGCATATAACTTCTCGATGCCGCTCGCCCGCATCGATCCGGCTGCCGCTGGAAATTCCTGCGGAAACTCTTGCATGATCCGCCAGAACACGTCGATCCCGCTCAGGTCCGCCACTCCGAAGGGACCCATCGCCATCCCGAAATCGGTGAGTGCCCGATCCACCTGCTCGGGCGTGGCGCCTTCCTCCACCAGCAACTGCGCCTGCTCCATGTACGGGAACATCATGCGATTGCCCACGAATCCGAACCCATTCCGCACCACCACGCCGACTTTCTTGAGCGACTTCGCCAGCGCCATCGCGGTCGCGATCACCGGCTTTTCCGTGACCTTGCCCCGCACGATTTCCACCAGCCGCATGACGTTCGCGGGGCTGAAGAAGTGCGTGCCGATCACCATCTGCGGCCGCGACGTAGCCGCCGCGATCGCGTCCATGTCCAGCGTGGAGGTGTTCGAAGCCAGCACGCATTCAGCCTTAGCGAGCTTTTCGATCGCGGCGAATACCTCCTTCTTGAGCGCCAGGGACTCGAAAACCGCTTCGATGATGATATCGGCCTGTTCGAAGCCCTCCCATCCGATTTGTGGAGCGATTCTCGCGATGCGTTCTTCCGCCGCTGATGCAGTTAGCCGTCCGCTTTTGACCGATCTTTCGTAATTCTTGCGAATGGTCGCCAGCCCGCGGTCGAGCGCGGCCTGGTCTGTGTCCTTGAGCCGGACGGGAATGCCTGCGTTCGCCAGAGCCATTGCGATCCCGCCGCCCATCGTACCTGCGCCGACTACGGCGGCCTGGCGAATCGGGTAGACCGGGGTGTCTTTGGGAATATCCGGGATCTTGGCGACTGCGCGTTCGGCGAAAAATGCGTGAATCAGAGCCTTGCACTGGTCCGAATGCAGACACCTCTCGAAGATTTCCCGTTCGCGGCGTAGGCCTTCCTCGAACGGCATCGTCGCTGCTGCTTCCACTGCATCCAGCGCCGCCAAGGGCGCCATCAGATTGGGGCGGAGCTTTCTGCGGATCTCGGATGTGTCCGCTGGCGTCACCGGCAGGTCGCGGGTTCTCCTGGTGCCAGGGACACTGCGGGCGAAAGCGATTGCGCCTTCCAGCAGATCGCCGTCGACGATCTTGTCAATAATGCCGGCATCCAGCGCCTCCCGCGCCGAAATCGGTTCACCGAAGGCGCACATCTCGGCGGCTTTGGCGACGCCTGCGAGCCTCGGCAAACGCTGTGTTCCGCCCGCGCCGGGAATCAGCCCGATTTTCACTTCCGGCTGCCCCACCTGCGCGTCGGCCGTCGCCACGCGATAGTGTCCGGCCATGGCGAGTTCCAGACCGCCCCCGAGGGCCGTGCCATGAATCGCCATCACTACCGGTTTGGCGCAGTCCTCGATCGCGAATAGCGCAGGATGAAGCGCGGGCATGGTTCCCCGCCCCGCGATGACTTCGACAAACTCGTTTATGTCCGCACCGGCCACAAACGTACGCCCACCACCGATCACTACGATCACCCGCACGTCCGGTCGCGCTTCCAGCGCGTGGACCGCGGCCTTGATGCCCTCGGGAACTCCGGAACTGAGCGCGTTCACGGGCGGATTGTTGATGGCGATGACTCCGATATCACCGTGTATTGAAAAAGTTACCAGGTGCTCCATGTCAGGTTGTCTTTAGCTTGACACTTTTCGGACTAGGTCTTAAGATGAAGGCATCACTGTGAAAGGAGGTGGTCCAGTCGAATGATATCTGGCAGTAGTACCAACAGCACTCTAACCACGCGTGAGGTGGCCGACTCTTAAAGTCGACCCGCTAACGTTCAGGTTTCGTTCAGTGACGAGGCCGCTGCTCCTGTGGAACGGCCCCTTCACGCGAGAGTCCTGACTCAATAAAGAGGCCCCGCCGCGGCTCGAAAGGGTCGCGTGCGGGGCTTTATGTTAGAATGGAGTTTCCCATGAAAGCTGGAATCCATCCCGCCTACGAAGAAATTAACGTGGTCTGCGCGTGTGGCCATACCTTCAAGACCCGCTCCGCTCATAAGGGCGACATCCGCGTAGAAATCTGCTCCAACTGCCACCCGTTCTTTACCGGAAAACAGAAGCTGATTGACACCGAGGGTCGAGTCGACCGCTTCCAAAAGAAGTACCAGAAGGTCCGGGACGCTCAAGCCGCCGCAGCAGCAGCCAAGAAAAAGCCGGCGTAGGCGCCGAACCGGACTAGAGTCCGCCGCAGGTCTGGAGACCTGCCCGACTATTACTGCACCTCTATCGTCAGCGCTGCGCTCTTGGTATTCCCACGGCCATCTTCGGCTTTCAGCGTGTAGGTGGTAGTCCTCTTGGGAAACACTTCCAGGCAATGCGAGAGCGCAGGCTTGATCGGCTCTACGGCCGGATCGATGCTAACCGTCTTCGCATTGGACACTCCGTAGCACATCAGCACACGGCCGCCGGCCGAAACGCGCCCCGGATCGGCTGCGAAGCCCAGGACAGTAAGCTGATCCCCGCCAAATGCCTCGACGAGTTTTCGGTCTACCTCTGCCTGTTTCTGTTTTGATTGACGTTCAGCTTCAGCAGCGCTCTGGTGCCGGGAGTAGAGCGTCCAGCCGGTCCATAAGACAGCTACAAGTGTAAGGACCGTGGTGTAGGGGAGAAGGCGGCGGAGCAAGGCGACAGCGGAACGGTCAGAACCCGCCGGGGCCGCTGCGGGAGCCGTTCTTCTTCCGCTCTTTGCGCTCCTTGAGCACGACTTCGTATTCCGTTTGCTGGGCTGGCGTCAGCAGCGCGCGGATTTTTTCGGTTTGCTCTTTTTGGACTTCCTGCTGTTCCGGAACGGTCCGCTCGTGAATTTCATTCATCCGCGCCCGGGTCTCATCAAGAATAAGGCCCAGCTTGGAAATCTGCGGTTCTGTCAAACCTAAACGCTTTTGCATGAACCCGATGTACCCGCGCCGGTACTCCTCGGGACTCAGCTTGGCGTTCTTGGCCTTGGTGACCGTTGTCACCGTGTACAGGCGATCGCCGAAAACACCCAGCACGGCTCCGCTCACGAATACCAGACCTACATAGAGGGCAATGGTCTTACGAGAGAAGTTCATCGGTAGTCTCCCGCCGGAAGCGCCTCCACATAGTCATTGGAGTGCTCTGCGGCGAGAACATCGACGTAAGTTCCCGTGTAGAACGCTTCGTCGCTGCTGCCATGAGGAATCAGCACCGCCCCTATGACCAGGGTCAGGGCGACCGTGGCCATCACACAAATTTGAGCAAGCCGGCGAAAAACGAACGTGGTTTCAACGCGGCGCGCTTCGATCTTCTGCCACAGTTTCGGCATGAAGTCGGAGTGGGCCTCGGGATCAGGAATTGCCTCCCGATACTCAACCCATAACGCGTCGAGCTTATCTTTCATGCGATCCATTCTATACCTCCGGACGTCGAATTTGTCACCGACCCTCTTCGGGCTCCGCAGCCTCGTAAGCCTTTAGAACCCTTTGCCTTGCCCGGAACAATCGTACTTTCAGTGCGTTTTCGTTAACCCGGTATATCTTCTCCAACTCTTTGAGAGACAAGCCTTCTACTTCTTTCAACGTCAACAGGATGCGATCCTCCTCGGAAATCTTCCCGAGTAGATCGTCCACTGTTTCCCGTATCTTAGTCCGACGTTTCTCTTCTGCGTTGCGTTTCCCGCCAGCGGCAGCATCCGCCATCAAAACCTGCTGCTCACTCAAATCCGACATCCGGCTTTCCTGCCGTCTCCGCTGCCTGCGCAGGTAATCATACGCCGCGTTTACTGTCAGCCGGTACAGCCACGGCTCGAATACTTCCGCTGTTCTCAACTGGTCGAGCGAAAAATACAGCCGGAGAAACACTTCCTGTCCGACGTCTTCCACGTCCTCCGGCCTGCCGATGAGGCGCGCGATGGTACCCAGGATCCGTTTGCGGTACGCCTGCACGACCTGGTTAAACGCGCTGTCATCGCCGCTTCGAGCCCGTTCAATGAGTTCGAAGTCAACCAGCATGACCGCCGCCACCGTTCCCAGTGCCGCCGGCGATCGTCAAAGTCCAATCCCTACATAGAAAATGGCGCACCGGTTCTTTGCTAGGTTACAACAGTTAAACCAGGGGTGGTCTGGCCGACCAGGGTACTCCCTGGGCCTGGCACTACCAGACGAACAGCCGGGGAACTCAACTCCCCTACTATCTTTCGGATACAAGTGTTGACGGGAGCCGGAATAAATGTCTAGAATTCTTGCCATGGTGAGCTTCTTCCTCCGAGAGCTTACCCCAATCTGGGGATAGAGCGGCGGTCCGCACCTAAGACCGCCGATCCCTGGGCGGCGTTTCCCCGCTGAATGCTATTATTTCCCAGGTGCCGGGTCGGGGATCGGGATATCGTTAGATGCCACCCGGCGCTTAAATTTCCAATGTCCATTTTCGCGGACCAGGGTGTCGTCGTAGCGCCCAGCTTGCGCCATAACGGGTTTCCTGTCGTCTCCCGGCGTGACGAAAGTCCAGCGCGACCACGCCGTGGCCGTGTCTCCATGCACTTCGATCCTGAAATTGGACAGGATGTGGAATGTATTGCCCCGATTGGGCCCGGCGATGTTTTTTTCCATAAATGCCTGGATCGCTGCCGGGCCCTGAACGGTGCCGAATCCGCCTACCCACTCGCCGTCTCTTGCGAACAACCGGGAGTAGGCCGCGAAGTCGCGGGTGTCGAGGTACCGGCCGTAATCGAGGAGTACCGCCCGGATTTCCTCGATGTCCTCGAGCCGCTGGATTCGTGTTGCAAGCCCCTTTTCATTCTGTTGGGCAGCAATCGGGAGCAGCAAAACCCCGCCCAGTAACAGAATGAAGCTCGGTCGCACAGCTATACTCTACTTGATCGGGGAACCCTTCGCGTCCACCTTGAACTCGGAGGATTTCCCGCCTTTCTTGATCGAAGCCTCATAAGAAGTCGTTCCATTTTCCTGCACGGATTCGACCTTCTGAAGCTTGCCGTTTCCTACGGCTTTCTGAATGGCGGCGCGTGCGGGCTCGGGCAGACTTGCAAGCGTGACCTCTTCCTCAACGCTCACAATCTTCCCCGTGCTGTCAAAGGAAACGTCCTTGCCATGGCCGTCCACCTTCAACTCGGCCTCGTAAGTGGTCTTCCCGTTTTCGACTTCCTTCGCAAGACCGACTAGCTGCGCGCCTTTACTCTGCTCCTTTACGGCCTGCTGCACGGCAGGCGGCAGATTCTCCATCTTGACCTTTGATTCCGCTGCGAAACTGACAAGACTCAGCAACCCGGCTGAGATCGTAACGGCGATAAGGGTTTTCACAATGTACCTCTGACGCAATTATGGCGCTCGTGTCTGAAGAAACGATGAAAGAGCATGCGGTCCCGCAAGTTGCTCATGCCACAATCAATTATGGACTTCCTCGACGGCCTCAATCCCCGCCAGCGTGAGGCTGTGGAGCATACTGAAGGACCCCTGCTGGTCCTGGCCGGCGCGGGCAGCGGCAAGACTAGAGTAATCACCCACCGTATCGCCCATCTGGTCAGCGCCCATCGGGTCCCGGGATGGGCCATCCTGGCGGTCACCTTCACCAACAAGGCCGCCAGCGAAATGCGCGAGCGCGTCCGTTCCCTGGTCCCGGGCGAGCCGCGCGATGCCCCCACCGTCTCCACTTTCCACTCCTTCTGTGTCCGGCTGCTGCGGCGCGAAGGTGCGGCGCTGGCGCAGATCCGTCCCGGTTTCACCCCGCAGTTCACGATTTACGACGACGATGACCAGATCTCGATCCTGAGATCGATCTACAAGCAGCTCGGCTTGGACGACCGCTTCATGCAGCACCGCGCGGCGCTTTCGCGCATCAGCCATGCCAAGAGCTACAAACAGTCTCCGGACGAAATGGCCCGCGCCGCTACCGATCCCACGGCTTCGCGCCTGGCCGTTATCTATGAGCGTTACCAGGCCCGCCTGCACGAATCGAACGCGCTCGATTTCGACGATCTGCTGCTCGAAGCCGTGCGTTTGCTTGCCAACGACGAGCCCACACGCGAGCGCATCAATCGCCGTTACGAATTCCTGATGGTGGATGAATACCAGGACACCAATCGCAGCCAGTACGATCTGATGCGCCTGCTTACGGGTGAGCGCCACAACATCGCTGTGGTCGGCGACGAAGACCAGTCCATCTATAGCTGGCGCGGAGCGAACATCCGCAATATTCTCGATTTCGAGCGCGATTTTCCGGGCGCGACTATCATCCGTCTGGAACAGAATTACCGGTCGACCAAGAACATCCTGGAGGCGGCCAGCGCCGTTGTCGCCAATAACACCGAGCGCATCGGAAAGTGGCTGTGGACCGAGGCGGGCGCAGGCGACAAGATCACGTTGTATGAAGCTCCCGACGCCGAAAACGAGGCCCTCTGGATTGCCGACAAGATTGAGGCGCACATGGCACGCAACCCCGAGGAGCATGTCGCGGTGCTGTATCGCACCAACGCCCAGTCGCGGCAGATTGAAGAAGCTTTGAGGCGCTATGGGCGTAAATATATCGTGGTGGGCGGATTCAGCTTTTACCAGCGCGCCGAAATCAAGGACGTGATCGCCTATCTGAGGGTCCTGCTGAGCCCCCAGGACACGATCAGCCTGCTACGGATTATCAATACTCCGGCGCGCGGGATTGGCCGGACGACCATCGAGCAGATTGAGCAGTACGCCCTGACTCACGAGATGGCTTTGTGGACCGCGATCGGGCGGATGCTGGAGGAAGGCGCCTTCGCTGCCCGCGCGGAAGCTGCCCTCAAGGAATTCCGCCGCATCATGCTCGAACTCGCGGACGAAATCGAAAACCGGCCCCCGGCAGAAACTCTGAACGCCGTTCTCGACCGCACCGGCTATCGCAAAATGATCGAGGAGGAAGGCACCGAAGAGGCCGCGTCGCGCCTTGCGAACCTGGACGAACTCCTCAACGCGGCTGCGGACGCGGCCGAGCGCGGCGAATCTCTGCGAGACTTCTTGGATCATGCTGCATTGGTCTCGGATGCCGATTCCGTCGATGACCGCGCTCCGGTGTCGCTGCTCACTATGCACAACGCCAAAGGTCTGGAGTTCCCGGTCGTGTTCATCGCCGGATTGGAGGAAGGGCTGTTTCCGCA
>JAOAPR010000190.1 GCA_025463005.1 Bryobacterales bacterium | reverse complement strand
GATTGGCTATCTCGGCCAGATCGACAGGGTCTTTGGGGCGCCGGCGACAACGCGCAGTTGGAACACAATACTCTCAGTGCTGCGGATTCTGAAATCCCACGAGCCCGGCAAGTAGACCGCCTGAGCTGGGAACGTGGATAGGCAATGATAACGGCGCAGCGTAGAGTGAATGCGCTAGACTGGCGGCACGTTGTGGGAAATCAGTCCTGGTAAGTCGGCTTCTCGGAAGTCTACCGTTATCACGCATTAACGGTAGCGATTCCTGGGTTACCTTCCCAGGATTGGTGTTCTACCTATTCCTGCCGTAGCGCACGCATCGGGTCGATTCTCGATGCGCGTCGTGCCGGAAGGAAGCACGCGCCGACGGTGACCAATGCTACCAACGCTACAACAGCAGCATAGGTAAGCGGGTCGAACGGCTTCACCTCGAAAAGCATCGAGCTAAGAAACCGCGCGGATGCAATTGCGCCTGCTACGCCCAAGACCAATCCAACGGCAGCCATGAGGACGCCCTGAGAGAGCACCATTTTCACGACTTGTCCCGTGCCGGCGCCCAATGCGATCCGCAGTCCGATTTCTTGCGTGCGCTGATTTACCAGAAACGACACGACGCCATACACACCGGCCATGGCTAGCATCACGGCAATGGCGGCGAAGATCGCCAGCAACAGAGTGCGGAAGCGGGGAGCCGCGACGATTTGCGACATGCGATCGTCCATGGTGGTGAATCTTACCGGCATATCCGGTGCGAGCCGGCGGCCTGTTTCACGCAAAGTCCCCATAACGTTCTCTGGCGGCCCCGCCGTTCGCGCTAATATCCGCATGGAGGTGGAAGGGAGCGGGTGCTGCTCAAAAGGCATGTAGACCTCGGCTTTGCCTTCCTCCCCTGGACCTCTTTGGCGGATGTCGCCCACGATACCCACGATGGTCATGGGCTGCGGGATATCCATGCCTGTCAGGATCAGGTGGCCAATGGGATCGACACCAGGGAATGCGTTCCTGGCTAGCGTCTCATTGATGATTGCGGTGAGAGGCTCATCCGGTCCGTCAACGGCTGAGAAATCGCGTCCACTCCGAACCGGGATGCCCAGTACGGCGAACGCACCTGGCGAGACGATGGAATAGACAGCTTGCGGGCTGCTCACGGTCATCCTGCCCGCGACAGCCTCCTGGTCCAATGCGTAGGCGCCGTCACTGCCTGTACGTCCGGGCGGAATGCGAGTGGCGCCCACGGCCAGGATTCCGGGGATTCGGGAAGCCTCCTCCAGAAGGGCTTGATAGGTTCGAATCGCTCGTCTGGCTCGCTCCACATTTGGAGCGGCGTTGCTGGTTTCCATGACTAAGATTTGGCGGGTTTGGAATCCCAGCTCCACGCGGCTCAATTCGGCAAAGCTGCGGATCAAGAGGCCCGCACCAGTCAGCAGCACTACCGAGAACGCGACCTCCGCCACAACCAACCCTTGACGCAAGGCCGCGCCCATTCCTTGCGTGCCCCGCGAGCCGCCTTGCTTCAATGCATCGTTTACATCGACGCGGGCAACGCGCAGGGCGGGTGCCAATCCGAACAGGAAGCAGGCGAATAATGTCAGTGCCGCCGCGAAGGCTAGCACAGAGGTATCGATACCGATTTCGTCCAGTCTGGGAACGTTGGCCGGCGCCAACGCCACCAGCACCATGGTTCCGAATCGGGCGATCACCAGACCAACGAGCCCGCTCACGATTCCCAGTACAAGACTCTCGGTTGCGAGTTGGCGGACGATGCGGCCTCGTGCCGCACCCAGCGCGGCGCGTACGGCCAGCTCTCGAGTGCGCGCGGCGGCTCTCGCCAGCAGGAGGTTCGCTGCATTGCCGCAAGAGATCAAAAGAAGAAGGAAGACCGCCCCCAGCAGCAGGTAGAGCATGGTGGGCAAGCCCCGAACCAGTTCCTCTCCAAGCGGTGCAACGGCCACGTTTTTGTCCTTGTTGGTTCCCGAGTACTGCTGCTCCAAGCGGGTGCCGATCAGAGTCATTTCCGCCTGTGCAGACTCCAGATTGGCGCCTGCTCTCAGCCTGCCAACGACTCGATAATTATGAGCGCCACGATTGGGAGCGATGATCCGGAACAAAGTGTTAGTCGGAATCCAGATCTCTGTCTGATCTGGAAACTGGAAACCAGCCGGCATAATTCCAACGATCGGAACAGTCTGTCCTGCGATTCGAAGCGTCTTTCCAAGCGCCGCCGGATCGCCACTCAGGCGTGACTGCCAGAACGAATGACTCACAACCGCAGTGCTACCGCTTCCGGCGGTGGTTTCCGCCGCGTGAAAAAGGCGTCCTACAACCGGCTCCATCCCAAGTGTCCGAAAGAATTCGGAGGACGCAGTGGAGATCTTCGCGAACTGCGCGCCGGATTCAACCTGGACGGCTATCTCGCGGCTGTCGTAGTAGCTCATGGATTCGAAGGAAGTGCTTTGCGAGCGCCAGTCATCGAAGTCCGGTACGGAAACCTGGCCGTGAGCATTGTTCTTCTTCCATAGCGAGCTCAGCGCGACAATCCGGTTCGGATCGCGAAATGCGAGCGGTTTAAGGATCACCGCGTTCACGACACTGAAGACGGCGGTGCTCGCACCGATGCCCAACCCGAGAATCACAATGGCGACGATGCTAAATCTGGGGTTTTTGCGGAGGGAGCGCGCGGCGATGCGGAGATCCTGTAACGATGTCTCTAGAAACGCAAAGGCCCACGCGGCGCGCGTCTCCTCTTTGACGCGGGCGATGTTTCCCAAGTCCCGACGCGCGGCGTATCGAGCAGCTTCTGATGAGAGCCCGTCGGCTTGGCGACGCTCTGTTTCTTCTTCCAGGTGAAACGCGAGCTCTGCATGAATCTCTGCTTCGCGCTTCGAGCGTCCCAGCAGGGACAGTAGCTTTTTCCATGCCGAGTTCATTGGGACTCCTGTTGCGTGGGATTGAGGACCATGGCCATCGCGCGCGATAGCTTCGCCCATCGCGATTGTTCCAATGCGAGTTGTTTCTTGCCCGCTGGTGTCAGGCGATAGTACTTGGCGCGCTTACCTTTGTCGGAGATTTCCCAAGACGCATCGATCCATCCTTGCGCCTCCAGCCGATGGAGCGCGGGATAGAGCGACCCGGTCTCGACCTGTAGCATCTCAGCCGAAGTAGTTTGGATGTGCTTGGCGATCGCGTGGCCGTGGGATGGCCCGAATTGAAGGGTTCGTAGAATCAGCAGATCCAGGGTGCCTTGGAGCAGTTCGATACGGGTCTTCGAGATCATTCTGTAGTGATTCTACATAATAATTAGTAGCCTGTCTACACAATGTTGGATCAACTCGGCTCAGCCCAGTCCGGTTTAACGGCATCACAGAGGTTTTGCTCGGGTTGCAGGCTTGTAGAGTTGTCGGATGCCGTTCCCAAGAGCAGATTGACTTCTGTGAGCCGGGCGGCTGTTTGTTGGCGAAATCAGCACCGGAACCGGTGTTGAGAAGTCAAGCCTTTCGAGTTCTTGTTGCCAGAATGAGTCGGTGGGTCCGCGCAGGATTAGGCTGATGGCGCGTAGACCACGAAGGCAAACGGCGAGTTGCTTTCCGCGTAATAGATCAGCCTAACATGCGGTCGTGAACCGACAGCGACTGCGGTTCGTGCCGGGGCCGGAACGAATCCGCCCCAGATACAGACTGAGGAGACCACATGATTGATTTGACTGTCGCTATTTTCGCCCTCGCCTTTGCTGTCGCGCTCTTGCGTCGCATTCAGGGCCGCCAGCGCAGGAATCGCGTGGAACGCATGCGCAGAGCCGTCGGATAATGCGCGGGGTAACCTGTAGCGTTCCTCGAAAAAGCGCGGTTGACCTAAGGGGAGGCAATTATAGCCGCCGCGCTCCCTGTCAACGACGCTGACCAGCCTGCTTCCACCACCATGTCGCGCCAGCGGCGTCAATCAGCAGAGTCGAATCTAATTTGCCGCCAACAGACTTTTTCCGAGTTGACTTGAGCCTCCTGGCTGAGTGAGTGATGTGTGGACGCCCAAAGAGCGTCCATTCATGGAATTGGAAATAAAGTATCTGCGACTCCGGATACCTGTTTCGCTGGGTTCCCATTTCGGCGAGTGGCGGGTTTGCTGGCTGGGCGGCTGGGGAAGAGACCGGTTGTATTATCTCGTGATGGTCGTGAAAGTCCCGCGCTAACTCGCTTGCTTTGGCCGTTTTTGGGACTGGCGTTCGGGCCGAGCAATCTGCGTATTCTGTGTCATGCCCAAAACACCGAAAGTGGTATCCATCC
>JAOAPR010000182.1 GCA_025463005.1 Bryobacterales bacterium | reverse complement strand
GCCGAGGTCGAGCAGGCCCTGGCAAGTCACCCCGGCGTGCGCGAGTCAGCGGCCGCGGCAAAAACCGTAGGCGGCGACCGCCGCCTGGTCGCATACATCGTGGGTCGAGAGATCGGCTCGCCGAATGCCAACCAGGCGCGCAACCATTTGCTCAAGTTCCTTCCGGACTACATGATTCCTTCCGCATTTGTGTTCATGGATCGGCTCCCGCTTGCCGGCAACGGAAAGGTCGACCGGAATCTTCTGCCCCTGCCTGATCCAATCCGTCCGAATCTGGAGACGCGGTATGAGGAACCGCGCGACGCGCTCGAAGTCGCGGTAGCGGAGGTTTGGAGTGATTTGCTTGGCTTGTCCCCGCTAGGCGTCCACGACCATTTCCTGGAGCTTGGCGGCGACTCTCTGCTGGCTGCGCAGATTGCCAGCCGCATCTGGGATCGGTTTGGTCTCGAGATGGGTCAGCAGTCGTTGTTCGATCGGCCCACTATCGCCGAGCTCGCCGAATATATTCGCTCGAATTCCGGTAACACCGATCCGATCCATGAAAGTAGCTTGGGAGTTATTCCTTTAAAAGAAGTGCGCCACGCTCAAGCAGAACACGAGGCAATAAGCGGTTCATACAAAGTCGTGGTGAACCTGGAGGAACAGTATTCCCTTCTTCCAGTCGCGCAACGGGTTCCTTCAGGGTGGCGGGAAACGGCGATGTACGGCACTAGACAGGAGTGTCTGGATCAAATCGCACACATCTGGACGGATTTGCGTCCGCTGACTGTCCGGAGACATCTGCCCAATGCCGGCGACGTTTTCCGTCCAGAATAGAACCCCTTCTGGACGCCGCGGATTCGTCCCGCGTCCTGACGACATTTATATCGCGACCTATCCGCGCTCTGGCACGTCCCTGGTCCAAATGCTGCTGTATCAGCTCACCACGGATGGCGAGGTTGGCTTCGACCATATCTCCAGCGTGATGCCGTTCCTGGAACGCTCCCTTAGAAGTGGTGAGTCGCTGGAATCGTTGGGCTCGCCCCGGATCTTTAAGACTCACCTGCCTTACAGGCTCGTGTCGCGGTGGCCGGGCAAGTACATCTATGTTGCGCGCGAAGGAAAGGACGTGTTGCTCTCCTACTTCCATATGTACCGAGACTATGTGAATCCTGGAACGGCATTCCCGACGTTCTTCGAGGATTTCCTGGCAGGACGTGTACAGTACGGCTCCTGGTTCCAACACGTTGCCGGCTGGGAACCGCATCGCGGCGATTCGAACGTGCTTTATCTCCATTACGAGGACCTAGTGAGCGAGCTGGACCGGCAAGCGGAGAAAATTGCTGAATTCTGCGGCTTTCCGTTCCCGCCGGATCAGCGCGCGCGAATCCTGGAGCGTTGCAGCTTTGCGTCCATGCGGCAGCACGAGCGGAAATTTGCTCCGGAGAATCCGCGTTCGGAAGGCAGCTTTATTCGGCGCGGTCAGGTGGGCGGCTGGAAGGATCACTTCACGAACGAGCAGGTGGCAGCTTTCGAGCAGACTGCCCGTCTGTATTTCGGATGACGACTGCCGTCAGTTGAAATGAGTCCGTGCCGCGGTCACGGAATCGAAAAAGATCTGCTCACCGGTGGTGTCATCCTTGTACGAAGTCACTTCCTTGTGGCAGCGCGCGCAGTTGTCCCCGCGCTCCTCGATACGCCACGGGTTGAATACCGCCCCGGTAGGCTCGTACGTAGCGTCCATCACGTACTTTCGCCACGCCTGCGGGTTTTCTCCCGCTCCAATGAAATTACCGGGACGTCCCGCCGCAAACTCGTTCGGCTCCGAATCCCACCAGAACGTGGTCCACAGCCATCGGCCTTGTACTTTGTGGACTAAATGGAACGCCACCAGGACGGCAAAATCGCCGCAGGATGCGCCACTGTATCGTTCCCCCGGTTTCAGCTTTATCCAGAAGAAATCGTTGATGGAAACGTCGGTGACCCCAGCCATGGCAGGCTCGCCCTGACCGTTTGGCGGGCCGCAGGATGAACTTGGGGAGCTCATTTGCGGCGGTATCGTGATACGAATCCGCCGGCTTAGAGTCTGCGCGCCGGAGCGAACCGGCAGCTCGACAAATTTGCCCATATGGGGATCCGTGGGACGCCGCACCGTACTCCAGAAGGCGGCTGCGAGGTGAGCGCCATCTGGAAAAGGCGGTTCGATCATCGACGCCCTGGGATGAGAGCCGGCCCAATAGTTAAGCGCTCTATCGAGGGGCGGTGCTCCGGGACCGCGTGTCAGCGGACCACATAACCTGGCCGCTGCTTCCGGATTGTAGTGAAAACTCTCGTCGAACAGGTCTCGCGGCGCTGCCGGATCGCTCTTCCCGTTCGGTTGGATGCGGCAGGGAAAGATTTCGCGCGGAATCGCCCAGTTTAGGAAACCCGGAATGCCGCGGTTGGGGCTGCTTTCCTTTATAACCGCCTCAGCGAGTTTCCACGCGGTCTGCCTGGGGCTCTCTGTTGCCGCGGTTCCCATGGAAACCGAAGCTGCCGTCACAAGAACCGCTGCTAATCCCGCGACAATCGCCACGCCGCGGCGTTTCATTGTGTTTCTTGGGCTACGCCAGCAAGGCGGCGATGGTTTCGCGCACTCTCCAAACAGATGGATGTGGGTAGCATCCCGGATCCCAAAGGGTCAATCCATCGTTCGCCGTAACGGCATACGTTGCGTGATAGCTTTCAGATAGGGCGCGGAGAATCAGGCTGATGTTCTTGGCAGTATCGTCGAAAAGCTGGCGATCCACCAAACCTCCGGGTAAAGCTACGCTGCCGTTGAGCAACTTTCGAATCTGTTCATAAACCTTCGCATCTACCACCGGAAGCAGGTCGCGAAGCCAGCTTGCCTCTGTCGCCACGCTCACGTCCGGAGGGGTCGGCAAAGACGAAATATACGGAATATTCAAGCGCTGGTGGTTTGCGTCTTCCAGTGCCATTACCAGAAGCATGGCGAGCGCGTGTTTGATGCCTGTAGTTCCATAGTTCTGATTCATTCTGTTCTCCCCTTCAAACCGTCAAGATATTGCTTTGCCAGGAATCTGCTGCCCGGCCATACTCTGTCAAAGTGACTCCAAATCAGCCATGGTGAATCGGAAATGCGCTGATAAATTCGCCTTGCTCGTTCGTGGTCGCCGGCCAAGTCCAGGACCCTCGCCAGGTATTCCTTCGGATCCAGGGGCCTTTCCATGTTCGCGGCGCGGTCCAAGAGTTCGAGCGCCTGACCGGGCTTTCCCGCGGCTGCAAGGATTTCTCCCCTCATCCTGAGGCGATCCGCTTCGAATCGAGGGCCTTCGCCGGATGGCAGAGTATTCATAACGCGGGTGGCGTCGCTGATGTCACCGTACTGCGCCAGAAGGCTCACAGCCTCTACGATTTCAAGCGCGGAGGATTGTCCTGACGCGGCCTCGCGAGCCAAGGTCGCCGCCAGCTTGCGGCTTCCGGTGACGCCTTCGAGGGAGGCCAAAGCCAGCGTCTTTCGGGAAGCGGCACCGTCTTGCCCCGTTTTTCGATCTCTTTCAATCCCTTCTCTAAGGACCTGGCGAGCCTCATCGAATCTCCCCCGGTCCGCTTCCAGATTTGCCAGGAGACTGGATGCTCTGGATGAATTGGTTCGGTCACTGGAGAGAATCAGTTCCCGAAATAATGCTGCGGATTCGTCATACCGGCCCTGTAGAGCTCTAACGATCCCGCGAAGCTCCTGAGCTGCCTCCTGTGAGTTGAGGTCATCCAGGACTTTTAGATATGGTTCGATCTCCGCCGTCCGATTCGTCGCAGCAAGCCCACGAATTAACATGGACGTCCCAAACACCCTGGGTTGCGAATTCGCTTGAGCCGCGAGCGCAACCCCAACTCCGTCTTCGTAGCGCCCCATTTCCAGGAGGCAGAAAGCCAATAACTCCGCCGCTAATGGATCGTGAGGGAATTTGCCGGCCCAGTCTCTGAGGATTGGTTCAGCCTTCTTAAAATCCTCAATTTCAAGCGCATAACGACTTTCAATGCTTAATCTTTCATGCTCCGAAAGGTGCTGGGTAGCCGCCAGCGAGATGGCCTGGCGCCAGTACTCGAGCCCTTCTTCCTTCCGGTTTTGGGCGTACACCAGGTCTCCCAGCCACATTAGCGCCATGGCAAATTGAGGGTCCAGCTGGACGGCTCGTTGCAGCACAGGAACCGCGTCGGGTGCTTGCTGAGCCGCGATCAGCGACTGCGCCTGCTGGAACAATTCCAGAGCGTCCCACTTGGAGCTGGTGATGTTCTGCGGCAGACGGTTGTTGGCTGAGAGTTCCACCTCGCTCTCTCCGGCCTTTGTTCGAATCCATTTGGTCGCCTCATGCACCGCTTCGAACAGCCCATCGGGACCGGACGAACTCTCCTGATGCTGCCAGTTGTCGATCGGTTGTTCCGGGGAAGAGCCGATTTGTTCACAACGGATCGAAACGGTGTAGCTGTCGCCCAAACGGCCCAAAGTCGTAAAAACGAGCAACGGCGCTGATTCGCGGAATGCAACCTCGCGCCACTCCTTGGCTGTGGGATTAGATTGCGGATCCTTGCGCATTTGCCGCAGCACGTCTCCGAGACGCTGGTTATTCCAAACGTTGAAGTGTGAGGATTGTTCGAGATCGGCGCGCAAGAGCGGTGTGACGCCGTCGAACCGGCCCTCGCCGGTTTCGTTCACCGTGGATGCAATCATGATCAGCGACCCAGCTCGAAATTCCTTTTGCCTTAAGTAGCGGAAACCGAGAATGACCAGGGCCAAAACAATTGCGAGGACGGCCGCGGCCTCCAGCGTTGATCTCCGAATGGAAGCGGGGAACAGCCGGAATCGCGGACCGCGCTTTCTGGCGACCAGGTCCTGTACGGATTGGGATCGTGCTGGGCGTTTTGCCGGATCCCGTTCAAGGCAGGAGAGGAGCGCATATCGCCACTGGCGCGGCAGGCGCTTTGGTACGGACGACTGGAAGTCGGTGTCGCTAATGGCCCGGCGAAGAGCGCCAGCGAGGCCGGCGCCGTGCGTTTTCGCATCGCGGGGAGCTAAGGCATGCAGCAGAACAAGCGCCGCCGAGTATAAATCGCTGCGCTCATCGTATTCGCCGAGAAGTTGCTCGGGAGCCATCCAATCCAGCGTGCCGATCAGCGTTCCAGTTTGAGTTAAACCCGCGGGGTCCGAGTTCAGAATCGGTGTGGCCAGCCCGAAGTCCAGAATGACCAGGCGCGATCCAACCAACATCAAATTCGACGGTTTAAGGTCGCGATGGATGATCCCGACCGCGTGCGCGGCGCGAAGTCCATCGAAAAGCTGCAGCGCGAACACTTGCCATTCTTCGAGGGACAACGGTCCGCGCTCCAAGCGCTTCGCCACGGTTTCGCCTTCAAGGAGCTCCATGCTCAAATACGGCACACCTTTGTGTTCGCCGAGGTCGTGGATACGGCAGACGTTGGGGTGACTTACACGTCGCGCAATTTGTACCTCCTGCTGAAAACGTTCCAGGAGCTTGGGATCACGCGCGTATTCGGATGCGATCATCTTGATCGCTACCCGCTCACCGAGCTTGCGATCAAAAGCCTCGAATACCTCACCCATTCCGCCTCTGCCGATGCGCTGAAAGATCTCGAAGCGTTCGGCGATGACGTCACCGGGGCGCAGAGTTTGGGAGAATTCGCCGCGGGCGACAACCGGCTCGAGGAACCCCGAATCGGTCTCCGCGTGCTGTACCAGTCTTTTTAGCTCTCGCAGGATAGTAGGGTCGTCAACGGTCTCTTCGAGGCGTTGTAAGGCGCGTTCGCGCTCCGCAAGCGGTTGTTGCATGATCTCATCGAAGAGTTCTTGCAATCGCTGCCAGTGCCGGGAGGTCATGCCGATAGTTCTGCGTGTAGCCACGCTCTCGCCATAGCCCACTCGCGCTTTATCGTACGGTAGCTAACGCCCAGGTACTCGGCGATTTCCTCCTCGGCCATCCCACCGAAGTACCTCATTTCCACAATCTGGCTTTGCCGAGGCGCCCACTCGCGAAGCCGCTCCAGGGCCTCGTGGACGGCCAGGAATTCATCGGATCGACGCTCGTCATATATCAGCGCTTGATTGAGTGGAACTGGTTCTTGTTCCCCACCGCGCTTGTGTGCTTTCTTGGTCCTGGCGTGATCGACCAGGAATCGTCGCATCACCTGAGCCGCTAAAGCGATGAAATGAGCCCGGCTGCGAGCTTTGGGAGGAGTTTGCCTGAAGATCCTTAAATAAACCTCATGAACCAGAGCCGTGGGCTGGAGTGTGTGATTACTTCGCTCATGTTGCAACTGGTAGGCGGCCATGCGACGGAGATCGGTATAAAGGAGATCGAAGAGCCGGCCCTCTGCCTCTCTGTCGCCGCCTAGGATTCGTTCCAGCAATTGCGACACTTCGCCCGGAATAGCGCACCACGGCATTTCCTGCCACGATATCAGATTCTCGGGAAACCCAGGGATTGTCCCAGGCACAGAAAAAGCGAAGGACGCCGAGGGACCACTTCGCCAGCCTAGCGGCTTCGAAGCGTTACGAGCCCTCGTTGTTACCGGTCAACGCGGCGGTTCTCGCGGTTACCTTCTTGTGTCGCCCGGCGCGACCGTTAGCAAGGCGTTCAAAGACCGAGATCGCTTCTTCGATACGTTGCTTCTCGGTGCGAAGGTCCGCGAGCATTTTCACGATGGAGTGAGTAGTAAGCCCGCCATTTCTGTCACCCTGGTGCTTCCACTTCGATGCGTCATGGCGACTTCTCAGCGCGTGCTCAGGTACCGGAAGAGATACTCGATTGAACTTCAAGAGGGCCCCTGGGGTCACTTTCACTCTCCTATTACATAGATAGCGAAAACACCTTCACAAAGGGGTCAATATTTTTTTATGCACGAAGGTGTCGGAAGAGAGTCCCTGAATCAACGCCCGGAGGCAGTATCATCAAGGACTTCGGTAACTGCTTTAACGCTGTAGGAAGGCTGAGGCCGGAGCCGCGAGAGTGTGCTCTCTTCAAAGTCGAAATGGCTGGACATAAGGTCCTGAAGCGTAAAACAGGCTTTGGCGACGCCGTCAACGGAATGCTCGCGCTCATTCGCCAGCACATGGTAAAGCTCGTGAGCTACAACGCGGGCGATCGCGCGGCCATAAAGATAATCGCGTTGATCTGAGCGTTGGACGGAGAGCGCGGAAGCCAGCAGCTCGGTGAGCGTGCGGCAATTCACCCAGCTAAAGGGCAGAACCTGGCCATCCGATACCGCCGTTGAGGCGAGTGTGACGGTCGCGACGGTCTCGGACGCAAAATCGCGATTGGGGGGCTCGCAGACCCCGCGCATTTCCAAGACAACCAGCGTGGCCACGCCCGCGTCGTTGGACGATTTCCCGGTCTCTCGCCATTCCAGTTGGTAGCCGGCGGTCCGCATCAGCGCGCCCAGTTCAAGCTTGAAAAACTGGATGGGCTTTGTAGACTGGTTCGCGTTGGCGTTGAGATACACAACCAACGTGCGATCGGCTTGAACCACCGGGTCCGACCGGCCTACACAGAGGCCGAAGATCATCAGGCAAACAAGTGCCCAGGGACGCGCGAACATAGCGCAACTCCAACCGTATTATATACGCAATCGTGGTAAGCTAAACTTTCATCACGGGCGCGCCCAGAAACGCGCGCTACCCCGCGAACGTCTCCCGCCCGACCCAGTCTGTCTCCCGACCAGATCTGAAGGTGCGACGTTAATGCCTACGGCCCACGGTGCAACCGAACTCGCCCGTTATCTGGACCTCAAGTTAGCCGCGCTCGGCCAGCCCACGGTCCGTACCGCGGCCGACTCCGTGTGGCTCGAAACGGTCGGGCCGCTGCTGCGCAGCCATCGCCAAAAAGACCAGCTTTTAGGCCAATATCTGTGTCCGGCGGATCTGCGGATACAATCCTTTCTGGACGTCTACTTGCGCTCGCTCTGCCCCGGAGGCGGACCACGCCTTCCGGCGGACACTTTCGTTCTGGACCGGGCCGGCCTGGCGCGTCTCATGTCCTTACCGCCTTCCGGGAACACCTATTGTTCTCCCTATGTGCGTTCGTACCGGGTGGTTCAAGGTATCCTGCACAACCCTGCCAACGACCGGCGCACGACTCAGGGAGTGTTTCACATAGCTGAGGGCGGTTTTCCTATTCCCGCCGACAAGCAGGCGGTGCCTGTCCAGGCATTTGCGGCTTTGCTGGCGGCCGCGCTCCAACCTCCGCCCGAGGTGTTGACTCTTCCGTTCACGGCTGATCAATCCGAGCAGGCCCGGCTTTTCGTATCCCTGTTATTGCGTCCCCTGGTTTGTCCCGCTACCGGAACCGATCCGGAGAGGACCATGGAAATCCGGTTCTTCGCTCCTGGAAGTCTGGTGAGCAATCTGGATTTCGTCGAATCGATCTTCGGCAATGCAGGCGATCCGCACCTTCCCGAAAACGACGCAGCTCTGGACGCAGCGCATTGGACCGGCCATACCGGTTGCGTCATCGTTGCGCCCCACATTGTCGGGATGAAGAAGGCCGCCCTGGGACTGCCGCACGAGACCGAAGCCACTGAACGGCAAAAACGCGACGGGATGTGCTGGCGTGATCCGGACGAGCTCTACAACGGCGGGAACGCGTTTAAGATCTGCTGCCGCGATCAGCGCGGAGTGATGGTCACGATCATCGCGGACAATTACTACGGCTACTGCAAAAAAGAGGTCAAGACTCAGATCAGCTTCGCTGCGAACTTATACGGCCTTTGCGAGGAAGAGCACGCCGGCGGCGCGATGGCCTCGGCGGCCTACGTTCTGGGACAAGATTTTGATGCCAGCCGGACGGTCAGCCTGAAGAAGACGTCGTTCGAAGCCGCAATGCGCACTCTGGGCGACATGGTGGAGCCGCAGCCGGGACGTTACGCGATCGATCGCCGCTATCCGGACATCCAGTACGTGCCGGAGAACGCGGTGTTCCAACTCCAGGAAGGCCGCGTCCGGTGGACTCATCAGGGGCATGAGCACGAGTTAACGCTCCGCAGAGACGCAACCTACGTCCTTCCCTCCGGCTTCCGCATCCGCCTGGAAAAACACTTTGCAGGATCCTCGTGGCGGCTGGTGGGTACGCGGCCCCGTGGCACGCTCTGTCACAAACCGTGCACGGTTTCCGGCGGGGGGAAATCGGAAATCTCCAAGTCCATCGCCAATGCGCTGCTGCAAGGGCCGGTCTTCGTTCGCGATTACCACCGCGATATGGATCAAGTCGCGGAAATCCTGAAGCTGGATTGCTCGACGATTTTCAAGGAACAGTCATCAGATTCCCGGAAGCGCCGGCCGATCTTGAGCCCGGAGCGTTCGCTCGGCTCGGTGATTCAGCTTCTCACGCCATCGCCTGAATACACCGACGAATACAACCAGTGGCTTCGGCAATTGCCTCAGACCACGCGCCAGCTTGTGTTCACCGTGAAGCGTTACTACCGGCCCGAGTGGGGCGATCCATCTGACGAGCGATGGCGAGAGCATTTCACGGTTGATCGCATCAACGGCTTTCTGGGCCATGAACTCAAGTTCGACGATCAGAAGCTGATCAGCAACTATCTCCGAGTCGGCTATGATCCAGACGGGTCCTGGCGGATCTACAAGCTGCGGCCTGATTTCTATCCGGCCGACAAGGTTCAGTTCGAGGACGATATCACCGCTTCGGTGGTCCTGCCCAGAGAGAGCCTGAACGACCTCGATCCGGAGTACGCGAATCCGAGCGTGAAGCTGGTGGCTAACTGCGAGCTGCTGCTGTTCCAACGGCCGGACGATGCGATTCTTCGCGGCAGCGACGTGCAAGCCGAGGCCGACATCGCCGGCAGCGGCTCGTTCCTGTCCGGCGTTTTTCTATCCAACTATGAGCCGATTTCGACCGAGCGTGCCCTAGGCATGATGGAGCACGTCGTGGAGTTCGATCGCTATACCGACCCGATGAAACGCCTGCTGGAAGATTTTGTGAGGAATGGTGACCATGGCGCGGGTTACGTGGTTTCCTCGGCGCATCCGCGATTGGTGGACGGCAAACCTTCGAAAAACCCCCGATATTTGCAGCAACGCCCCGATCTGGTTGAACCCAGAGAAAGCTATCTCACCGAAATCGCGGCCCGCCTGGAGCGCGGGGTTCCGGCCGGCCGGCCGGTACATTTTCCGGTAAACGCGGTGCTTTCCGGCCGTAGAAACAATCCGCCGGATCCCAAGATCGGCCAGCCTCCTCTCGCCGTGTACGGTCCGATCCATTATCAGGAGCTGCCGGAGTTGTTCATGGAATTCGTCTCCAGTCTGACCGGCAAATCGCCGTCGATGATTGGATTCGGCAGCGAGGGCGCCCTGACCAAGGGACCTTTCAACGCTCTTTGGCCGGTGGTCGATCTCAACAACGCGCTGGTGTCGGCGATTCTGACGGGATACGCGGGATTCACAACGTCGGCCGGTCACGTGGGTCCGCGCTTTCGAGTGGATCACGACGTGAGCCTGCTGGTTCCCGAGATCTGGTGCCGGATGCGCGTCGCCGAGCGGGATCCTCAGTTTCTGAGGCAGCAGGGATTTCTGGAAAAGGTGGAAAACTTGTCGCTTCACGGGCGAACGGTGCAGGCCAGCCGCCTGGGTTTCCGCATTACGCCCCTTTTTGTCGACCGCTTCCTGGGACGCATTTTCGAGACGCCAGGCTCGGTCTTCCCGGCAGAGCTTCTGCGTCCCGAACTGCAGGATTTGGAGCTGTTCGCCACGGGTGTGGACGCCATCGTGGAGGCGCAGCGCCGCGCGGCGCTCCACTACTTTGAAGACGGCAGCGTGGAAGCGGCCTGTCCGCCGCTCAAGGCGCTGCTGCATATCATGGCTCATGGCAGCTATGAAGGGGCGGGAGTCGACTGCCCCGACGTGCGCGCAATGTTTCTGCGCGAAGCCATGCTCGCCAGCTCGTGGTACCAGGAGCGCTTAAAGGTAAAGCAAGACCGGGACGTGACGCTGTGGCGGCGTCACAGTGTCGCGCTCGAGATCTTTCGCACTGGTCCGGGAAACGTCCCCGGCTGCGGCATTGACGTGGAGAAGCGTCTCGAGTTGGTGCGCCGTGAATTGGCTCATGTGAGTAGTCCGTCGTACTTGCACGAACTCCGTGGCACCATCGGCGCCGATCCGCTCCACGGCCAGAGAGGATGGAATGAGTAGAGATAGAATAAGTGATTGTTCCCACTTTCGCGAGTCCACCAAGTTGGTGTCATCGATCGACCCCGTGAGCGAAGCATAAGGAGTCAACGCACATGACCCAACCCGTGAGTGCCCGCGATGACAATTACGTGTTGACGCTGGAGGAGATCGGCGCCCTTGCGACCGAGGGCGGCAAACCGGCCGAGACCCTCATGAATGTGGTCGCACTGATCGCGCGCCGATTCCAGACCGATGTGTGTTCGGCCTATCTGCTGGAGCCGGATCGAGCGAATCTGGTGCTGGCCGCAACGCTCGGCCTGCGGCCCCAGTGCGTCGGGACGCTTCGCATGGCGCTGCATGAAGGCCTGGCGGGGCTGGTCGCGGAGCAGGTGCGCCCCGTGGCTGTCGAACAGGTGAAGAATCATCCGCGGTATAAGTACTTCAGTGAATCCGGAGAGGAGGCGTACCAGTCCTTCCTGGGGGTTCCGCTTATCGACCGCGGAGTGCTGCAGGGCGTTCTGGTGGTTCAAACCGTTGAGTCCCGTGTCTTTCGCGAGCAAGAGGTTCGCATGCTCACCGAAGCCGCTGCTCAGGTCGGCCCGGTGGTGAGCGAAGCCCGAACCCTGGACCGCTTCATCGCGCCGGTGCAGGAACGGCTGTGGTCGCTGGCTCGCAACTTATGGTGGAGCTGGGATCACGACACCACCAGCCTGTTTCGCGATCTCGATCCGATTCGCTGGAGGCAGCTCAACCACAATCCAGTTTCATTGCTGGCGGAAATGCCGCTGACCAAGCTCGAGCGACGCGCCCACGAGCTAGTCCTTCACAGCCGAATTAATTATGCCTACCGTCGCCAGCAGGAGTATCTTCGCGCGGACCGGACTTGGGGCGCGAGGCATGCCGGCATTCTGCGGCCTCGTCCAGTCGCTTATTTTTCGGCGGAGTTTGGACTCCATGAATCGCTGCCTGTGTATTCCGGAGGACTGGGCGTTTTGTCGGGCGATCACATCAAGAGCGCCTCCGACCTGGATATTCCGCTCATCGGCATCGGATTGTTTTACGGCCAAGGCTATTTCCGTCAGCGGCTAGATCGGAACAATTGGCAGCAGGAGGAGTATCTCCCGACGGACGTCAATCAGTTGGCCATGGAACCGGCCATCGGTACGAATGGCGAACTGATTACGGTACAGATCGAAACCCGTTCCGGGGTCATTCGCGCGAAGGTGTGGCGCGCGAAAGTGGGGCGCCGCGATCTGCTTCTGCTGGATTCAGATGTGGCGGGAAACGCTCCCGAAGACCGCGAGTTGACGTCGCGGCTCTACGGCGGAGACGGGAAGGTTCGGATCCGCCAGGAGCTGCTGCTGGGAATCGGAGGCTTCCGCGCCTTGAAGGCGACGGGAATCACTCCCGGGGTGCTGCACTTGAATGAGGGACATAGCGGATTCGCGGTGCTCGAGGCGATCCGCAACCGCATGGAGGACGAAGGGATTGACTTTCAGCAGGCAGTATCGCGGATTTCGCGGGAAGTAGTCTTCACCACCCATACGCCCGTCCCGGCAGGTCATGACCGGTTTGATGCCGGCCTGATCGAGGAGCATCTTGGGCCGCTTCGCGACAGCATGGGGCTGGGTCATGACAGCCTCATGGGACTCGGGCGCGAAGATCCAAACAATCCTAACGAGCAGTTTTGCATGACAGTGCTGGGTCTGAGGCTCTCACGGCGGGCCAACGCGGTCTCGTCTCTGCATGGCGAGGTGTCCCGGGCCATGTGGACCGGACTTCATCCCGGCAAGCCGGAGGACGGGGTTCCGATTGGCCATATCACCAACGGAGTGCACGTGCCTTCATGGCTCGCGCCGCAGATGTTCCGCCTTTACGACCGCCACCTGGGAACCGGCTGGGACGAACACGGCGCGGAGGCGCGCATCTGGCAGGGAATCGAAAATGTGGACGACGCGGAGCTTTGGGAAACGCACCTGAGCTTGAAGTCGCGTCTCCTGGAGTTTGTGCGAAGCCGCGCGGCGGAACAAGCCATTCGTCGCGGCGAATCTCCGGAGGTTCTGCAAAGGCTTGGCCGCGCGCTGAGTCCCGATGCCCTGACCATCGGATTTGCGCGCCGATTTGCGACCTACAAGAGAGCCGATCTGATCCTGAGCGATATGGAGACGCTGGCCACGATGGTCAACGACCCCAAACGGCCGGTGCAGTTTGTGTTCGCAGGCAAGGCGCACCCGCGCGATGAACCGGGCAAGCGCGTCCTGCAACAGATCGCGGAGCTGATGCGATCCCAGCGGTTCGCCGACAAGTTCGTGTTCGTGGAAGATTACGACATTAATGTTGGCCGTCATTTCGTCCAGGGTGTGGACGTGTGGCTGAACACCCCGCGACGGCCGCTCGAAGCCTCAGGCACCAGCGGGCAGAAGGTAGTTCTGAACGGCGGCCTGAACCTCTCGATTCTGGACGGATGGTGGGCGGAAGCCTACGACGGCTTCAACGGTTTCGCCATCGGAAATGGCAGAACTCACTCCAACATGGCGGTTCACGACGCCCGGGATGGCGAAAGCCTGTACCGCGTTCTTCGGGAAGAAGTCATCCCGCTGTTCTACCAGCGCGACCACGATGGCCTGCCGCGGGGCTGGATCAAACGCATGAAGCGCACCATTCGGACCCTCGGCTGGCGGTTCAATGCCGATCGAATGGTCATGGATTACACGCTAAAGTGTTACCTTCCGGCCGCGGGCGGAACATCGAGCGAGATGTGTTCGTGATCCCTTGCGTCAGGCGCTAGCGCCCGTAAATCAGCAAGTGAAAACTTCCAGGCTTCGCTCGCGGTTGCGGATTCGGCTGCTTAGCCGTGGGAGCGCCGGGCGCATCAAAGTCGGATGTATCCACGAAGAGATAATGAGTTTTTGAATCGAGCCCCATGGTCTTGGCCCCGAACTCGGTCTTTACAGTCTCAACGATACTGAGTTTGTCCGGAGAGTCCTCGTGGAATATATGGATCGTGCCTTCGCGGGTCGACGCGGCTACGACGCCTGTTTCAGCATCGAAGATGTTGGCATCCACACGATCGCCGATCGGAAACGGTTGGCCGATTATTTTTCCGCTGTCCGCGTCCAGGACTACGAGGAGTTTGGGATTGCGGCCTGCGATGAACAGGCGCCGCTTTTTGCGGTCCATGGCGATGGATACAGGCTGGCCCGCGGGCGCGACCGGCCATCGCGATTTGATCTTGAGCGTGCGGGAGTCAATCGCGATCACCTCGTTAGTGTCCTCAAGATTGTCGTAAATCGTTCCCTTGCCATCGGCTACGGCTTGCTCCGGCGCACCGCCAAGGGGCATGGTCGATAGGATGGTACCCTTTGCGGGATCAATGACTGTCGCGCTGTGAGGCTCGCCATTAAAGACGAATATGTGCTTTGATGCCGGATCGTAAAGAATGGAATCGGCGTCCGCTTCGGCCTTGACTTGGCCGATCTTCGCCAGGGTCTTGAGATCGAAGATGACCGTTTGTCCCGAATCTCCATCGCTGATGAAGCCGCGGCCAAGCTCCGGAACCAGGGCGACTCCGTGATCGCGCTTCAGTCCGGTGATTTTCCCCACCACGTCGCCGCTATCCGCATTGAGCACGATAACCTCAGTGCCGTGCGATAAGTAGACCCGGCGCGCGGCCGCATCGACCGTGATGTAGTCGAAGTACTCACCGCCACCTTCCGCGGCGCCGAGTGGAATCTTCTTGATCAGGTGATAGCCGCCGGGTGGTGGGGCGGCAACGATGTAAGTTCCAATAAATGAGGCGCACAGACTGACTGCCAGGGCGGTCAAATGCCAGAAATTGTATTTGGTCATATAAATCTCTTACCGACCACTATAAGCGAAAAGGCAACACTGGTTGCTTCTGACGGTGGGATGAAACCTATGCGTTTTGCTTATGCCGCCGATCAAGAAAACCAATGTTGACAAGCACCGCCGCTGGCAGCATACTGTGAACACCGCCCGAATTGTTCGAGCGCACCGGATCAGGGCTGGCGCGCACCCGTTGTTCAATTCCACCAGCGGATTTCGTCCAAAGCAGTTTCAACTCCAAGAAGAGATCGGGATCGACAGGTGTATGCGTGCCATCGGACCCAAGGCGTGAGCCTTCTCAGATAAGGATTGTATTCGTATGAAATCTATGATTTCGGACAGACTCTTTCCAGGTCGCCTCGCAGCGTGGCCTGCACTTGCGGGCTTAGTGTTCGGAGTGGCATTGATGCTCGTGTCGCCTCGCTTGAGCGCGCAATCGCTCGCAGGACTCGCCGCCATAAGCGGAACTGTTCGTGACCCCTCCGGTGCACCGGTGGGCGAAGCTGTCGTAACGGTCGCGAATCGTAACATCGGGCTGGAACGAAAGATCATCACCAACAACGAGGGATACTTCATTGCATCGTCTTTACCGCCCGGCCCGGACTATCAAGTTTCGGTGAAGAAACCCGGGTTCGCGGTTTATGAGACCAAGATCGAAGTGCTTCAGGTGGGGCAGAACATCACGATGACCGCGCTGCTCACCATAGCCCAGCAGGCGGAGGCCGTGACGGTAACGGCGGAGACGCCTTTGGTGGAACAGGCCAAGAGCGGAATCGCTCAGGAAGTCGAAAACACCCAGATTCTCAATCTTCCGATCAACGGACGCCGGGTGGACCAATTTGCTTTGTTGACGCCGGGTGCGACCACCGATGGCACGAGTGGCGGCGTCAGTTTTCGCGGCGTTCCCGGAGGGAATGCCTTTCTGCAGGACGGCAATGACGTAACGCAGCAGTGGGGACTCGATATCGCCGGCGGGTCTGTCGTTCCGTCGAGCATCAGCCAGGACGCTGTTCTGGAGTTTCAGGTGCAGACATCCGGATACAGCGCCGAGTTCGGCCGGGCCGTAGGCGGCGTGATCAACACCGTTACCAAGAGCGGTACGAATCAGTATCACGGCTCCGGATTTTGGTTTTTCCGGAATCGCTCCCTCAACGCCACGGATCCGTACGCCCGCTACAATCCTCCGGAGCACAGGCATCAGAGCGGCGGCAGCATCGGCGGGCCGATCATCAAGGATAAGCTGTTCTTCTTTGCCAACGGCGAGTTTACCAGGCGCCAGTTTCCGCTGGTGGATTCGATCGTGAACCCGCAGTTTTATTCCGGCACCACCTACATCGGGCAATGCGGAGCGCCGGCCACCCCCGCACAGTGCGCGGCCGCGCAGGCTTATTTCCAACGTTTCTTCCAGACTGTTCCCAGATCGTTGTCGCAGAACCTGGGACTCGGCAAGCTGGATTGGCGGCCAACGGACAAGCACAGCGTAACGGCCAGTTTCAACCTTCTAAATTTCACTTCTCCGAACGGAGCCATCAACTCCGTCGCCGCCACCGATGGAAGCGGAGTCGGGACTAACGGAATTCAATCCGCCAAGACCCGCACTGCTCGTCTGTCAGAGACCTGGATCGTTTCCAACTCGATGGTGAACGAAGCCCGTTTCGGCTGGTTCAAGGACCGGCGCGGCCAGGATCTTAGTCCTGAACTAGCTCCGCCGAATGGCTTGCGTTCCGGTCTCACGGTTGCCGGCCAGAGAAATTTGGGCGTCAGCACGAATATCCCGAATATCCAACCTTCCGAAGACCGCTACCAGTTCGCCGATAATCTCTCATGGACGAAGGGAACCCACCAAATCAAGTTCGGCGTGGACTTCGCGTTCTTGCGAGATACCGAAAATGCGTTGTTCAACGGTCCCGGATCCTACACTTACGGCAGCATCACGGCGTTTGCCCAGGATCTCTCGGGCGCTACCACCGGAAAGAACTGGCTGTCGTACACGCAATCGTTCGGGCCGCTGCTTACGCACGCTTCCGTCGACAATTACGCTGTCTTTGCGCAGGATCAGTGGAGCGTCACCCGGCACTTCACGGTGAACTATGGCCTTCGCTACGAATACAGCACCTATACTCAACCGCCGCTGAATCCGGACTACCCGGCAACCGCGACGCTCAATCAACCCGGGAAGAACTTCGCCCCTCGGATCGGCGTTGCTTACTCCTTCAATAAGGACCGCACTGTCTTTCGGGCGGGATATGGCATCTTCTACGCCCGCCTGCCTTCCGCGAGTGTGATCCGTCTGCAGCAGCGCAATGGAGTCATTCAAAAGACCGGCACACTCAGCGGCGTCGACCCGGCGCAGCTCGCGGCCGGCCCGACGTTCCCCAACCGGCTGGCGTCACTGGCCGGCTCCGTAGGGTTGACCAATGTTACGTTCGCCTCGTCGGGTCTGGCTACGCCTTATACCGAGCAGCTTGATGCGTCGGTGGAGCAGGCTATCGGCAAGAACGCGGCCCTGACGGTCTCCTATATGCACAGCCGGGGCTATCAGTTCCTCAGCCGTGAGGACCTCAACCTGGGCCTGGCGACCGGCTCGGCGACGTACACGATCCAGGATGTGAACGGCAATCCGACCGGCACCTACACAACTCCTACGTATCTGCGCGCCAACCGCATCGATAATCGGTACGCCAGTATCATCTACCTGAGCAATCGGGGGCGCCTGTGGTACGACGGCATGACTGTGTCCTACCGGCAACGCGCAACGAAGTGGATTTCAGGAACGCTGGCTTATACCTGGTCGCATGCGTTGGATGAAGCCCAGGGGGCCGCAGCCGACAACATCTACTTTACCGATCCTCCGGCCACCACCTACAACGGCGACTATCAGGCGGAAAAAGGCACTTCCCATCTGGATCAGCGCCAACGCCTGGTGGTATCGGCCATCATCGCGCCGCCGCGCAAAGACTTCGGTTCCGGGATTGTAAATTCGGCTCTTAACGGCTGGCAGCTTTCGCTCATCGAAACAGCCGCGTCAGCGCAACCCGTGGATCCGATACTTATCGTCTCCTCGGGGCTCCCTGGTTTGGCTGGAGGCACCACCATTAACGGAATGGTGACTCCGTTCGGCGCGCCGGGACGTGTCCCGTTCCTGCCCCGGTCGAGTGTGCCTATCGATACTGTCAACCGCATGGATGGCCGGCTGACCAAAGGGTTCGCGTACAGGGAGGCTCTGCGGCTGGATCTCAGCTTCGAGGTCTTCAACGTGTTCAACACGATTAGCAATACCTCTGTGGTCCAAAACGCGTATTTCGCCACCGGCACGATCATCAGAGCGGCTACGGGTGTGGGCAACGGTTCGGCTTCGGGCGGTTTCCCTGACGGTACGAATGCGCGCCGCGCCCAGGTCTCGGCACGGTTTACGTTCTAACGGCTTCACGTCGGAGAGGAAAATGGGCGAGCAGCGAGAGGGACTAACGCGGCGCGAATTGTTAGGGCGGAGCGCGATCCTGGGCGCTTCGGCCTCGATACTGGCGCTTAAAGCGATGGGACAGAACGCTGGTCCGCAGGCCGTGGATCTGCTCATCACGGGTCCGGATATCGTGTCGTATGACGATGCCGGAACCGTGATCTCCGATGGAGCCATCGCGGTCACCGGGAATTCGATCGCCTGGATGGGCAAGGCGATGGATGCCGCTAAGCTCTTTTCGGCGAAAGAAACGATCAGCGCGTCGGGCCTGATCGCGATGCCAGGCCTTACGGACACGCACTACCATACGGCCCAGCAGTTTCTTCGGGGTGTCCGAAAGGTAACTCACAAGCGGGGTCCACGCTGGAAGAGCTATCTGATCCCGTTCGAAAGCGGGCTCGAACCCGAAGACATTTATCACAGTGGGCTGGTCGGCTACACCTCGATGATCAGCGTCGGGACCACCTGTTTCCTGGAAGCGGGCGGGCCGCACGCCGACGAAATGGGCCGGGCCGCTGACGAGGTTGGAATCCGGGGCCGCATCGCGCAAAACACGTGCGACATGGATGACGATCTGCCGAAAACGCATCTCTGGAGCACCGACAAGATCCTCAAAGAGAGCGAGGCGCTGGTCAAGCGATGGGAGAAGCATCCGCGCGTGAACGCGTGGCTGTCTTTGCGGCAGATCATCGTGAACACGGAATCGCTGCGGACGCAGATTGCAGAGCTCGCCAAGCAACTGGACACCGGAATCCACACTCATCTGTGTGAAGGTACCTATGAAGTGGATTTTACGGTTGAGAATTACAACCTTCGTCCACCGGAATACTTCGAAAAGATCGGCATCTTCAACGACCGCATGCACTGCGCGCATTCGGTGTTACTGACCGCCGAGGAAGTGGATTTGTACGCCAAGTACGACATTTCCGCGGCCCACTGCGCCTTTGGGAACTATAGCCTGGCTCCCCACAGAATGTACGACATGATCCGCAAGGACATCCGGGTGGGCCTGGGAACCGACGGACCGTCAGGCCGAAGCACCTTGGACCTGTTCCAGGTGGCCCACTATGCGGTGCTGGGACAAACTATCGCCGCGGGAACGCCGTATCACGCCGGCGCCCCTATAGGCTATCCGGAAATGATCCGTTACGCCGCCAGAAACGGAGCCCGCGCAGCGCGATTGGGGAAGAAGACAGGGACCCTAGAAGTCGGCAAGCTCGCCGACATCGTGCTGGTCGCCCATGACGACTACGATCAGTATCCGAGCCTCGATCCTACGGTCACGCTCGGACAGAACGTTGTTGGGCACAACGTCCAAACGGTGATCGTCGACGGGAAGGTCGTCATGAAGGACCGCCAGTTCCGCACCATCGACATCGCGAAACTCCGCGAGCGAATGGACAAGCGGTATCCGATCATCATGGAGCGGTTCGACAAGGCGATCGCCTGACGACTTAAGGCTGGAGCTTGTTACCAGGATGAAACGTGTTACAGACGGTCGCAATCCCGGCTAGCACCGTCAACGAAAGGCCGGCGATCGGACGGTTGCTGGCGCTCGGCTTCCAGCACGTGCTGGTGATGTACGCGGGGAATGTCGCCGTGCCGCTACTGGTCGCCGAGGCGCTGAAGCTACCACCGGATCAAACTGCGTTCCTCATCAACTCCGGACTCTTCGCCGCCGGAATCGCGACGCTCATACAATCGTTGGGGATCGGCAGATTCGGCGCGCGCCTGCCGGTGATGATGGGTGCGACTTTTCTCACGATAGCCCCTATGATCGCGATGGGGCTAAATCCCGGAATCGGGCTCCCGGGCTTTCACGGAGCACTGTTAGTATCGGGACTGCTGGGCATGCTGATCGCTCCTTTGATCGGCAGGTTTCTGCCATTGTTTCCGGCCGTCGTTACCGGGTCCCTGGTTACGCTCATCGGCATTTCACTGCTGTCTGTCGCGATGAACTGGGCTGCGGGCGGTAATCCGACAGATCCAAAATATGGAGAGATTACGGGCCTCAGCGTCGCGTTGTTCGTATTTATCGTGATTCTCCTGTTGACTAAATACGCACGCGGAATCTGGAACAGTCTGGCGATCATGCTGGGCATTCTGGCAGGCACCCTGGTCGCAATCCCGCTGGGCTGGATCCGGATCGAGGGCGTGGCTGAAGCTCCGTGGGTGGCCTTGGTCGAACCTTTTCACTTCGGTATGCCGACCTTCCATGCCGGCGCCATCGTCACCATGGGCCTGGTGATGATCATCACTCTGGTGGAATCCACCGCTGTTTTTCTCGCGCTAGCCGATATCACAGGCTCGAGGTTCACCGGTCAGAACCTGACTCAGGCCTTGCGCGCGGACGGTTTAGGCATGCTGGCTGGCGGAATTTTTAACGCTTTTCCGTGTACAACGTTTTCGCAGAACGTGGGCCTAGTGACGGTCACAGGCGTTCGATCCCGGTTCGTATGCGCAACCGGCGGGGTGATCTTGATGGCCCTTGGACTGCTTCCGAAGTTGGCGCACGTGGTCGCCGCGGTTCCGCAACAGGTCTTGGGCGGCGCAGGGATTGTGATGTTCGGTATGGTGGCAGCCGCTGGTGTTCGCATTCTGAGTGCGGTGGATTTTCAGGGAAACCGGCACAACCTTTTCATAGTGGCAAGCTCTATGGGCTTCGGTATGATCCCGACGTTGTCCCCGCGGTTTTTTCAACACCTTCCGGACTGGACAAGTCCCATCACAAGCAGCGGTGTGGTGCTGGGAACATTGGTGGCGGTCATCCTGAATTTGGTTCTAAACGGAAGTCGGGTAACCCACTCGGTATGAAGCGATCCTGCTACATTGGGGTTGAAAACAGGTTCTCGGAGGAGGGCAAAACGTCGGAGTTCCTGCTCAATGGTCGCCGAACTTCCATCGACGGCGCTGCCGTTCAGACCACGCTGCTCGACTATCTTCGCGATCAAGGTTTGACCGGCGCGAAAGAGGGCTGTGCGGAAGGTGAGTGTGGCGCCTGCACAGTCGTGATGTTGATGGATGATGCCGGCGGCAGCGCTTATCGGGCCGTTAATAGCTGCCTGATGTTCGCCCCCATGGCGGCCGGCCGCGAAATCTACACGGTGGAGGCGCTCGCACAGAACGGGGAACTAGCAGACGTTCAAAAAGCGATGGCAGCCGCGGGCGGGTCCCAGTGCGGATACTGCACGCCGGGATTTGTGATGAGCATGTTCGCCGAGCAATACCGGCGGGACCGCGAGGGCCCCTGTGACCCTCACGAGCTTAGCGGCAATTTGTGCCGGTGCACGGGCTATCGTCCCATCCGCGACGCGGCGCTTTCGCTGGGTCCGGCGCCGGCCGGCGAATTTCTAGATCGGTTGTCACAGCCCGCTCAGAGACTGGAGTCTGTCGATCATCAAACGACAACTTCGCGATTCTCGCGTCCGACGACTCTGGAGCAGTGTTTCACGATTCTCGCCGCAGACCCTGAGGCGCGTTTGGTCGCGGGCGGCACCGATGTGGGCGTCGAATCGAACCTGAAGGGTACGCGATGGAACCACATCATCAGCCTTGAGGCGATTGGTGAATTGCGTGAGTTCTCGGAGACGGAGGAACGCGTCTTAATCGGTGCGGGACTGACATTGAACGAAATTCCAGCGCGCTGGACAGCAGCACCAGAGGCTTTCCGCGAGTGGCTGGTTCTGTTCGGATCGCCCCCGATCCGGAACCGCGCCACACTTGGCGGAAATCTGGCGACCGCCTCGGCGATCGGCGATGGCGCTCCACTGCTGCTCGCTCTCGATGCATCCGTGCATTTGGTCAGCAAAGGCGGAAAGCGTGTGGTTCCGCTGCAATCCTTCTTCACCGGATACCGCCGGACAGCGCTGGTCCCCAGGGAATTGATCGCGGCGATTGAGATTCCCAAGCCGCTGCCCACTTTTGTGAAGTTTTACAAAGTGGCCAAACGGCGGATGGACGACATCAGCACCGTCGCCGCGTGTATGACCATGGATTGGGACGAATCCGGGCGTGTAGATCGTTGCCGATTCGCGTTTAATGGAGTTGCTGCGGTTCCGTTGCGGGCCGCCGCAGCCGAAGACGCTGTTGTTGGCCAGCGTTGGAATGAGGCCGCGGTGGAGCGCGCCCAAGCGGCTCTGGATCGCACGTTACGGCCAATCAGCGATCATCGTGGTTCGGCGGAGTATCGTCTGGCAGTCGCGAAGAGCCTGGTCGGAAAGTTTTTATGGAATCGACGGGAGACCGCCGCATGAGCTTCGCCGGCAAACCGGTTCCCCACGAGAGCGCTCGCGGACACGTGACGGGCGATGCCCTGTACACCGACGATCTGCTCTTGCGATTCCCGCGCTTGCTGCATGCCTGGCCTGTGCTGTCGCCATACGCGCATGCTTTGGTCAAGAGCTTGGATGTCTCGCCTGCGCTTACTCAGCCCGGTGTCGCAACGGTCTTGACGGCTGCTGACGTTCCGGGCGAAGGCGACACTGGTTCGAGCAGGCATGACGAGCCTCTATTTCCAACCGAAGCAATGTACCACCAGCAGCCCATCGCGTGGGTGTTGGGAGAAACTCTTGAGGACGCACGGCTTGGCGCCGAACGCGTGCGCGTCGAGTACGAGCCCTTGCCTGCGATCCTCACCATCGAGGATGCGATTTCCGCGGGAAGCTTTTTGTCCGGCCCCTTCCGGCTGGCTGATGGCGATATGTCTGTGATCGAGTCGAGCCCGTTGTTATTTGACGGCGAGCTCATGATCGGCGGGCAAGAGCATTTCTATCTCGAGACGCATTGCGCGATCGCGTGGCGCGATGAAACGGGCGGCGTAGCGGCTCACAGCTCGACCCAGCATCCCGCTGAAGCGCAGGAAGTCATTTCGCGGGTTTTGGGGTTGCCTCGTCACAAGATCACCGTGGAATGCCTGCGCATGGGTGGGGCGTTCGGCGGCAAGGAAGTGCAATCGAACCCGTGGGTCGCGATCGCGGCTCTGGGTGCATGGAAGACGGGACGGCCGGTGCGAGTCCGTTTGACCCGCGCGCTTGATTTCGCGCTGACTGGCAAGCGGCATCCGTTTCTTGCGCGTTATTCCGCGGGATTCGATGACCACGGGCGTCTGGAAGGCGTCCGCATTTCTTATTATTCCGACGGCGGCTGGAGCCTGGACTTGTCGGAGCCGATCCTGTGGCGGGCGTTGTTCCATACGGACAACACGTACAGGCTCCCGGCTGTCGAACTAACCGGATCCATTTGCCGCACCCACAAGACATCGCAGACGGCCTTTCGGGGATTCGGAGGACCGCAAGGGATGTTGGTGATCGAGGAGATTCTCGATCAGGCGGCCCGACGGCTTTCGTTGCGGCCCGACGTAGTCCGCGAGCGGAATTTTTATCGCGAGGGTGATCGCACGCACTACGGCCAGATTGTTAAGGATGCTGGAAGAATCCACACCATTTGGCGGAAGGTGAAGCAATCCAGCGAATTCGACGCGCGGCGTAAAGAGATCGACCGTTTCAACGAGAACAGCCCTCATCGCAAGCGCGGGCTCGCGATCACGCCCGTGAAATTCGGCATCTCTTTCACAGCGACATTTTTCAATCAGGCTGGCGCACTGGTGCTGATCTATCGCGACGGCAGCGTGCAAGTCAACCATGGCGGCACTGAGATGGGGCAAGGTCTGCATACCAAGATCCAGCAGATCGCTGCTGACAGCCTGGGCGTGCCGCTGGAAGCTGTGCGCGTGATGCCGACGCGCACGGACAAAATTCCGAATACATCCGCGACTGCCGCGTCAGCGGGGACCGATCTGAATGGCGCAGCAGTGGCCGATGCTTGCCGCCAGCTATGCGTGCGGCTAGCCGCCGTCGCGGCGGGCTTGCTCGGCTGTGACGCGTCCGCAGTCCGTTTTTCCAACGGGCTTGCCTTGGGGAATGGTGACGAATCGGAAGGCATCCCCATCGCTCGCGTGTGTGAAGCGGCTTATCGTCAGCAAGTTCCGTTGTTCGCCCAAGGCTATTACCGGACTCCTGATATACACTTTGATCCGAAAGCAGGCCGCGGAAAGCCGTTCCACTATTTCGCTTATGCGGCCGCTGTCTCCGAGGTCGAAATCGACGGATTCACGGGAGATTATCGCCTGCTGCGGACGGACATTCTCGAAGACGTCGGCGAGTCGGTTTCGCCGGTTGTGGATCGGGGGCAGGTGGAAGGCGGATTCATTCAGGGAGTCGGCTGGCTGACTCTGGAAGAACTGGTGTGGAATTCACAGGGACACTTGGCGACCGCAGGCGCGTCTACATATAAGCTTCCCTCCTGGTCGGAAGTGCCCGACGTCTTCAACGTCGGCTTTCTGGAGCGCGCAGCCGAGCCGGGAGTCGTGATGGGCAGCAAAGCGGTGGGCGAGCCGCCGTTAATGCTCGCAATTTCAGTGCGTGAAGCGATTCGCGATGCAGTGGCGGCCTTTGGCGATGGAGGGCCCCTCACGTTCGCGAGTCCTGCGACGCCGGAGCGCGTATTCTTCGCAGTCCAGGCTGCGCGCGCCGCAAGAGAATCCGTGAGGGAAACGATAAAACGGTGAGTCCCCCTGAATGGGGCGAGTTGCTGCGGGCGCCCCTGTTTCACACTCCGCGCAATCCGTTTGTACATGATCGCGCGCTGGAATCTCATTGGGATGGCGGCCTGCTGATGCGAGACGGCCGAGTGGTTGCCTGCGGAGACTTCGAGACGATTCGCGCGGCGAACCCGAAGGCGGCGACCATCGATCTGCGGGGCGGATTTCTGATGCCCGGCTTGATCGATACGCACATTCACTTTCCGCAGCTTCGAGTGCTTGGGAATCTGGGGCGGTCTCTGCTCGATTGGCTGGAAGACTGCGCGCTTCCGGAAGAGGCTCGGATGGCGGATGAGTCCCACGCGCGCAAAGTAGCCCATGGATTCGTTCATGCGCTGGCGTCGCACGGGACCACTACCGCGCTAGTTTTCGGAGCGCACTTTGCCGCAGCCACAGCCGCGCTATTTGAGGCGGGCAGGGCATCCGGCTTGCGAATCGCCAGCGGGCTGGTCATGTCAGACCGGCGGCTGCGCCCCGAACTGCACCAGTCTCCGGATAGTGCTTATCACGACAGCAGCGAGTTGATCCGGTGTTTTCACCGGCGCGGGCGCTTGCTCTATGCTGTGACGCCGCGTTTCGCACTTTCCACCTCCGAGGCGATGCTGGAGGTCTGCCAGACTCTACGGAGCGAACATGAGGGGCTTCGATTTCAGACCCACTTGAATGAAAATCCGCGGGAGATTGCAGAAGTCGCCAAGCTGTTCCCATGGGCATCCGACTATCTGGCGGTGTATGAGCGTTTCGGACTCGGCGGCCGCGGAGCTGTGATGGCTCACAACGTTCACCCAACCGCGTCCGAGCTCGAGCGACTCGCTGCTGAGGGCACGACTGTCGCACACTGTCCTTGCAGCAACGCCGCGCTGGGCAGCGGTCTTTTCGGCCTGAAACGCCACGTGAGAGCTGGTGTGCGCGTCGCGCTAGGGACCGATGTGGGAGGCGGCACGGGGTTCGGATTGTTCAAAGAAGCCCTGCAGGCGTACCTCCTGCAGCGAATCGCGCCTGAGGGAGCCCTTCTTGATGCAGCACAGATGCTCTATCTTGCGACGCGGGCCGGTGCGGAGGCGCTGGGGCTGGAAGAGGAGATCGGCGATTTCGAACCGGGTAAAGCCGCCGACGTAGTTTATATTAGGCCACCGGTGGAAACGCCGCTCGCAGCGGTCCTGGAGCGAACAGAAACGCCCGAGCAGGCGTTATCCGCAATATTCACGCTGGCAGGGGCGGAAAGCGTGCAGGAAGTACGCGTGGAAGGATCGATTGTCTACCGCCTGAACCAGGCAATAGGACAATAACGGTCACGCGCGAATGAAAATCGACGAATTAAACTCGCTCGACAGCGAGGGTTTTGTGGCGGCTTTGGGTTGGGTGTTTGAGGATTCGCCGTGGGTTGCCGAACGAACCTGGTCCGCAAGGCCGTTTGCTGACGTGGAGGCCCTGCACAGGGCGATGATCGGCCGGCTCGCGTGCGCGGAACCTGAAGAACAACTCGCTCTATTGCGGGCGCATCCGGATCTCGGGACACGAGCCCGAATTAGTTCCGCATCCACGGGCGAGCAGGCCGGCGCCGGTCTCGATCATTTGACCCCGCAAGAATTCGATCGCCTGCAACAGCTCAATTCGGCGTATCGTAATAAGTTCGGGTTTCCTTTTCTGTTCGCTGTTAAGGGCAGCACCAAGCACGACATCTTACGGGCTCTTGAACAGCGGCTCGAATCTTCACCCGAGGAAGAGTATGAGGAGGCGCTCCGTCAAGTGAGTCGCATAGCCAGGTTTCGATTGATGGAGACAGTTCAGGAAGGAACGCGATAGTGGAGCAGTTTGCGAGCGGCTGGAAGCGCAGCTACTACGGCAAGGGCGATGTGAGCGTATATCGCTTGAACCGGGACGGAAAAAGTTCGGGGGGCGGAAGTCCGGTTTTCGGCGCCAATATCCTTATGCTGATCTATGGCGATGCCTTCTGGCCCACCTACACCACCGGAGACAACACCGGGCTGATCGCGACGGATTCGATGAAGAATTTCATTCAGCGCGAAACGCTCAATTATGAGGGTCCCGATCTTGAGGGCTGCTGCCGGTTTCTGGGCCAGAAGTTTCTCGACACCTATCGGCAGGTGGAGGGAGTGCAGGTCTCCGCGGTTGAGATTCCTTATGCTGGACTGCCGGGCGGGGCGGCGGGTAGCAATGCCGCATTTTCTCCGGCTGGGCCCGAACGGGCCACCGCCCGCATCGAAATAAACCGCGAGGGGTTCGTGGAAGTGGCGTCAGGCATCCGTGGCTTCAAGCTGCTTCGTTTGGGGGGCAGCGCGTTCCACGGTTTCGTTCGCGACGAGTACACGACATTGCCGGACATCGCGAATCGGCCTCTTCATATGTGGCTGGATTTGGAATGGATATACACCGGATCGTCGGTTGGGTTCAGCTCGGGTGCGGTGACCGCGAGCGTGCGGCAAATTGTCCGCGATGTGTTTAACACCTTTGAATCGGGCAGCATTCAGGAGGTTATCTATCAGATCGGCACCAAAATGCTCGGGGAGATTCCGGCGATCGCTGAAATCCATCTTGAGGCGAACAACCGCACCTGGGATATGGTGGTCGAACGCGGCGAGGAACTTGGCGTTTTTACTGACGCCCGGCCCCCGTACGGCTGCCTGGGCCTGAGGCTGCGGAGATAGCGGGCAGATCACATGGCTCGCCTATCCACTCACGTGCTGGATGCGTCGCGCGGAACGCCTGCGGGGAACATTGTGATCGATTTGCACACGGTGCGGAACGGCGCTCGCCGGCACCTGAAGACCGTGACCACGAACCAGGATGGACGGACCGACGAACCTCTGCTCTCTGGCGAAACCATAGAGCCGGGCATTTATGAGCTCACGTTTCACGCAGGCGATTACTTTGGGCGCGCTGGCGTGAAACTAACCGATCCGCCATTTCTCGACGAAGTCGTGGTACGCTTCGGACTCGCGGATCCGGCGGGACATTACCACGTGCCGCTCCTGCTCACTCCTTACAGCTACAGTACCTACCGGGGATCCTGATGGAGCGGTTTCTGTCCGTCGCGCAAACGGCGATCGACCGCTGCCGGATGATCGCTCAGTACAGCGAGGAGCCCGGCGTTACAACCCGGACCTTCTTATCCGAGCCGATGCACGCTGTTCACCGATGCTTTCGCAGTTGGATGGAAGCGGCAGGCATGCGCGTGACCATCGATCACGCCGGGAATCTGCGCGGCTATTGTGAGGCGACGCATCCGAATGCTCCGCGTCTTTTTATCGGCTCGCATCTGGACACTGTCCCTCGCGCGGGCGCTTTCGACGGGATTCTAGGAGTGGTTCTCGGCGTCGCACTTGTAGAGATCCTCGCGGGCCGTCGCATGACGTTCCAGATCGAAGTCGTCGGATTTTCGGAGGAGGAAGGCGTGCGGTTCGGCGTTCCGTTCATCGGCAGCCGCGCATTAGTCGGCCAGGTGGATGACGAACTACTCGCGCGTGGCGACGCCGCTGGTGTGCGGGTGAGCGATGCGATCGCTGCTTTCGGTTTGGACCCAGCGCGGATTCAGGAGGCCCAGGCGAGTTCCGACGCGCTCGGATATCTGGAATTCCACATCGAGCAAGGACCGGTACTCGATCGTCTCAATCTTCCGCTAGGCGTCGTGGAAGCGATCGTCGGGCAGAGCCGCGGCGATGTGATCTTCGAGGGTCGGGCAAACCACGCGGGAACGACGCCCATGAACCTACGGCACGATGCTCTGGCCGGCGCTGGAGCATGGATCGGCGCGGTCGAGCGGGAAGCGCTGGCCACGTCGGGACTGGTGGCAACCGTGGGCAGCCTGGAAGTCGAGCCGGGAGCAACCAACGTGATCGCCGGCAGCGCCCGGGCCGGCCTTGATGTGCGGCATGCCGACGATACAGTTCGGCGCGAGGCGGTGCGCCGGATGATCGATTGCGCACAGCAGATCGCGGTACGGCGCGGTCTCAAAGTCCGGTGGGAACCACGACTCGACCAGTCCGCTGTCGCGATGGATGCCGGCCTGATGGAACTCCTTGGTCCCTTTCATCGAATGACCAGTGGGGCAGGGCACGATGCCATGATTCTCGCGCGTCGAATGCCTGTCGCCATGCTGTTTCTGCGGAGCCCGGGCGGAATTAGTCATCATCCGGATGAAGCGGTGCTCGCCGATGATGTTGCGGCGGCACTCGAAACGGGAATAGGGTTTCTGGAAAGGTTGGATGCGCGACATGGCTGACGTCGTGATTCGTGGCGGCACTCTTGTCAGCGAAGGAATGCGTCAATTCGATGTGGCCATCCAGGATGGTCGCATTGAGGCGATCGGCCGTGATCTCCCTGGAGCAAAGGAAGAAATCGATGCCCGCGGCTTGCATGTGTTTCCCGGCGTCATCGATGTGCATCTGCACTTCAACGAGCCGGGCCGCACTGAATGGGAAGGCGCTGAGACTGGGAGCCGGGCTCTGGCGGCTGGAGGCGGAACCCTGTACTTCGACATGCCTCTGAATTCGACCCCGTGCACCACCAACGCCCGGGAGTTCGATCGCAAATGCGCGGCACTGTCGGCGGTATCGATTACGGACTTTGCGCTGTGGGGCGGTCTGGTTCCGGGAAACATTCCCGAGATGGCGGAGCTGGCGGCGCGGGGCGTGGTTGGGTTCAAGGCGTTCATGTGCGATTCAGGTCTTCCGGAATTTCCACGCGCGGACGACCTGACACTGCTGGAAGGCTTGCGCGAGGCGGCCCGTCTCGGATTGCCGGTTGCCGTCCACGCTGAGAGTCACGAATTGACGCAGGCGCTGCGGCACCGAATGATCGAAGAGGGCCGGTCCGGTGTTCGAGACTTCCTAACCTCGCGCCCCGTTGTCGCCGAGCTCGAAGCGATCCAGCGCGCCACCTTGCTCGCCGGCGAAGCGGGCGCGAAGCTGCACATCGTTCACATCAGCTCCGGACGCGGAGTTGCGTTGGCCGCCGAGGCTCGGGCACGCGGCATCGATGTTTCGATTGAGACCTGCCCGCATTACCTCTTCTTCACCGAAGAGGACGTCGAGCGGCTGGGAGCCGTCGCCAAATGCGCGCCTCCTTTGCGTGAGAAATTCGAACAGGACAAGCTGTGGACGGAGCTTCTGAATGGCACGATCGATATCGTGGCCTCGGACCACTCGCCCGCCCCACCGGAAATGAAGTCAGTCGATTTTAACCAGGCATGGGGAGGCATCGCCGGCGTGCAGTCGACTCTTGCTGTGCTGCTCGAACGCGGTCACCATGAGCGTGCGATGCCGCTCGAAAGAATCAGCTCACTCCTCGCGGCCCAGCCGGCTTGCAGATTCCGGATTCCCGGGAAGGGACGCCTGGTTCCCGGAGCGGACGCGGATCTTGCGATAGTGGATGTTTCCAGATCGTACAATCTCAACGCCGGAGACCTGATGCAACGCCATCGTCTGAGTCCGTACATCGGTGCGCGCTTTCGCGGAGTAGTCGAGCGGACCATTCGGCGCGGCGAAACCATCTTTAATAGAGGAAAAATCACCGCGCGAAGCCAAGGCGTGCTTGTGCGTCCGGCTTGAGGAGCCTAATGCAACATCTTGGAAAAACCCGCAGTGCTCATCACCCCGATCATCTTCTGCAGACCCCCGACACGTTCGTTCGCGCACCTCTTCCGGGGATGCGCAAGGCAACCGCGATCGTCCATATCGGCCCGGCGGGCGGAGCGCGATTCACGCAGTACACAGCCGAGTTCGAGACTGGCGGGACATTGGAACCGGCATCCGTCGAACGATTTGTTTACGTGCTTGAAGGAGAGCTTACGGCAGGTCAGCGTTCGCTCGCGGTCGGCGACTACGCGTATTTTCCCCCAAGCAGTTCGGAAGTCTTATCCGCAGCGCGCCCGGCTCGAGCCGCCATCGTCGAGAAACCATACGTTTCGCTAGGTGGCGCCTCCGCGCCCGCATTGTTCACCGGAAAAGAGAGTATGGTCAATGGCCAGCCATTCATGGGCGATGACGCGCTCCAGGTTCGCACACTTGTTCCCGCCGATCCGGCCTTCGATTTCGCCGTAAATACGATGACCTTTCAACCCGGCGCGACGCTGCCCATGGTCGAGATTCATGTGATGGAGCACGGTCTGCTGATGCTCGCCGGTGAAGGCATCTACCGGCTGGGTGAGCATTGGTATCCCGTTTCGGCGGGCGATTTTATCTGGATGGGACCCTATTGTCCCCAATGGTTTGGGGCCCTAGGTAAGACGCCAGCGAAATATCTTATCTATAAAGATTGGAATCGCCACCCGCTCGCCGGTGAAACATGCAGCTAAAGGTTGAACAAACCCGGCTGGCGGAAGAACTGGATGCCCTGGGAAAAACTTCGGAAGCTCCGCCTCCGGTAGTGACCAGGGTCGTCTTCACAGAAGCCGACGTGCGAGGTCGCGAGTTCGTAAAGCGGCTTTGCCGGGAAGCTGGGCTCACGATCCGAGAGGATCCCGTCGGCAATACCTTCGCGCGCTGGGAGGGGTCAGATGCTAATCTTGCGCCGGTCGGCACCGGCTCGCATATAGACGCCATTCCGAACGCTGGACGTTTCGACGGAACTGTCGGCGTGTTGGGCGGATTGGAGGCGATCCGGGCATTGCAGCGAGCCGGATATCATCCGAGGCGCTCGATCGAGCTGCTGATCTTCACCTCAGAAGAACCCACTCGATTCGGAATCGGTTGCCTCGGCAGCCGCTTGCTGAGCGGTCTGCTCGATCCATCCGCGGGCGATCGGCTGAAGGACCGGGACGGCATTTCTCTAAATGAGGCGCGCGCGTCAGCCGGTTTCTCCGGTTGTCTTTCAACCGTTCCTTTGCCCAGCGGCTATTATGCGGCGTTTGCCGAGCTGCACATCGAGCAGGGTCCGATTCTCGAACAGCGACAGGTACCCTTGGGTGTGGTCACCGCAATCGCCGCGCCCGCGAGCCTCAAGATCCAGATCGAAGGCGAGGGCGGTCACGCTGGCGCAGTGTTGATGCCGGGCCGCCGCGACGCGTTCCTGGCGGCAGCCGAGATCGCTCTAGCCGTCGAGTCGGCGGCGCTGTCCACCGGGGCAATCGACACGGTTGGGACCGTTGGCATTTGCGAGGTGTTTCCTGGCGCTGTAAACAGCATTCCCAGCCGCGCGCGAATCGAAGTTGACGTACGCGATATCGAGCAGACACGGCGCGACACCGTCCTTCAGCAGATTGCGGACGCGTGCGAAAGAATCGCTGCGAAGCGCAACGTTCGGGTGCATTCGGAACTGGTGAATTCCGATCCGCCGGCGCAGTGCGCTCCCGCGGTAGTGGATGCTCTGGTTCACGCTTGCGAGAAGCACAAGCTTCCCTTCGATCGGATGATCAGCCGCGCCTACCATGATTCGCTGTTCATGTCGCGAATCTCGCCCACGGCCATGCTCTTTATCCCGAGCCGCGGCGGTGTGAGCCATCGTCCGGATGAATATTCTTCTCCGGAAGCGATCACTCAAGGTGTTCTGGTTCTGGCAGAAGCGCTCGCGCACTTGAGCTCTTAAGTACGACCACCGATGTAGACGAATCGGATCAACAAGAGGACTGCGAGAACGTATGCCGCCCAGGGAACTTGCCGGGCGCGGCCTCGTACCAGGTGAAGTAACACGTAGGATATGATGCCCCACGCGAGTCCGTTCGCGATGCTGAACGTAAGCGGGATCGTAACCAGCGTAAGAAACGCGGGTACCGCTACGGTCGCGTCGTCCCACGCGATCTCTGCCAGAGCCGACATCATTAAGCCCCCAACCACGATCAGAGCGGGCGCCGTGGCCGCGGAAGGGATCGCTCCCATGAGGGGCGCCGCGAACAATGTCGCGACAAACAGCAGCCCGGTGACGACCGAGGTCACTCCGGACCTGCCGCCCGCTGCTACGCCGGCCGCGCATTCGATATAGCTCACAACGGTCGTCGTTCCCAGCAACGAGCCGGCAATAGTGGCGGTCGCATCGGTGAACAAAATACGGTTCACTCGCGGAATTCTGTTGTCTTTATCGAGCAGTCCCGCTTTTTTGGTCACGGCCATGAGCGTGCCGACGTTGTCGAACAAATCCACGAACAGAAAGACGAACACGATTTCGAGCAAGCCGAGTCCCGCTGCCCCCCGAACGTCCAGATGCAGCATTGTCCCGGAGAGATCGCTCCATCCGTACGACTGCGGTTGCCAATGAACAAGGCCCGCCACGGCGCCGACTAGAGTAGTACTCAGGATCCCGATCAGAATTGCCGCCCGCACGTTCCAGGCTCGAAGCGCCGCGATCGTCAGAATTCCGAATACGGCGAGAGCCGTGTTGGGTTCCCGAAGATTACCCATGGAGACGAGAGTTGCCGGATCGGCTTTCACGATGCCCGCATTTCTCAGTCCGATGAAGGCGATGAACAGTCCGATCCCCGCGCTGACAGCGGCGTACAATTCCGCGGGAATTGCCGCGATGATCCACTGTCGAATGCCCACCAGGGTGAGGATCAGGAAGGCCACTCCCGAAAGGAAGACCGCCCCAAGAGCGGTTTCCCAAGGCACTCCCATCCCCTTTACGACCGTATAGGTGAAGTACGCGTTCAATCCCATGCCCGGCGCAAGCGCGATCGGATACCGCGCAAAGGCGCCCATCAGAATCGTGGCGAATGCTGCTGAGAGGCACGTGGCGGTGAACACCGCGGCAACCGGCATGCCCGCGTCCTTGAGAATGGAGGGATTCACGAAGACGATGTATGCCATCGTGATGAACGTGGTCACGCCCGCCAGAATTTCAGTTTTCCAGTTTGTATTCAGGCGCCGAAACTCGAAATATCGCTCCAGGCCTGCTGTAACTTGTCGAAACAAACGTCCTCCTTTTGTAGATAGTGAACAACAGGGGCGGGGGAGGACGAACGCTGTCCGCGGATGACGGTCAGTTTAACACGGCCGTCACTTCGAGCCTGCCGGAACGTGGCACTTCTATTGACGGATCCGTTGCGCTCGGTCAAGATTGGGTAGCCGCGATCCGGAAGGAGAGATGTCCATTCCCCGTTTTACAGTTGCTATGTTCTTTGCCTGCCTATCCCTGCCCGCGCTTGCCCAATGGCAAAACGTCACCAACCCTAAGCTGCCTCGAACAGCTCATGGTGAACCTGATCTTTCCGCGCCGGCGCCTCGGACTGCGGACGGCAAACCGGATCTGTCGGGGATCTGGTGGGTGCCGGACCACAGCGTCGAGGGTGTAGATGCGCCACCCAAATACTCGTTGAATCTCGCGGCAGACCTCGATCCGGACGATTTGAAAATGCAGCCATGGGCGGAGGCGCTGATGAACCAGCGGCTGGCTGATATGCGGAAAGATATGCCGGCATCCCGCTGTCTTCCGTGGCCTGTCCCCGCGATGGCGGCCGTTCCCGTTCCGTTTCAAATCATTCAAACACCCGAATCCATCGTGATCCTGCACGAGGTTCAGAGCATGTTCCGGCAGATCTTCTTGGACGGTCGCGTTCTTTCGCCTAATCCGACTCCAACGTGGCTCGGCTATTCGGCGGGCCGATGGGAGCGCGACACCCTGGTCGTCGACACCAAAGGCTTCAACGACCGCTCGTGGCTGGACGGCCTGGGGCATCCCCATACGGAAGATCTTCATGTGATCGAGCGTTACCGCCGCACGGACTTCGGGCACATGGAGATCGAATTCACCATCGATGATCCGAAAACCTATATGAAGCCCTGGACGAACAAGATGCCGGTAGAGCTTACGCCGCCCGACACGCAGCTTTATGAGGACGTCTGTGGCGAAAATGAAAGAGACGCCGCGCATCTCGTCGGGAGATAGGTACTTTCGCTTGAAAGAAAGCGCTGGAATATGTTAATCTTCCGTTAACGTCGTTTGTTCCCGCCTTGTAGCCGGAACCTACCTTTCCAAGATTGAAAGCTGACGGGCTAGACCCCGTCGCAACCTAGTAGGTTCGCCGCCGCTCAGTCAACCGGCCTTCTGTAACTCGCAACGGGAGGTGTTCCTCGCTATGTCTACCGGGTTTCATCGCAGCGCAAGAACCTATGGGCTCTTGCACGCGGTCGCACTGATCACGTTCTTGCAGCAGGGTACGTCCAGTGCACAGACTCCGGCAGCATCATCTTTCGACGAAGGGCTCAAGCCTATACTCGCGAAAAATTGCAGCGGCTGCCACACCTTTGGCGGCCACGCAGGCGGTTTGCAGTTGGATTCCTACGAGTCGATTCTAAAGGGCGGAGGCCGAGGCCCTGCCATTGTCCCCGGCGATCCGCAGAACAGTCTGCTCATAAAGGCGATTCATTATGAGGATCCGATTCTCAAGATGCCGCCCCGCGGCAAGCTCGCGGATACCGACATCTCGGCGATCGAAGCGTGGATCAAGACCGCATCCGCTGCAACTTTGTCTTCCGCAAATGTGAAACCCGTGGTCGAGGCTCCGGCGAAAGTTGCTCCTGTCGCCCCTCCACCACCCTCCGAAGCAGCTCCGATCGCCGATGCCTCGATCTCGGCCGAGCAGGAACAATTTTTTGAAACTCAGATTCGGCCTTTACTTACGAAGAACTGTTACGCGTGCCATACCAATTTATCGAGCGGAGGTCTGCGGCTCGATTCGCGCGCGGCGATGCTGAAGGGTGGCAAAGACGGTGCAGTCGTCGTGCCCGGGCATCCGGAATCCAGCTTGCTGGTTTCGGCGATTCGTTACAACGGGAAGCTTCAGATGCCTCCTGCTGGTCCGCTCAAGGGAGAGGAGGTTGCGGCAATCGAACAGTGGATCCGTGATGGCGCGCCGTGGCCGGCTGCTTCGCCCGTAACGGTCACGCCAAAAATCACGGAAGCGCAACGCAATTTTTGGGCATTTCGAGCGCCGTCTCGACCTGCCGTTCCGGCGGTGAACTCTTCCTGGGTGCACAACGATATTGACCGTTTCATTCTTGCCAAACTCGAAGAGCAGCACCTCAAGCCGGTCGCGGATGCAGATAAGAGAACTCTGATTCGGAGAGTAACCTACGATCTGACTGGTTTGCCGCCTACGCCGGCTGAGATCCAGTCCTTCCTCGACGACAAATCTAAAGAAGCGTACGAGCATCTCGTCGACCGGCTTCTCGCGTCCAAGGCCTATGGCGAACGTTGGGGCCGGATGTGGCTGGACGTAGTCCGTTACGCGGACACTGCCGGTGGCGGAGGCGATTATCCCGTTCCGCAAGCCCACAAATATCGTGATTACGTCATTCAGTCTTTCGTCGACGACAAGCCGTACGATCGCTTCATCCGTGAGCAAATTGCGGGCGACCTCTTGCCCGCACAGTCCGAAGCAGAGCATTGGCAGAACCTGATCGCGACCGGGTATCTGGCGGGGACCAACCGGACGGACGGGAAGCAGATCTTTGTGGCCGATGCGGTGGACAATCTGGGCTCCGCGTTCTTAGGCGTCACTCTTGGGTGCGCCCGCTGCCACAATCACAAGTTCGATCCGATTCCGACCAGCGATTACTACGCGATCTACGGCATTCTGGCGAGCACCCATTATCCGGAATCAGGCACCGACGACGTTCGCTTCCAGCGCGGATTTGTCTATCGCGATCCCGAAGCCCTGAACCGCGAAGATTCGAAGATCTTCGAGGCTCAGTTGAAACCGATTCAAAACGCGATCGAGGCCGTGCTGAAGCTGCCGGGCACTTATGACGACCTGCTTCCGCAATTGCAGGCCCGGCGCATGCACCTGTTCGAGCACATGCCCGATCTGGGGGAATCGGCCTATGCAGTGACGGAAGGCGAGCCGGAAGACGCCAAGATCCAACGTTATGGCGATCCGCGGGACCTCGGTGAAAAGGTTCCACGTGGATTCCTGCAGGTGTTGGGCGGATCCACGCTCCCAGCCGAAACTCGCGGTAGCGGACGCCTGGAACTCGCGAATTGGATCGCGAGCAAAGAAAACCCGCTCACGGCCCGGGTGATCGTGAACCGGATCTGGCAAGGCCACTTTGGCCGCGGCATTGTGGCGACGGCAAACGATTTCGGTACTCGCGGCGTGGCGCCCAGCAATCAACCGCTGCTGGACTATCTAGCTTTGGACTTCATGGATAAAGGGTGGTCCCTCAAGGCGCTCCACAAGCAGATACTTCTCTCGCATGCTTACATGCTTTCGTCGGCCGATTCCGCGCCGAATGAGGAGATAGATCCGGATAACACTTACATATGGCGGCACTCGCGCAGCCGCCTGGACGCCGAAGAAATACGGGATTCGCTACTGTCCGTGTCCCAGTTACTCGATCGGAGTCCGGCTGGTCCGCATCCTTTCCCGCCGCAAGCGGAATGGAATTGGGAAGACCAGAATCACTTTTCCCCGGAGCCAGCGAAGTACGAGACGGACCGGCGTACTGTTTACATGATGATCCAGCGCACCGTGCGCCTTCCATACTTCACGTTGTTCGACGGCCCCAACAACAATGTGAGCACCGAGCAGCGCACCGGCAGCTTAACGCCGCTTCAGGCGCTTTACTTCATGAATGCGGACTTCCCGAGAAGGGCCGCAAAGAACCTGGCCTCGATCCTGCTCGCCGGTGGACCTTCTGAAAAAGATGCGATTCAGCAGGCGTTCTTAACTATCTACGGCCGTCCGCCGGCTCCAGCCGAATCGGATCGTGCGTCTGGCTTTCTTCATAAGGCCGCCGACGCGTACGCAACGCACGGAGTGAACGGCGGGGCCGTGCAGTCAGGGGCACTGGAGGAGCTTCTCAAGGCTCTCTTTGCCAGCAACGAATTCATGTTTGTCGAATAGACGGAGGATCGAACAATGATCTCGAAATTCCCCAACCAAACTTCCCGGCGGTCGATGATCCGGTCACTGGCGAGCGCTTCCATGCTGCTGCCCGGCATGTTGCACGAGATGATGGCGGAGCCCACCGCGGATCCCCAGAATCCACTTGCGCCCAAGGCTCCGATGTTTCCAGCCAAAGCGAAGCGCGTGATCTTCCTGTACATGAGCGGCGGAGTCTCGCACGTCGACACGTTTGACCCCAAGCCGAAGCTCACGGCGGATCATCACAAGAGGTTCAAAAAGGATTTTCTGCACGCGAGCCCCTGGACATCCAAGGCGTATGCCAGTTGCGGTACGGAGGTCTCGGAGCTTTTTCCTCACGTCGGCGCATGCATGGACGATATCTGTCTGATTCGGTCCATGTACAACGACATTCCCAATCACCCGCAGGCCATCCTGCAGGTTCACGGCGGCTCGACCTTGCAGCCGCGGCCTAGCATCGGCTCGTGGGTAAGTTACGGCTTAGGAACCGTGAGCCAGGACCTGCCGTCCTATCTGGTGCTTGCTCCCGAGATCCCTTATGCCGGAAGCGCGGCATGGGACTCGAGTTTTCTGCCGGCTTTCCATCAGGGCGTCCGCGTTATTCCCGGCCAGGAAGCCATTCCAAATATGACGCGACAGGGCTACGCGGATATCCAGGAGATGGATCTGGGAATGGTCGATTTCCTGAACAAACGGCACCTGGAACAGCACGATGCCGATCGCTCGCTGGCTACCCGCATCAAAACTTTCGAGACCGCCTACGGAATGCAAAAAGAGGCTCCTGAGGTCTTTGACATCAGCAAAGAATCCGATGCGACCTTGGAGCTCTATGGACTGCAGAGGGGAACGAAGCAAGGCATCGGCTGGATGTGCCTGATGGCTCGTCGTCTGGCGGAGCGCGGGGTACGATTCGTGGAAGTCATCGACGGCGGCTACGACAAGTACACCAACTGGGACGCGCATTTGAACATCCGGATGCATGAGCCTCTCGCGAAAAAGGCGGACCGTCCGATCGCGGGTCTTCTCAAGGATCTGAAGTCGCGCGGAATGCTGGAGGATACCTTGGTGGTATGGACTACTGAGTTCGGCCGCAAGCCGGGAGATGCATCGCCGGATGAGGAAGGTCGCACTCACTGGTCCACTGCCTATTCTTCGTGGATGGCCGGTGGCGGCGTCAAAGGTGGAATAGTGTACGGTTCCACCGACGAATACGGATACACGATCGCATCCAATCCGGTTCACATACACGACTTGCAAGCGACCATCCTCAATCAACTCGGCCTTGATCACACCAAACTAACGTTCCGGCATGCAGGCCGCGACTACCGTTTGACTGACGTTTCCGGTCACGTGATCAAAGACATTCTGACCTAGCGAAATGTCCCGATTCTCCGTCATCCTCGCGCTTGCCGGCCTTTCAGTTCCAGCGATAGTGGCGCAGCAGGAGCGGCCGAATGGGTTCCCGGCCCATTGGTTTGCTCCGATCCCAGAGGATCAGGCGCAGTGGTGGGAGATCCTTCCACAAGAAGCAGGGGCCGGCGAGGTGATCCTTTCGAAGCGTCACGAGCTGGGGACGTTCTCGAACCTCGCTCCCACGCCTTTTTACTTTCACGGGAAGCGGTACGCATCGGTTGAGGGCCTTTGGTACAGCCTGGCTTACCCGGAAGGTCCCGACGATCCACGCTCAAAGGCGCCCGGGATCACGTGGAAGTTTACGCGGGAGCAGGTTTCTCAGATGACCATGTTCGATGCCAAGGACGCCGGAGGACTGGCTGAACAAAACATGGCCGCGATGGGGATCAACTGGGTAACCTTCGAAGGCAAGCGGATGAAGTATTCGTCAACGGAGAAAGGAGACCATTATCAGCTCATCACCAAGGCGATCTGGGAGAAGGTCCGCCAGAATCCTAAGGTGAGAGACCTCCTCCTTTCGACCGGCGACCTTGTGCTGAAGCCCGATAATTTCGATAGTCTGCGCGATCTGCCAGCCTGGCGCTATTTCGACATCTACATGGAAATACGGGCGACGCTGCGGAGCGGAGCCGCGCTTCCGCCGACGGAGCGATATCCCGCGCACTGGCGGACTCCGGTCTCGGAAGTGAATAAGCCCGACTCGGAAATACTTCCTCAAGCCGCGAAGCCGGGCGAAGTGATTTTGTCCAAGCGGCACGAGCTTGGAATCCTGTCTAACTTCGCTGCAACGCCCTTTACGCTTCACGGGAAGCGCTACGCCAGCGTGGAGGGATTCTGGCAAATGATGCTTTATCCCGAGGGGCCTGATGATCCGCGAGCAAAAGCCCGGGGGATCACATGGGCGCATACCCGCGAAGAAGTAGCTCAAATGACCGCGTTTGACGCCAAGGATGCCGGCGGCTTCGCGGAAGAGAACATGAAAAAGATGGGCATCGACTGGGTGACCTTCGAAGGAAAGAGGATGAAGTACTGGTCGAAGGAACCGGGCGACCATTACAGCCTGATCCTGGAGGCAATGCGTGCGAAGTTAGAACAGAATCCCAGGGTCGCAGAGATTCTGCTTTCTACAGGAGACTTGGTCTTGCTGCCGGATCACTTTCAGGAAGAGGACCCGCCGGCCGAATGGCTGTACTTCAAGATCTGGATGGACATGCGAAGCTCGCTGCAAAACGCCGATCGTTCACCCAGCCTGACAAGCAAGTAGTCACGCAATTACAAGAGCAGCAGCGGCGGCCGTCATGACCGCCAGCGTCGCCCAGCCCAGCGCTCGCTCCAGAGGAGAATTGACGCGATTACCCATCACTTTGCGGTCGTTGGTGAGGAGGACGATCAGCAGAATGAGCGGCGGCGCAAGTGCTCCATTGATGACGGCGGACCAGAACAACATTTTTACGGCGTCGAAACCGGCATAGTCGATGGCGAGGCCTATCGTCATCGCGGCGGCCAGGACTCCGTAGAATTTTCTCGCCCCGCGCGGTTTCCTGGCGAGCGAACCACGCCAGGCCGCGGCTTCCGAGATGGCGTAGGCGCACGATCCCGCAAGTACAGGAACTCCCAGCATGCCTGTGCCGATTAATCCCAGCGTGAACAACAGATAGGCCAGGTTTCCGGCCAGTGGCCGAAGGGCTTCCGCAGCCTGCTTCGCGGTTTCGATTTTCAGGACGCCGTGGGCGTGTAAGGTCGCCGCGGTCGTCAGGATGATGAAATACATGATGAAGTTCGAGGCAAACATCCCTGTCAGCACATCCACGCGCAACCGGCGAAGATCTTCCTCTGTTGCGCCTTTACGCTGAGCAAGATTCTTTCCCTGAGCGCGTTCTTCTTCCACCTCCTGCGAGGCCTGCCAGAAAAACAAGTAGGGCGAGATGGTTGTGCCCAGGATGCCCACGATCATTGCTACGTAGTCACGCGACCAGGCCAGTTGAGGCCGCAGCGTCGCCACCAACGCCTGGCGCCAATCTACACCCGCGAAGAATGCGGTGATTACGTAGGCGAGCAGCACCAGCGTGATCCATTTGAAGATTCGCGCAATCTGCCGGTACGAAGACCAAAATAAAAAACCGACGATCACGGCCGTGTAAAGCGGTGTCCATACTAGCGAGTTCACGCCGGTTAGCATCTGCGTGGCATCTGCCATGCCTCCCAGATCCGCCGCAATATTAATCACGTTGGCGACGATCAGCAAGGAACACGCGCCCCACAGAACCCACTTTGAGTACCGTCTGCGCACCACGCCCGCAAGCCCGCGCCCGGTGACCATGCCCAGCCGCCCGCACATCATCTGCACCGTCACCATGAGCGGATAGGAGAAGAGGGCTGTCCAGAGCAAGCCGTAGCCGAAGGATGCCCCGGCCATCGAATACGTCGAGATGCCGGATGGATCGTCGTCGGCGCAACCCGTGATCAATCCGGGGCCCAAATCGGCGAAAAACAGTTCGATACGGGTTTGATTAGGAGTGGCGGTTTGACCGCTCGAGACGTTCTTAGAAGCCAAATTATAGTATGCAACGAGTTTGTGAGCCGCACTCCGTGAAGACCAGGTATCCATGGTCCCCGCGGCGATCCAGGCAAGAACTGGATCTGCTCAGAATTGCAGGCGCACCACCAGCGTGCCTTGCCGAGGCTGCGGCGTGGCGAAGGTGGCCGTGGACGCAGCGGCGGGATTGGAGGCAGCGCCACCCACAGCCGCCGAGCTGATGTACCCGAATCCTCCCGTGGTTTGGCCATTGGTCCGAGTCTGCGTCGCGAAGGCATTAGTAAAGCTTGGAACGTTTATCCCCGTCCGATTGAAGATATTGCTAAACTCGGCGCGAATCTGCAGATTGGCCCGCTCTGTGAACCGGAAGTTGCGCGCCAGGCTCATGCTCTCCTGGGGACGGCGCTGCTGCCGGTAGTCGCCGTAGTGAGCGTTTGCCGTGCCGAACTGGCCCAAAGGCGGATTCGCCCATGCCTTGGGGTTCAGCACGAATGTCGTGTTGGGATCGAAGCAATGGCAGTTCAGATCCACCGTGTAGAGGGGTTCCCCCGGCACCCGGTTCACGTTCGTGCCCTGGAAGATGAACGAATTGAGGTTGGTGGTGGCGGCCGGAACTTTGAACGGGTAGCCACTGGCGTAGCGCATCACGGCGCCGACGGTCCAGTCCCGCGCGGCCCAGCTCATCACCTTACTTGTGAATCCGGACGCCCCTGCGAACACTTTGGGTGTCGTGTAATTACCGGCGACGATCAATGCCTGCGGCTGATCGAAACCGGACAACGTTTTGTTCACGCTTCGATTGAACACGTCATTGATCACGGGCGTTGTGGTCGACCCGTAATTGTTGTTTTCTTCCGCGCCCAGGGTCAAGCTCTTGGAGTAGGTGTAGGTGACCACCGCATCCAGGCCGTGAGAGAATCGCTTGGTGGCTTTCGCTTGAAGCGCATCGTACCAGGTGTTTCCCAACGGATTCCAGGTTTGGACGATGCCCGTGAACTGCGGCGCGGGGCGCAGCGATTGGGCCACGGTGAGTCCCATCGGGAAGCCAGGGTAGGGCGGTTTGTTGAACCCGCGCGAGGCAGCCAGAGCGGAATTCAGCGGCGACGCCAATAAATTGCGGTCGGCCGCGCTATCCAGACTGAGTCCGTACGCGGTCAGAGTCGATAAGGGGATCGCGTTCGAGGCCCACGGGCTCAATGTCTGCGCTGCCCACCACACGCCGCGATTCCCTACGTAAGACGCCTCCACAACCAGGTTCTTCGAAAGCTCCCGTTGCAGGCCGATACTCCACTGCCATATCCTGGCCGGCCGTCCTGCGTTCGGATCCACCATGTTGGTGGGATTTCCGACCGTCCCTGGCAGAGGCTGCTGCCCCGGATTGAAGTCCGGGAAAGTGATCTGGTAGGGCATGCCGCCGCGCAGAGTGAACGGAGGCGTCCCGTATTCCGGTGGAGCAAAGGGCTTGGTCGAGCCGAAGTTGCTGGCCTTGGACGCGTCATTGCTCGTCTTCGAATAGGAGATTCCGCCCCCAGCGCGAAATACTGTCTTGGAATTGATCTGATATGCCACGCCAAGGCGCGGCTGGTAGGCCCAGGGATAATTCTTCGCGAATGCGCAGTTGCAGCGGCCTCCGCCGTATCCCTCAAAGATGATCGCGCCCAAGCGCCCGCCCGCAGCAGGATTTGGCGTGGACATGGAGACGTTGAACATGTACCCGTTATGCTCTTTCAGATAGGTCTGAAAATCGTAGCGCAGGCCGTAGTCGATAGTCAGTTTGCGAGTTACTTTCCAGCTATCCTGCACAAATCCCGCGAGGGAGTGGTTCCCCGATCTCATCGCGGCCGGAACGCTGTCATAACCCGTGTTGGGCGCGCCCAGGAGGAAACTGGCGTAGTTGAACCCTACGCTGGCTGGAAGAGACACGCCGTCGAGCGAAGGCAATCCGCTCTGGTTGGAACTGTAGAGCATGTTTCCGGAGGAGTAGGTCTCGCTAAAGGACGGATATCCGTTCACAATCAGCTCTCCGCCGAATTTGTACGTGTGATTGTTGTGGACCCAAGTGAGCGACACTGTCCCGGTCGGCTTCAGATTCTTGATGCGGAAGTCCGAAGGCGGGCCAAAGTTGGTCATACCGCCCTGGGCTTGGCTGAGTACCGAAAAATAAGGGAAGAGGTCGGTATTCGTTCCCTTAAAGCCAATCTGGCTATTGTCGAAACGCGGCACCTGCGGATCGCTGCGGCTATAGAGGTAGCCTGCGCCGATGTGCAGCAGCAGCGTGGGCCGCAAGGTGTAATCGAGGTTTACGCGGTAGGTATCTGCCTTTACGTGACTGCCAACTGTGACTCCGATCGGATAGTCCAGGCCCGAGTTGTTCGGCGAATCCGTCTGCGTGCGTGACCAATAGCCCGACAGTTTCAGGAGCGAACTTAAGGAATGATCCAGCTTGATGGAGGGAACCGACGAGACACGCGAATTCGCATACGCCGGAACGTAGTTGTTCGTCAACGCAGAGTTGGTCGGCAGGGGAATGTAACTCTGGACCTTCAGCGCCACCGGATCGATGCTCGTAAGGGGGATCGTGTTGTTCAGGAAGGGATCCCGGTACCGAATCCCGCCCACCAGTCGCTCAGTGGCGGGGTCGTAGATTGTGTTTTCGAGAATCGGCCGGCCCAACCCGTCGTTCCCCAGATTGCGACCGGTGAGCGCCTGGCGGAAATCGCCATTGCGATACTGCACTGTTGGAACCTGGAGAGGAAAGTTGTTGATGATATTGTTTTCGCGGAACTGCTCCCAGTTAAAGTAGAAAAAACTCTTGTCGTGACCGTTGTATACCTTGGGAATGTCGACTGGACCGCCCACGCTGAAACCGTAGTCGTTGCGCCGCTGGCGCGGACGTAGCAGGTGTCCCTTGCCGTCGTCCGTGAAGGGAGTGCCGGCGTTCAGCGCTTCATTGACGAAATAGTCGTAAGCGCTGCCGTGATACTGGTTGGTGCCAGACTTCATCGTGAAGTTAAAGAGGCCGCCGCCCGCTTGTCCAAACTCGGCCGCATAGTTGCTTGTCTGGATCGCGACCTCTTGAGTCGCCTCCACGCTGGGCTGCGTCTGAGAGGTTTGCCCCAGCGATACCGTGGGGGTCGCGTCCTGTCCCTCCACGCGCAACGCGGACGAATTTCCTTCCTGACCGTTCAGGCGCAGGGTGTTGTCGGCCAGCCACGACGCCCCGGGGATCAGATTCATGACCGAGTACGGGCTGCGGATGCCCGTCGCGCCCACGTTGGCGGTGCCAATTCCCAGCACCGGCAGGTTATTCAGCGTGTCCGCGGAGACATTGTGGGCCAGTTCGCCACTTTCGGTCTTGAGTAAAGGGGCCGCATCCGTGACAGTCACCGACTCGGCACTGGAACCGAGCTCAAGCACAACGTCGATGCGCAAAGTCTGCGCCACTGGAACCGCGATGTTCGTCCGCAGATACTTCTTGAAGCCCTGCACGTTCACCGACATCTCGTAGGTGCCGGTCGGTAACGGAACGACATAATTGCCTGTGGCCGAGCTGCCCACCTGATAGGAGGCTCCGGTCTCCACGTTCCTCACTTGAATCGAAGCACCCGCCACCACGGCGCCGGCAGGATCAGCAATGGTTCCTGTAATGGTGCCGCGGTCGCTTTGAGCGAATATCGGCAGCGTCAAAACGAAGAGATAGCAGCTAAGTTTTTGCAGGCGCATGTAAGACCTCCCCAGACCACAAGGCTGGGGGGCAGTTTACATCTGTGCCCTGTCGTCGTCAAGGGGCTACCCGCTTAGCGATTCTTTCCCAATTGCCGAAGTATCTGGGCTGCTTCCTCGCGCACAGCCTGTTCGGGACTTGCGGCCGCCCTTTGCAAGTAGGGAAGAGCACCGGGCCCATCGCCTAAATCGGCGAGCATGGCGCCCAGGTCGAGATTCCCGCGCCCAAATCCGGGCCGAATTCTGACTGCCTCGCGATACTGATCGAGCGCCGCTTTCACGTTTCCCTTCATCGCCATCAGGTTTCCCAGCAGGTCATGCGCTTCCGCCGCCGCCGGATCTGCGCGCAGCAACTGCTCGATTTGCCGCTGCGCTTCGTTAAAGCGCTTGATCCGAGCCAGCGCGATTGCGTAATTGTAACGTCCAGCGGAATAACCCGGTTTTAGCCGCAGAGCAGTCTCAAAGTGGTAGCGTGCTTCTTCGAACCGTCCGGAGGACGAAAGTACGTTACCGAGATTACTGTGGGCTTCCGCGTAATCCGGCTGGATCCGAATGGCTTCTCGAAAGGCCGGCTCGGCGCGCGATAGGTCTCCGCTTTCCAGCCGCACTCCGCCCAAGCTGTTGTAAGCTTCCGGCAGGTCCGGATCCAAGTTGACGGCTTTCTCGAATGCTGAGGCCGCTTCGGATCGCGAGCCTTGCGCGAGGTAATTCAGACCCAGTTGGTGCCAGGTGGGAGCGTCCGTGGGCGCGACCTTCAAAGCGCGTTGCAGCGTTTCAGTCGCCCGCGCAAGCTGCCCTGCGCAGCTCAAGCTAGATCCAAGTTTTTGCAGTGCCAGCAGGGAATTTGGCTGGCGTCGCACCGCTTCCTCATAAAGAGGAAGACCCTTCTCCGGTTGCCCGCCGTCGGTCCATGCGTCACCGAGATGCAGATAATATTCGATGCGATCCGGATGATGCTTTTCGATCGCTGCCGCGAGCTGCTTCGCGCCTTCGCCCAGATTGCTCTTCTGCGCCACCTGCGCGATTGCCAGATACAATTCGTTCTCGGGACTTTTAGGCAATTGTTGGGGATAGTACAGCTTGACCTCCCCGTGATAGCCGTTCTCATCGGTCTCAGGCCGTTCCGCGATCGGCGCCAGCAGATCGGCGGCCGGTTTTTGGCGCTGGATATAGTGATCCGTCATGACAACGTGGACCACGTCATCGGTCCGTCGCTTAGGCATGTGGCAACCGATGCAGTCCCCGGACTGCGAATGTTTGCCCGACGCGACCAGGTCATTCAACGCCGTCGAGTGGCATTGGCGGCAAACCTGCGTGTAGTGCTGCACCGCCTCCTCGCCGCGCGGAATATCGTGCGGATTATGACAAGTGGTGCAGCGCAACGCGCCTTCGCTCTTCAGGAAACACGCAGAACGCCGCAGCCGGTAAGCTGCGCTGGCGATCTCGAACTTTTCGTTGCCGGGCGACTGATCGAATTGCAGCATGAAATCGCCAAGTGGTTCCCCCGGACGGTAGGAAAAGGGGCCGCGCTCATAGCGTACGATCGCATTGGGCAGGTGAAAGCTTGTTGTCTCGAGGTGGCACTGCATGCACACCTCCATCTGACGCTCGGGATTAAGGCGTGACGGATTCACAATAGCTTTACGAACATCTTCGATCGCGGCCCCGCCTGCTTCCGCCATCTCGACGTGCTTGCTGCCCGGGCCGTGACACCGCTGGCAATCGATTCCCTCTGGAAGATGTTCGGGAAACACCGGCTCCGCTGCCGATTCGCCGCTTACAGATGGCGCGTCCGGATAGCCGTTATGGCAGAATATGCAGCCATTCGTGATGGTCCGCCGGAAACCCGGATGATCGGGGCGATCGTAGGCGGGATTCATGGCCCAGTAACCGCCTTTTTCCGAATACCAGGCGAGTGGAAGTTCCACCAGCGTGTTGCGGCTGGTGCGATTTAGGTACGCGCGCACATGATTGCCGGATCCGACGACGTAATCGATCTCTTTCTCCAAAACGTTGGTCTCTTTGCCGTCGAAACCGATCTGATGGCGACGCTGGTAAAAGTGTCCATCGCGCTCCAGCATCGTGAAGTAGCTGTCGGACGCCTTGTGATAGAACGTAGGGGGTTTGTCACCCTTCCCGATCGTGTTACTGAGCGTTGGACGATAGAAGGCACGGCCCATACCTGTGCGCTGGTACGTCTCCGAGATGGCCGGATGGCAGCCTGCACACGTCGTGGGATCGACGTAGCGGGCTTCCGCGAGTTTGGGAGTTGCGCTGGAGCGCCCGCGAACGAAATAGATCGCGCCGCCCAGCGCTAGGCAAAAGACGATAGCCGCGAGCCACCAACGCTGCCGCACTGTGTAATTCTAGCCGTTCAGATCTCGATCTTGCCGGTGCTCTCGCCAAAGCTCGGCTTAAGCGGCGGCAGAGGGAAGTATGATGGTGATAGATTTCAAAAGGGACTCGCTTAATTCGGATCTGAATCGCGGCGACCCGCCGCCAGGCTCCGACTAGACACAATGTCAGAAACTTCCGCCTCGTCGAAGCCGCCCGCAAAATCCAACTGGCGGCAGATCGTCGGGCTTTTGCGGCCGCATTGGAAAGCCATGAGCTTGGCTTTCGTGGCGGTGATCGGCGAAACTGTGGCCGATCTTGCGGAACCCTGGCCGCTCAGAATCATCGTCGATAACCTGATCCAGTCAAAACCGCTGCCCCACTGGATCGCCGGGATCGTAAGTTATATTGCGGGCAACGAAAAGTTTGCGGTTCTGAACTTCGCAGTAATGGCGGTGGCGGTGATCGCCATCGTAGGAGCGGTCAGCTCGTACACCGAAAAATATCTTACCAGCAGCGTCGGTCAATGGGTGATGCATGATCTGCGGCGCACGCTCTATCAACATATCCATCACCTGTCTTTGGCGGAACACGATGAAACACGAACCGGCGACCTGATCAGCCGCGTCACCAGCGATATCGAAGCCGTTCAGGATTTCATCACCTCGGCGCTGCTGGGCATGCTGGTGAACACCCTCACCATCCTGGGTATGGTCGCCGTGATGTTGTTCTTGAATTGGCGATTCGCTTTGATCGCGCTCTCGATTGTGCCAGTGCTGTTTCTGGTCGTATTTATTTTTACCAAGCGCATCAAGCAAGCATCCCGTGCGGTGCGGCAGAAGCAGAGTGAGTTAACGAACATCGTCCAGGAGGTCTTCTCGTCTATCCGCGTGGTCAAAGCGTTTTCCCGTGAGGATTACGAACAAGATCGCTTCGAGGAACAGAGCCTCGAAAACGTAGAAACAGCTCTGCAGGCCCGATCGGTCAAAGCCAAGCTGTCCCCCATCGTGGAGGTGCTTGCGGCCGTGGGCACCTGCCTGGTTCTGGGATACGGAGCCCGCCTAGCGATGGCGGGCCAAATCAGCGCAGGCGAACTGATCGTATTCCTGGCGTATCTGGCCAAGATGTACAAGCCCATGCGGGACCTTTCGAAGATGGGGGACACGGTTTCGAAGGCCACCGTAAGCTATGAACGCATCCAGGAGGTGCTAAACACCGTCAGCCGTGTGCGCGATCTGCCCCGAGCGCGCCGCGCCCGGCCGTTCAAAGGCAAAATCGAATTCGATCGGGTGTCTTTCAGCTACAGTCCCGATCATCAGATATTGAAAGATATCAGTCTGCAGATTGAGCCCGGACAGGTGGCGGCCTTTGTGGGTCCGAGTGGCGCCGGGAAATCGACCATTATCAGCCTGATTCCCCGTTTTTACGACCCCACTGCGGGCCAAGTCAGAATCGACGGATCCGACATTCGCCAGTACACTTTGCAATCCCTGCGCGAGCAGATGAGCTTTGTGCTGCAGGATACGGTGCTGTTCCGGGTTCCCATCTGGCAGAATATCGCGTACGGCAAGCCGCAGGCGCCGCGTTCGGAGATTATCCGAGCCGCAGAGATGGCCAACGCCCACGAATTCATCGAGAAGATGCCGGATGGCTATGACACCATGGTGGGCGAGCGAGGAGTATCGCTCTCGGGCGGCCAGCGCCAGCGGATTGCGATCGCGCGGGCCATCATCCGGAACACTCCGATTCTGCTCCTCGACGAACCCACTTCAGGTCTTGATGCCGAGTCCGAACAAGCGGTGTTCGAGGCGCTTGGCCGCTTGATGGAGGGCAAAACCTGTGTGGTCATCGCCCACCATCTGGTAACGATCCAGCGGGCCGACGTCATTTTCGTGGTCAAGGATTATCAGATTGCAGAACGCGGAACCCATTCGGAACTGGTCGCCGCCGGCGGCTTGTATTCCGAATTGTATGGACTGCAGTTGGGACAAGTAGAAGAGCCATCGACCGACAAGTAGCAGGTCTCGGTGCTCCTAATCACTGCTGTTCCTTCTTCTTTTACCCGTTAAAATCTGGAATCCCACAGAGGCGATCCAACTTGGCTGGCCATTAGTTGGGGTGACGGCAACAAGGCTGTGGCCCCCCATCCCCATGAACCAAACCGATCCATTTCGGGCCATCGGAGTGCGGAAGCCGATGCCGAGTGTTGATTCACGGGTTTTAGGCTCATCGCTAGTCTCTCCTGTGGCCTGATCGAAGAGTTCGAGGTAAAGTTCTGTTCTATTTCCAAACTCGTGACCAACGATTACCCCTCGTATCCATGAGTTTGGGGCTTTTTTGTTCGCGAACCAATATCCAAGTTCGCCGGAGATGCGGATCGGGCCGATTTTGGCATTGGCTTCCACTGGAAAGAAAAATTGAGGGCCCGGTTCCACGATGCCCGGCCGTATCAAACCGGTTGGATTATTCAATAAGAGCTGGGGGTAGATCGAGATCCCAAAAGTGGACTCCTTCTTATTCATTTCGCCGGACTCTTTCGACTTGGGGTGGTGCGCATAAAAGCGCCACTTAACTCCGAGCAAAGAATTTCCGAGGCCGCCGGCAACATGGGCGGGCGAGCCCCGAGATTCCTGAACACTAAGGGGCACCTCGTACTTGATCTGGATCCTGCTGCCCAGGCCATAATTGATGTCGATATTGGGCAGTAAGTAGGAGCCTGCGGAGGGATTTCGATCGCCAACGAGTATCGTATTTATCTCCCAACGCCTGTTTCCAGGGGTGTCAGGATCATCCGATCGAAATGGTGGCCCGCCCTGCGCCAAGGCTAAAGGCGAGAAGCGCATGAGGGCTGCCAGGCTCAGGCAGAGGAATGGAGCGATTGGTTTCATGACGCTCCTTTTCCGGCGCTAGAGGTGTTTCAAATCCGCGATCCGTCCCTGGACCACCTTGGCGAATCCTTCCACTTCCTCCGGCGAGTACCCGGCTGCGCGAAAACAATCGCGAATCTGCCCAGCCGAGAGTTGCCCGAGCAACTGACCCAGCCATTTGGCGTGAGTCAGCGGGATGTGTTTGGCCACTTCCTGCATCTTCGTGCGAGTGATATAGTTCGGGACGTTCACCGCTGTAAGAAAGAACGGACGGCTGCTCAAGAAGAAGTCGACGTGTTCTGTTGTCACTTTTTGAACGAACGGCGTTCCGCTATAGTCCTCCAGATTGCTCTTGGACCGGGTAATACTGTTGCCTGTCTGGCCAAAGCTTGCGCCAAGATCGCTGACTACGTAGCGACGACCCTGGCCCTTCTCGTCGTAGATGGCATCGTTTACTTCTTTCAAATCCCAGTTATTGATGAGCGCCATCATGATCTTCAAGCCGCTCAGTTCTTTTGTTCCAACGTAAGGATTCTTGAACCAGCTCCAATTCCCGCTCTTCTTCTGCCCTTTCAATTTGCGCTCGAGCCTGACACCGCGGACGACGCCCCCTGCGGAAACATAGTGGCTGCCCCGGTGCAGTTTGGGCATCTTTTTTACGCGCAACTCGGGTAGGTAGTAGTCCTCATCGGTAAAGTAACCCGCGGCCCAGACCAGGCGAGTCGCCGCAGTTTCAGACTGGGTCTCTTCCCCGAGTTTGGCTTTCCAATGAACCCCTTGTGCGTCGACAATTTCGAACTTTGGGGAAGTGCCTTGCTTGTCTTCTTTGATGAATGTGAAGCTCCCGGTGGGCTGGTGCTCTTTGCCACCGGGCCCGTACAGCAGGTTGAGCGACGCGATGTCACCCCGGTCCCGCCACAAAGGCGCGGCCGAGACACGTTTGCGCACTGCCGTAGCGAAAGCCTGGCGTTGGGGTGCTTGATAAGCGCTGACGGGAAAAGAGAAGGCGAGGGCGGTGACGATGCCGAAAGCATTCAAAAGAGAGCTTGTTCGGTTCATTGGTCTAGGTTAGAGCCGGTTCAAATCCCTGATTCGTTCCTTGACCATTGCCGCATTTCCCTCCACCTCTTCCGGCGAGTATCCGGCCGCGCGGAAACAATCGCGAATCTGTTCATCGGAGAGCGGCTCGAGCAGCTTCCCCAGCCATTTGGCATCCGCTATCGGAATATCTTTAACGATGTCCTGCATGTGCGTACGCGTGGCATAGTAGCGAACATTAAACACCGAGAGAACAAACGGCCGGCTGCTCAAGAAAAAGTCCACATGTTCCGGCGTCACCTTTTGAATGAACTTCGAGTCGCTATAGTCGCCTGGATTGCTCTTGGACCGGACGATAGCGTTGCCTGTTTCCCCAAAGGTCGCGCCCAGGTCGCCGACTACATAGCGGGAGCCTTCGCCCTTTTCGCCGTAGATGGCATTGTTGACTTCTTTCAAATCCCAGTTGTTGATGAGCGCCATCATGATCTTCAAACCGCTCAGCTCTTTTGTTCCTACGAAGGGATTCTTGAACCAGCTCCAGTTGCCGCTTTTCTTCTGCCCTTTCACGCTGCGCTCCAGCCTGACGCCGCGGACGACGCCATCTGCCGAGACAAACTCGCGGCCTCGCTCGAGTTTGGGCATCATTTCCACGCGCAACTCGGGCAGGTAGTAGTCCTCGTCGGTAAAGTAACCCGCTGCCCACACCAGCCTGGTCGCCGCCGTTTCAGACTTAGCTTCGTCGCCAAGTTTGGCTTTCCAGCGGACGCCCTGCTCGTCTACGATTTCGAACTTCGGCGAAGTGCCTTGCTTGTCTTCTTTGACGAACGTGAACTTCCCGGCCGGCTGGTGCTCTTTGCCGCCGGGCCCATAGATTAGATCCAGCGAGGCGATGTTCCCCCGATCGCGCCACAAAGCGGCGGACGGGACCTGGGTGCTTTCCGCGGGGCTGAACGATTGACTTTGGGACGCTTGGTACGCGCGGACCGGAAACGAAAAGGCGAGGACGACGAAGATGCAAGAAGCGCTTAACGGTTTGTGTGGCTGGATCATTGGGTATGAGGGAATCTCCCCTGGCAGCACCGAGGCACGTCCATGCCCGTTCGAAGCACGTTTCGGATCTCAGCGTGCTGTGTCCGCTGGCATGCCATCGCATCTGCCACGACCGCATACGGTCATATGACCGGGGATGGTCAACCATCTTTAAGAGCAAGATCAAGCCAGCTTGAAGATCTCGCCGGAGGGGAAGTAAATTACGACGGCACGGCGCTAGAAGTCTGGCCCGCCACGTGCTTTTGCCACTGGTGAAAACAGACTCAGGCAACGTGAAAGATCCATTCTGAAGCTCTTAATTCAACCGCACGATGGCATCGCGCCTCTCCTCGCAGCGATCAAGAGCGCGAAGAAGAGCATCGACATCCTGATCTTTCGAATGGACTGGAAAGAGCTCGAGACAGCCTTGAAAGCCGCCTCGGGGCAGGGCATTGCCGTACGTGCGCTGATCGCTCACACCAATCGGGGTGGCGAATCCAAGCTGCGCAACCTGGAGATGCGTTTTCTCGAGGCCGGCATCACAGTGGGGCGAACGGCGGATGATCTGATTCGCTACCACGGCAAGATGATGATCGTCGACCGTCGGACGCTGTTCCTGCTGTCGTTCAACTTTGTCCACATGGATATCGATCACAGCCGCGGCTTCGGCATTGTCACCAGGAACGGGAAAGTGGTCCAGGAGGCGGTGAAGCTGTTCGAGGCGGATCTCAACCGGCAGAGTTATAGCGCGGGACTTAACGCTCTCGTGGTTAGCCCCGCGAATGCCCGCAAGCAGCTCTCGACGTTCATCAAGCAGGCCCGCAAACAACTATTGATCTACGATCCAAAGATTGCCGACAAGCAGATCATGCGTCTTCTCGAAGACCATGCCAAGGCAGGCCTCGACATCAAGATTATCGGAAGCATCGAGGCCAGAAAAGCAAACCTGCCGGTTGCACCGCTCACCAGCATGCGTCTGCACACGCGAACCATTATCCGGGACGGCCGTCAGGCGTTCGTGGGCAGCCAGAGTCTTCGACAACCGGAGCTGGATTTACGGCGTGAAATCGGAATCATCGTCAGGGATTCGAAGGTGGTGAACACGTTGCTCTCGACCTTCGAAAAAGACTGGGAATCGACCGGCTTTGACGAGGTTCGTGACGCGGTGAAAGCGGACGCGGCAGCGGCGCAGCCCGAAGCGACATTGAAAGCGACACGGGCCCTGGCCAAAGAGATGCCGCCGTTAAAGACGACCGTTAAGAAAGCGATTAAGCACGCGGTCATAAGAGCAGGCAAGAAAGCCCTGGCCAACGGGGAATTGAAATCAACAGTCAAGGACGCCGTCAAGAAAGCCGTGAAGGAAGCGGTTAAGGAAATGGCCCAAGAGGCGCCGGACCGCTGACGGAGGAGGCAGCAGAATGCGAATAGGCCGATGCTCAGCACTGATGATTTTCTGGGCCATGCTCGTCGGAGTCCTGCCGATTCCT
>JAOAPR010000180.1 GCA_025463005.1 Bryobacterales bacterium | reverse complement strand
TCGATCCGCACCGGGGATCGCGTGCGGGCATTCAACGATCGCGGCAGTTTGCTGCTGAAGGCGAAGGTCGACGGTATGGTGCAGGCAGGAGTCGCGCGCGCACCGTCAATCCGCTGGCTCAAGCGCGCTTCGGACGGCCGCAACGCGAACGCGCTCACCTCAGACCGGCTGACCGATATGGGCGGAGGCCCGACCTTCTACAATTGCCTGGTTCAAGTGGAGCGATGCGGCGACTGACCGCTGCGGTATTGCTTTGCGCCTTCACGCTCGCAGCCGCGGCCTGCAAACGGAGCGCAAGTCATTCGCAATCGGGAACACCGGAACTGCTGAGCGTGGTTCTTATGGACGATCCTCATGCCGGGGCGCAACTCGTGCGCGGATTCTATTCGCTGGAAGGCAATCCGTGGCGTTGGACGGCGGGTAAGTTCAGCGTGATTCTGCGGCCGCCAAGGGGATCTGCTCAGGATGGAGCGCGGCTGGAGCTGAAGCTGAACTTTCCGGATGCGGTATTCCAGCAGCTTGGAGCAGTGACGCTTTCGGCCACGGCCGGCGGAAGCCCGCTCGCGCCAGAGAAATATATGGGCCCGGGCAATCACGTTTACTCCCCCGAAGTGCCCGCGAACGCTTTGGGCGGCGACAGCGTCACCATCGAATTCGCCACCGACAAGGTAATACCGGCCGGGAAACTGGAGAAGCGTGAGCTGGCGCTGATCGTGACCAGCGTCGGGCTGGTCTCTAAGTAGCGGCTAAATGACGCGGCCGCGCAGGACCACTGTGCTGATCTTGCGGGTATTGCGGATGTCGTCGAGCGGATTGGCATCCAGCATCACGAGATCGGCAACTTTGCCTGGTTCAAGCGTGCCCATCTCCTCGAGCTTGCCGAAATAGCGCGCAGGGTTGCGTGTCGCAGTTTGCAGCGCTTCCATGGGAGTGAACCCCGATTCGACGAATAATTCCAGCTCGTCGTGCAGGCCGGTTCCCAGAGGCACGGGCGTGTTGGGGCCCGTATCGGTGCCCGCCAGAAACTCGACCCCGGCGCGATGCATCTCCCCCACGAGTTTTTTGTGGCGCTCCAGGAGCGCGCCGATGCGAGCGATCCACGCGTCGAATTGCTGCTCGGACAAGTCCTGCATGTACGACATCCGGCGGGCGCGGTCTTTGTCCGCTACAAAGCTTTGCAGCAGGGCGAGCGTGGGCGTGTGCCATGTGCCGTTCTTCACGAAGGTCTTGAACAGCGCCGCGGCCTTCGCGTCGTCGTAGGTATCGAACAGTTCATTTGGATTGGGGAACCCGAGCTCGAGCATGCGCTCCTGGCCGGAAATCGCAGGATCGTTCATGGTGAATATGCGCTCTCGGCGCAATTCTTCTTCGCGCGTGGAGCATGCCAGAAGAATATTGATCAGATGCTCCTGACTGCGCTGGCCGGCTTCGGAAGCCTCCGCAGGACTGACGGCCTCGGGGACGTGGCCCGCAAACGGAATACGGAGTCTCTTGGATTCCTGCGCGATCGCGAAATACGCCTCGCGCGGCAAGCTGTTATAGACCTTGAAAAAATCCGCGCCGCTGGCAGCGAGCAGTGTGATCGCAAGCCGGGCCTGTTCCGGGGTGCCCACCGCGTAGGCGTCGGGCGGAGCCGGACCGGAATTCAGCATGAGCGGGCCGTCCAGAAATCCTGCCGCGACGATACGGGGATTCTCAGGGCGCGCGCCCCACGCGGCCAAAGTCGCGATCGGGATTCCCGTATACATCTCGCGAATACCGGTGATGCCGTTGGCAACCAGTTGCCTCAGCGAATTTCCCTGTGGATCCAGATGGACGTGCATGTCCCACAGGCCCGGGATCAGAAATTTGCCGGTGGCATCGATGACACGCGCGCCTGGAGGGGGCTGGAGGTTTTTCTCAATCGAGACGATGCGCCCTTCGGCAATCACGACCGAAACATCCCGGCGGGGCGGCGCGCCGGTTGCGTCGATAACCGTGGCGTGCTCGAAAACGATGCTTTGAGCTAGAGCAGCAGATACAAATGCGGCGAAAGCGAGCAGCCGGGAGAGCAGACTGTTTCCTGCGTTATTTCTTGTTCAACTTCAGGTTGACGGTCGCAATTTTGCGGCTGTCGAAATTGCTCAGCCGCTTGGTGTCGCTGGACAGACCGTTATACTCGGCCTTGATCTCGTAATCGGTATCGGTCCGCAGGCCGGAGAAGCGGTATTCGCCATTCTCCTGCGTGATAAAAGACCGAACCTGAAGCGTGCGAGTGTCCTTCAACTGAACTACAGCGCCGACCACCGGCTTGTCGTCAGGATCGACAACTTGCCCCTGCACGCTGCGGGTAGTGGAATCTTCCTTGTCCTTCTTGCCCTGCGCGGGCGCGAGCCCGGCGCATGCCACCGCCAAGACTGTCACCAACAGGGTGCGCGAAATGCGTTGCATGACCGAGTTACCTCGCCTTTTTAGATTCGGGGACCAGCAGCAGGGTTGCATTGATCTGCTCCTGGCCTTGTATTTCAATTTCTTCACGAGCGGTCTGAAACCCTTTTAATGTAGCGGTTACCAGATAAGTATTGGGTCCGGCCGGGACACGGAACGTGAATTCGCCGCGCGGCGAGCTGACCTGCTGCTGCAATTTCTTAGCGGGTGCGCTCTTCAACGCCAGGACCACGGACGCGCCGGCTTGAGCGAATCCGGGATCGCGGAAAACGGTGCCTGCGACGATCGCATAGGGTTCAGTCTGCTTCCTGTTTCCCTGGGCGGGCAGGCCGCGCGCCCACAACAAGGCCGGGAGCAGCAGGACCAGGCCGCCCGAAAATCTAGGCTTCCTCCTCATCCTCCTCTTCGTCCTCGTCATCCTCGTCGTAGTCGTCGTATTCCCCGTCTTCGTCCTCATCCTCGTCGTCACCTTTGTCGGCGTCGGGAGTCAGCTCCAGCGGAGACACGCCGCTGACATTCAGGTTCGCGCCACACTCCTCGCAGATGAGAGAATCGCCTTCGTCCAGTTCTTCCTCGTCGACATCAATCTCCGCATTACAGAGCGGACAGTGGATCATTGCCGGTCCCCTTTCGGTCGCCTTTGCACCTTATGCGCCGGTTTCATGCACTCCAGAATTTTGTTTTACCACGCAGGACGCGTTCGGGGAGCACCGAACGGGTTCAGGCGGGCTGCAGATTCCCGGCGACTCGCTGTAGGGCTGGAAGCGAGAGAGTGACCAGGGTTTTTTCGAGATCCTCACCGGATTCGATCATATATCTCAGGTGCCGGGCGGCCAGGCGCATGCACCACGGATCGGTGAGCGCATGGCCGGTTTCCGCGGCGAGCACCAGCAAATGAGGATGCGGCAGGGCGATCACTTTTTCCTGCTTCTCCTCGCCTTCGGTCCACAAGACGAACTTGACGTCGACGGTATCGGCGTGGCGAATCGAGATGCCCGTCTGGAGCCATCGGAATTCCACTTCCCAGGTACGGCCGAAAGGATCGGGACCGGCTTCAAAGCGGCGGCCATTCTCAAGCATAAAGTCCTTCAAGCATAAACTTCAGCGTAGCAAAGCCTCCGCGCCGGCGAGCGCCGCGGAGTCCGGAACGCTGCCCTGCGCGAGCTGCTGATTCCCGCCACCCCGGCCGCCAGAGGCCGTCACAGCCGCTTTGACCCGATCACCCGCGTGGATACCCGAGTCGGCAGAGGCGGCCAGGAGCAGCGAAGGAGGCTGATCGCAGACCGCCAGGAACACGGATTTCTCTCCGGCTACAAATGCCTGGGCGCGAGCGCGCATCGCATCGTCGATGGGACCGCGCTGGATCAGGCGACGGATGCCGTCCGCATCGGGCGTGGTCGCCAGGAATAGCTCCCTCCCTTCCCGCCGGGCGAGCTCGGTCGCCAGCCGCTGGGTGGTCTTTTCGAGCGATTTGTTCTTTTCGATCAGACCCGCGAGCAATTCGGGGGTTTGCTCGGGGGGAACAGACAGCGCACGGCCTATCGAAGCTAATAGGCGGTTGTCCGCTCGGGCGCGGTGCAGCGCGCGCGTCCCGCAGACGAACTCCAGCCGGGTGTTTCCGCGAATTTTTTCCGTCTTGCCGGTGAGAATCACGCCGATCTCTGCCGCTGTCCGCAAATGCGTCCCGCCGCAGGCGCTACGGTCTACGCCATCGATGCTGACGATCCGCAGCGTGCCGCCACGCGCCGAGGCTTTGCGCAGTTCAAGAGTGGCGGAGGCGTCTTCGAAGGTGATATGGATCGGACAGGCTTGCGCGATAACTTCCGCGCAGCGCTCCTCGACGCGGTCGAGCTGCTCCGGAGTGAGTGATGGCGCGTCGACATCGATGGTCGAAGTCTCCGCGCCGAGGTGAAAGCTGACCGTGCGGATTTTGAACAGTTCTTCGAGGACGGCCGAGAGCAGGTGTTGGCCGGTGTGCTGCTGCATGTGGTCGTAGCGGCGCTGCCAATCGATGCTGCCCTCTACTTCTGCGGCGGTGAGCGCGGCCTCGAGCAAATGGGCGATGCGGTCTTCTTCGTCGATCACTTCCCGCACGGCCACCCCTCCGAGCGAGCCTAGATCGAAGGGCTGCCCTCCCGAAGTGGGATAGAACGCGGTGCGGTCGAGATACACGCGACGGCCGTCGTCCGCGGTCTCGACAACACGAGCGCTGAACTCGCGGAGATAGCAGTCCTGATAATAGAGACGTTCGGTCATTGAGGAAGATTCTCGGCGCTGAAAAATGGGGACAGCCAGCCGATTTCGCCTCCCAAAGTGTCGGACAGGCGATCGGATGCGGACGCGAAATCGGAGGCAGTCCCCATTTCTCTACGGGGCGGGAGAAGTGATATCGAACTCGGCGCGCAGGAACTGCCAGTCCGGCAGCTCGTAAATCCGCAGTTTAGTGGCTGCTTTGGCGCTCACGTCGTGGACTTCGAGCGGGCTGAGCGCGGGGATTTTCGCCTGAAACTCCGCCACGGGCGGATCCTCGGGCTTGGCGGTCGTGGTTTTGAGGCGGATGTTGACCGCCAGATCGCCCAGCTCGGCTTCCGAGTGATTCACGGCGACGAACTTCACTTCCAGTTGCCCAGGCTTGGATTCGGACAGGCGGAAGCCCGCGAGCTCGATGTACTTGGCGAGCGGATGCTTGCTGAGGGTGGTGGCTGGCCCGGTAATCTCGAACGAGACCTGTTTGCCAGTGGCTTGGGGCGCAGGCTTGGAGCAGCCGGCGAGCGCTATCAGAACAACCGCTAATGTTGGACGCACAATTCAGGATAATACGGGTGAGGAATGTTTCAGGCGATCCGAGAGCAGATCGACACGGTATTCCGGCGCGATCCGGCGGCGCGAAGCGTGCTCGAAATCGTGCTGTGCTACCCCGGACTTCACGCCGTGCTCCTGCACCGCATGGCCCACCATCTCTATGACGCAGGGTGGTTCACACCGGCACGCGTGGTCAGCCAGTTTTCGCGCATGGTGACGGGCATTGAAATCCATCCGGGCGCGAAAATCGGACGGCGATTCTTCATCGATCATGGGATGGGCGTGGTGATCGGCGAGACGGCGGAGATCGGCGACGACGTGCTGCTCTACCAGGGCGTGACGCTGGGCGGCACGGGCAAGGTGACGGGCAAGCGCCATCCGACGCTCGGCAACGGAGTGGTGGTCGGCACAGGTGCGAAGATTCTCGGCAACATACGAATCGGCGATATGTCCAAGGTCGGGGCCGGCTCGGTGGTAGTGCGTCCGGTACCGGATCATTCGACGGTTGTAGGGATCCCTGGCCGCGTGGTGGGCAACCTGGATCCGGCTGATGCGCTGGAGCACGGGAAGCTCCCGGATCCGCAGGGGCAGTTGGTTGACGAGCTCGCTCGAAGGGTTGCGGAGCTGGAGGCGATGGTCAAGGCGTTGAGTGAGGAGAGGACTTCGCAACGTCACTGAAAGCGTAGCGCAGGCTGTTGGCCGCGAGTGCGGAGAGTTCTTCCGGTGTGAACCCGAATGCGCGCGCAGCCAGATCGTACTCCGATTCCAGCGTGCAGCCGAACAGCGCCGGATCGTCCGTGTTCAAGATGATCGGTACGCCGGCGTCAAACAATCGACGTACCGGATGTTCGCCCAGAGACGCCACCGCGCCGGTTCGCAGGTTACTGGTGATGCAGATTTCGAGCGGAATTTTTTCATCGCGCAGATGCGCCACCAAGCTCGGATCTTCGATCGCGCGAATACCGTGGCCGATCCGCTCCGCACCGATCGCGAGCGCATCCCAAACGCTCTGGGCGCCCGTAGTCTCGCCCGCATGGCAGGTAAGTCGCAGCCCTCGATCGCGCGCCTTCGCGTACAAGTCCTGAAACCACAGAGCAGGACCTTCCACCTCAAAGCCTCCAATGCCGATGGCCACTACGCCGTCGTCGATATGCTCCGCGGCGAAGTCAAACACAGGCGCGGCGGCTTCGGCGCCGAACTGGCGGATCGCATCCAGAATCCACCGGATCGGTACGGGACTCCGCGCGGCTTCGCTTGACAGGGCGTCGAAGATTGCGCCCAGATCCTGTTTCTTCCAGAGGATCATGCCGGCGGAAAGCGTCACTTCGGCGTAGCAAATGCGTTGCGAGGCCAGCCGCTCGAAAAGACGGCGGGCAATGAGGGCGTAATCCCCCGGCCCACGCAGTTTCCGGTTGACCCAGACGTAGCTCTGGATGAATCCGGCGAAGTCGATGTAGGAGAGCGCTGCCCGGATTTCATCGTCGCTGAGGGCCGGATCGAGTTCCCGCAGCGTTTCCGGCTCAATTGCGCCTTCCAGATGAAGATGCAGTTCAGCCCGAGTCATTCCTGTAATAATAGCGGCACAGGAACTTATGACAAATGTCGGCAGCTCAGACTGAGCTGATCATACAGGGCCGCCATCGCGATCCATTCTCTTACCTGGGCCCTCACAAAGGACAGATCCGGGCGTGGCTGCCGCAGGCCATGAACGTTGCCGTGCTGGCCGGCGACCAGGTCATTCCTATGAAGCGCGCGCATCCGGCGGGGCTTTTTATTGCCAAGGCAGATGTCACGGAGTACCGGTTCCTCATCACGCTACCCTCGGGCCAGCGGCAAGAGCTGGACGATCCATATCGCTTCCCTCCCCTGCTGACTGCTTTCGAATTGCACTTGCACGGCGAAGGCACCAACTATGAAAGCTACAACACCCTCGGAGCGCACTCGACTACTTGCGAGGGCGTGCAGGGGGTTCGTTTCGCGGTGTGGGCTCCGAATGCGGCGGTGGTCAGCGTTACCGGCGACCACAACGGTTGGGATCGAACGCGCCACCCCATGCGCCTGCGGGACGGGGGCATATGGGAGATTTTTCTGCCGGGCCTCGCAATTGGCGCGCACTACAAGTACTCGGTTCTGTCGCCCAACGGCCACGAGCAGGATCACAGCGATCCGTACGGATTCTTCGCCGAGGTGCCGCCTAAAACGGCGTCCATCGTCTGGCCGCTCTCGAATTACGAATGGGCCGACGCGGAGTGGATGGAACATCGCGCGCATCGCAACTGGCTGCGCGAGCCGATGTCGACCTATGAAGTGCACCTCGAATCCTGGCTGCGCGGTCCCTTCAACGAATGGCTGACTTATCGGGAGCTTGCCGAGAAGCTGCCGGCGTATGCGGTCGAGAACGGCTTCACGCATCTCGAACTGCTGCCCGTCATGGAACATCCTTTTTCGGGATCGTGGGGATACCAGGTAACCGGCTACTTCGCGCCGACTTCGCGCTTCGGGACGCCTGACGATTTCCGGTACTTCGTCGATCGGTGCCACCAGGCGGGGCTTGGCGTGCTCCTGGATTGGGTTCCCGGCCATTTCCCGCGTGATCCGCATGGGCTGGCCCGTTTCGATGGCACGGCCCTCTATGAGCACGACGACCCGCGGCTGGGCGAGCATCGCGATTGGGGAACGCTCATCTTCAACTACGGCCGCAACGAGGTTCGCGAATTTCTGCTTTCGAACGCGCTGTACTGGCTGAAGGAATTTCACATCGACGGGCTACGCGTGGACGCCGTCGCGTCGATGCTGTACCTGGATTACTCGCGCAACGAAGGTGAATGGATTCCCAACCGCTACGGGGGTCGCGAAAACCTGGAGGCCATCGATTTCCTGAAGCGCTTCAATGAGCTCGCGCACCAGGTTCCCGGAGCGATTACGGTGGCCGAAGAATCTACGGCGTGGCCGGGCGTCTCCAAGCCTACGTACCTTAACGGCCTGGGCTTCACCATGAAGTGGAACATGGGTTGGATGCACGACATGCTGGAATACTTCTCTAAGCCGCCCGTGTATCGAAAGTTTCACCAGCACAACATCACTTTCAGCATGTTGTACGCCTTCACGGAGAATTTCGTGCTGCCGATTTCGCACGACGAGGTAGTGCACGGCAAGGGCTCACTGGTTTCGAAGATGCCGGGTGACGAGTGGCAGCGCTTCGCCAACGTCCGGGCGTTTCTGGGATATATGTTCGGTCATCCCGGAAAAAAGCTCCTGTTCATGGGCACCGAGTTCGGCCAGACGTCGGAATGGAATCACGCGGAGGGCCTGCCGTGGTGGCTGCTGCAGTTTCCTGTTCACAAGAAGCTTCAGGTCATGGTGCGCGAGATCAACCGTCTGTACCGCGAGGAACCGGCGCTTCACCAGGTGGACGACGAATTTCGCGGCTTTGAATGGATCGACTTCCGTGACGCCGAATCGAGCGTGATTTGTTTCGCGCGCTATGCACAAGATCGCGAAGACTTTCTGGTCTTTTGCTGCAACTTCACGCCGGTCCCGCGGAAAGGCTACCGTATCGGTCTGCCGCGCCTGTGCGGATATCGGGAGATTTTCAACAGTGACGCGGAGATGTTCGGTGGCAGCAACGTAGGCAACGGCGGGTGGATCCAGGCCGAGGATCTCGCGTCCCATGGGCAGCCCGCGAGTGGACGAGTGACTCTGCCTCCACTCGGAGTGGTCGTGCTGAAGCCGGAGTGAGAAAGTTTTTGGAAATGAGTTAATTTTCCGAAGGCTTTTCGGCGCGTTCGATTACAAATATCTCAACCGGGCCCTTCTGCGATTCAAATTTGAGGCCAAGTTGCTCTTGAAACGCGGTGAAGATAGAAGGTCCTGCCTTATCGGACGTGACAGGGGTCTGTACACCCTGCGGGGCCTGCATGGCTTGGGTTTCGTCGGGGTCCATTCTACGCTGATATCAAAAATGTCCCGTCAAATCCGTTTTGTCGATGACCGTGCGCCCAAGAAGACGCGAGAGCATCGGCATCAGATTTGAGACTGGCACGCTTACCGCCGTCAAGCGGCTGGGACTCATCATCATTTGGCCGCAAAAGGGCGTGGGAGGACCTCCGGGTCCTGGTGGAGGAGGAGGCCTCGACGGATCGGGCTGGGTGCAAGTGCCCTCCTTCGATTCGCTAAGGGCAGGGCCAAGCTTGCAGTCTTTCTTCGCGATGACCAGCGCATAGATAGGAAGCTCTTTGGTTTCGCGATGTACCTTAAGCTGGAACCTGTCTTCCAAGAGCGCCTGAAGCAGTTGTGAAGGTTCGCTCTGTGCGGGCTTGTTTTCCGGTTTAGCGCTGCCAAAGGTAACGCCGAGTAGCGGCAAAACAGAAGCAAATTTACGCGTCACAGCACCAAAACGCGCCCGTCCAGCACGCTGAAAGCACAGATCTTGACTAAGATAGAATCGTAGTGTTACTGTTCTGATTCAACTGTGTTCGTTGGAGGGTAGTGTGGGCATCGTCAACCCGGCCAAGTTGTCAGGTCATCTTATTCTTCTCTGTTCGGCGCTGATGACCGGTCCGGCGTTCGCCCAGTTGGATTTGTCGGGCACTTGGAATCCCCAGTACCAGGAGGATCAGCCGGAGCGCATTCCCGGCCCTGAACTGGTGGATTACCTCGGTATTCCGATCAACGCGGCAGCCCGGCAATGGGCTCTGAGCTGGGATCCCGATCGTTTGGGCGCGCCTGAGCACCAGTGCCAGGTCCACACAGCGGCGTACATTTATCGCGGCCCACTGCAGCTTCGCATCTGGGAGGAGCGCGATCCGGAAACGCAGGAGCTGGTCGCCATCCGGCAATACACCAGCACTTACGAGCAGAACCGCACGATCTATATGGATGGTCGTCCGCATCCTCCGGAGTATGCCGCGCACACCTGGATGGGATTCTCCACGGGCAAGTGGGAAGGCAACATCCTGACGGTTTACACCACTCACATCAAACAAGGCTGGCACCGGCGCAACGGAATCCCGTCGAGCGATCGAATCACGCTGGTGGAGCATTTCATCCGGCATGACAATCACCTTACGCACGTGAGCGTGGTGACCGATCCGGTGTATCTGACCGAGCCGCTCATCAAGAGCGAAGACTACGTGCTCAACAATAATTCGGGTGGAAACTGGCTGTGGCCCTGCGAGTATGTGGAGGAATTGCCAGGCGCCGACCGTACCAAAGTGCCTAGCTACATGCCCGGCGAGAATCCGTTCCTGCACGAGTTCGCGGATCGCTGGCGCATTCCTGTGGATGCGGCCCTGGGCGGCGCCGAAACCATGTACCCGGAATACAGCAAGAAGCTGAAGGCCGGAGCAAAGTGACCACCTATAAACAAACAATGCCAAGAATCATGCTGGGCGCATCCGTTCTTCTCGGCACTTTTCTGATGATGCTAGGCCCGGCGGATATTGCCCGCGCTCAACAGAAGGGCAAGGGCGGCAAACAGGGCACACCGACTGAGAAGCCTCTCACGAATGCGGAAGTTCACATTCTCAAAGTGCAGGGCAACATCTACATGATCGTGGGCCCGGGCGGCAACACCGCGCTGCAGATCGGCGATCAGGGCGCTCTGGTGGTCGATACCCAGTACGAAGAAGTTTCCGACAAAATCGTGGCGGAGATCCGCAAACTGACCAGCAAGCCGATCCGCTACGTCATCAACACCAGCGCCGATCCGGATCACACCGGCGGCAATGCGAAGATCTCGCGGGCTGGAGCGCCGGTTATCGGCGGGAACCTGGGAGCGGTGGCGTTTGAGAACGGAGCCACCATCGTGGCGCATGAAAACGTGCTGCGTGCGATGAATGCAGCGGCCGAGGGTCAGGCGGTTTCGAATCCCGACATGCTGCCCACCACGACTTATTTCCAAGGGCAGAAGGAAATCTTCTTCAACGAGGAACCGGTGCTGGTGATGTTCCAGCCGGCAGCCCACACCAACGGCGACAGCATGGTTTTTTTCCGCCGCTCCGACGTGATCGCCACCGGCGATATCTTCAACATGGACAGCTTTCCGGTAATCAACGTAGATAAGGGCGGAAACATTCAGGGAGTGATCAAGGCGCTGAACCTGGTTCTGGACATTACCGTTCCCAAACACGAGCAGGAGGGCGGGACCTACGTGATCCCCGGCCACGGACGGCTTACGGACGAGCACGATGTGCTGGAATATCGCGACATGATTACGATCATTCGCGACCGGGTGCAGAACATGATCAAGAAGGGAATGACCCTGGCGCAGGTGAGGGCGGCGAAGCCGACATTGGAATACGATGGACGTTACGGCTCGACTACGGGTTCCTGGACGACGGATATGTTTGTAGAAGCGGTATTTAGGAGCCTGTCGGAGAAAAAATGATGCGGGGTCAGTGACCGGTCACTGACAGTCAGCGAAACATAACGCTGCGGCAGTCCCGTGATAGGCTTTCAATGTAGGTTGGAACGGTTTGTTGATTCGAAACTCTGAGTGGAGGTTATCTTGATGAAAACGAAGCTCGCGATGATCGCCGCGGCCGCTGGTCTCATTTTTATAGCAACGCCCATGTCGGCGCATCATTCCTTTGCGGGAACCTATCTGGAAGACGCGCAGCCGGTTACGGTCGAGGGCACGCTGGTTGCCTTCCTGGTGCGCAATCCGCATTCTTTCGTGCACGTGGAAGACGCAACCAAGAAGGATCCTAAGACGGGCGAGCCTATCCGATGGTCCATCGAATGGGGCGCTGCCGGCCAGCTCGCGCAGCAGGGCGTGCGGACCGGATCGCTGAAAGTCGGCGACAAAGTAAAGGTCATCGGCAGTCCCGGTCGCAACTCTGAAGATTTCCGGCTCAGAATGCGCAGCATCACGCGGCCGTCGGATGGATGGACCTGGCCGGTCGGGAACCAGACGTTTAACTAGAGATCACGTAACTGAACGGCGGGACGGTGTGTCCCGATTCGCGAGGGGACGAAGAATGAATCAGACAACTCGTACGAGACCTTGGCTGTCGGTGACAGCGTTGCTGCTCTCCCTCGTGATACCGGTGTACATCTTCGCGCAGGGCGGAGGCGGCGGCGGTGGCCAAGGCAAAGGTGGCGGAGGCGGCGGTAAAGGTGGTGCACCGGCAGCTCCGGTAGCTCCTCGCGCCGCGGCTCCCATCGATCTGACGGGCTACTGGGTCTCGCTGGTAACCGAGGACTGGCTCTATCGTATGGTCACGCCGGCGAAGGGCGATACCGCGAGCGTTCCGATCAACAACCAGGGTAAGCAAGCGGCGGCGGCCTGGGATCCGGCCAAGGACGAAGCAGCCGGCGAGCAGTGCAAGGCCTACGGCGCTGCGGCTATCGTGCGGGTGCCCGGCCGCATACACATCGACTGGCAGGACGATAACACTCTCAAGCTGGATTTCGACGCCGGAACTCAGACCCGTCTGTTGCACTTCGGCGGGACTCCGCCGGCCTCGGGTGACACGGGATATCAGGGTTATTCGGTCGCGTCCTGGGAAGGATTGGGACGAGGCGGCCGCGGGGTGTTCGGGCTGCCGAATGGCGGCGCCGGAATCACGGGCGGCGACACTGGTAAGGCTGGGGGTGCACAACCGGTCCGGCCAGGCTCGCTCAAAGTGGTCACCACACGCATGAAGCCCGGTTATCTCCGCAAGAATGGTGTGCCCTACAGCGCGAATACCGTGTTGACTGAGTATTTTGATAAAGTGACGGAGCCGGACGGCGAGACACTGCTGATCGTCAGCACCATCGTGGACGATCCTCAGTATCTGACCCAGCAGTTCCTCACGAGTACGCATTTCAAGAAAGAACCTGATGGAGCCAAGTGGAGTCCCTCAACCTGCTCGGCGAGATAGCATGATCAGCGGACCTGAGCTGATCGCCGCGGTTCCAGAAATTTCGACAAAATCACAGAGGCACATATGAACCTTGCCCATGTGCACCTTTTACTGAATCATTTCCCGACTATTGGCACGATCATTGGACTCGGCCTGTTTCTGGTGGGTCTGGCTGCAAAAAGCGACGACCTGAAACGCGCCAGCCTGGTGGTGTTCCTGGGCATCGCTCTGTTGACGATTCCGACCTATATGAGCGGAAATGCGGCCCAGGAGATGATCTGCAAATCGCCGAATAAGACTGTTTGCACGGACCCGGGCGTGTCGAGAGCCTTGATTGAGAAACACGAAGGTTCGGCGCTGCTGGCGTTCGCGTTTATGGAGGTCACCGGGGCCTTCGCCTGGCTCGGGCTGTGGCAGTATCGCCGCATTGCGCGTTTGCCGCGCTGGAGCCTGGCGGCGGTCGCGCTATTCTCGGTGATCACGTTCGGCCTGATGGCGCAAGCCGCTAACATCGGCGGAGAGATCCGGCACCCGGAGATCATGACGGCCCAGGAAGCCGAGGCGGCTCAGGCAGCCGGAGAACAACCGTTGGGGCGCGCGCTGGGATCGTTCGTGGTCGGCAAAACGTGGGTGTGGGCGACGTCTGAGACGCTGCATTTCATCGGGCTGTGCCTGCTGTTCGGCATTGCGTCGCTGGTGGATCTTCGAATGCTGGGCATGATGAAAAGCGTTCCGTTTTCCGCCTTGCACCGGTTGCTGCCGTGGGGAGTTCTAGGGTTCGGCATCAACCTGATCACAGGCATGCTGTTCTTTGTCGCCGCTTACGATCAGTACACCACCAATAAAGTCTTCCAATGGAAGCTGGCCTTGATGATGCTGGCCGGACTCAACGTGCTGTACTTCACGATTTTCGACGATCCCTGGGTTTTGGGACCGGGAGACGATGCGCCGGCCAGCGCTAAATTTGTCGCGGCATCCGCACTGGTGCTGGTGTTCGGTGTGATCTATTGCGGCCGGATGTTGCCTTTCCTGGGGATGGCATTCTAATGTTTAACGCGCAAAACCCGCCGCGGGCAAGCTCCTCGCGGCGCAATCACTTCCTGGCTCATTTGGCGGCGCGCGCCGCGTCCTTTGCGCTTTGAGAAACCCATGCCCCTGGCTCTAATCGTCAGTCTACTAGTGTTGAGCGGAGTGGTCCTGATGGCCCTGGCGGGTTATCTGATGGACAAGAGTGTGGACTCCGAGGAAAGGAAGCAGGGCCGCTAGATGATGGATTTTCTCTCCAGACTCGAGCAGCTTCAGTTTAGCCGATGGGTCCTCGAGTCAGGCACAATTTGGGCCTATCCGACGATCCTCTTCATGCACAGTATCGGTATGGCGCTGGTGGCGGGATTCAACGCAGTGATCGATCTTCGGCTCCTGGGTTTCTCGCCCAAGACGCCGGTGAGGCCGCTCGAACGACTTTATCCGCTGATGTGGTGGGGTTTCGCAATCAACGCGGTGACCGGCACGACATTGCTGATCGCGGATGCGACCACCAAGCTCACGAATCCAGACTTTTACGTCAAGATGGTATTCGTGTTTTCCGGAGTGGCGGTGCTCGCGATCATGCGCAAGAAAGTATTCCGGGATCCGCAGCTCGACCAAGGGCCTATTTCGGGGACGGCGAAAGGCTTGGCGTGGCTCTCGCTGATCTGCTGGATCGGTGCCGTTACTGCCGGGCGGCTGCTGGCGTACGTGGGTCCCGTTTCAGGCTTGCCTGGCTTGAAAAACCGCTGATACTTGCGTTTCAGCCCCGCGCTCGCGCAACTTTTTCGCACGCAGTGATTCGCTAAAACTCGCGAATTCAGGCCTTTATTGCGAGTTCCTGAATGGAACTCGACTTGCACCTTCTCACGAGTGTGTAAAGGAGTCACCATCATGCTAAGGAACAAATTGCTCGCTTTAGTTTTTGCTGGTGCGATGGCCGCCAGCTCCGGCTACGCGGCCGACCTGATCGTAAAAGTACGTCCGCCCAAGCTCGTCGTTGAAAAACGCGGGCGCGCCCCCGGACCGGGCCATGCGTGGCAACCCGGCTATCATCGCTGGGACGGAAATCGATATGTTTGGGTACCCGGACGTTGGGAACGAGTTCCCCGCGCCCATGCCCGTTGGATTGCTCCCCGATGGCAGCATCGCCGCGATGGCTGGGTCTTCGTTGAAGGTCACTGGGCCTAGGGTCGGCTAGGCTTTCGGCGGAACTTTCGTCTCGAGCCATGCTCGGATCGTCTCGAACACCTGCTTTCGATTGCTCTCGAGCATCATAAAGTGGCCGTTTCCCAGGATGCCCTTGTCCTTCAAGTTGAGCGCTTCCGCATCACAGCCTGCCTGTTTGAGGAACGCTACCACCGGCTCGCTGCGGCGCGTGGAGCGCTCTGCCACGATGTAGGCGATCGGGATGCCCTGCAGGTTTTTTAGCTTCTTCACCGACCCGTCGGCCTGGATTCGATAAGCAGCGCCTCCGTCCGAGGCCTTGACTTCCTTAGTGGCAAATTGCGCGGGGTCGGTTATCGGCGGATCGTACTGCAACGGCACCGCCGTCAGCGGCCAGGACCCGGCGGCCGCGAACAACGGACTTGCGCCCTCAACGTTCAGAATCGCTTTCACCATGCCAGGCCGCTCGTTGGCGATCAGCCAACTGAACGGACCGCCTGCGGAATGCACCATCACGATCGCGGGCCCGATCTTGTCGAGCAGTTGGCCGCCGCCCCGCGCCCACAACTTTTGCGCCAGTGCGTTGTCGGTAGGCGTCGAGTTTTGGCCTGCCTGGAACTGATCAATGAGAGGATCGCCGACGTCACCGGTTCCGGCCCAGCGCCGGTTGGGTTCAACCGCTGCGCGCTTGAAGTCGGTCGTGATGCTGGCGTAGTTAAACACCGGGCTAATGGGACCGAGCGCGTCCGGGTGATAGATGGCGCGGCCGTGGCCCACGCGGTCGACGATGTAGGTGTCATAGCCGGCCTGGACGAAATAATGCGCCCAGCCGGCATTGCCGCCAATGCCCATGTAGTGCGTGCCCTGTCCTGCGCCGCCGTGCACAAGGACCACTGGGAAGCGATGCCGCTTCTGCAGCGGCTTCAGATATTGCACGAACATCTGTCCTACTAAAATCGTCCCCGCCTGCACCTTCTTCTCTTCCATGCCGACCCAGAAATATCCCTGATCGGCGAGCTTCATGGCAGTGGAATCGTCGCCCTTCTTGGGCGCCGTCTTCGCTGGAGAAGCTTTCGCGTTGACGTTTTTGTCGAGCCACGCCAGGATCGGCTTCAGCGTCTCGCGGTTGTTCTTCTCGCCCATCATCAGGTGGCCGTTGCCGTGGATGCCGAGGTCGGCCAGCCGGATCTCTTCGGCGTTAACTCCGGCCTGCTTGAGGTAGGCGACGGCGCCAGGGTTGGGCAGGACGAAAGACGCTTCGGCTGTGTAGACGCAAATGGCGCAATCTTTCCAGTTCTTGAGCTTGCGCGCAGGCTCTTCCTGGATGTTGTAGGGACCGATTCCCAGCTTCGCATCAGCCTCGCTGGGTTGAATCTGCTTGGTCTTGATCTGACCAGGATCCGACACCGGTGGATCGTATTCGACCGGCAGGTTGATCAAGCCCCAGCGGCTCTGTCCGGCGAACGCCGATCCCTGCGCGCCTTCGACGACCACAATCCCTTTCACCAGTTTGGGCCGCGCTTCGAGAACGTAGAAACCGAATGGCCCGCCAGCCGAGTGGGTCATGATGATCGCGGGACCGATCTTATCCAACATTTCCGCGCCGTTCTTCTGCCAGACGGCGACCTGAGAATCCTTGATCACTCCCATGCCGTTGCCGAAGGCCCCGCCTTGCGAGGCGACTAACTGCGTAAGCTCGGGAGTGCCGACCGCGCCTGTTCCAGGCCACTGATTGTGCAGCTTGGCGTTCGGCGAATTGCCGAATCCACGGCCGCCCGCCGGAGCATTGGCTCTTTGAGGAGTGAATAGTCCGGAGATGGACTCGAGCGTTTGCGGACCAGGCCAGCCTCCGTGGAGATCGGGATGATAAGGAGAACGGCCGTGACCAGGCCGGTCGACCACGTAGACTTTGTAGCCTTCCTCAAGCAGGATGGTGGCCCAGCCGCGCCGGCCGTCAGGTGTGCCCATCCAATCCAGGCCCTGGCCGCCGCCGCCGTGCACCAGCACGATCGGATACGGATGACGCACGCGTGCCGGAATCTGATACTCGATGTACATCTGCTTGCCGTTCACGACTGGGCTGGGCTCGCCCTGCTGCTTGCCGTTTGCCGGAGCAGGGAGTATCGCGCGCTCGATCCCAACCCAAAAGAAACTCCACTCGGCGATATCGAGCACCGGTCCACCGGTCGTGGCAGCCACGGCTTCGGGGCTCGCCATCAGACCGGCGAGCCCGGCGGGCACAGCCAGGCTGGTCGCCATAAAATCGCGGCGGGAGAATTTGCTCTTGAAAGTCGGGTTCGATTTCACCGGTGTCGGCTCCTTAGGAAACGTATCGGAACATACATACCACGTTCCAGAGTATCAGCGAAATCGAACCCCGACGCGGTGCGCTTAGAACGTGATGCGGGCCACGATATTGCCTTGCCGCGGAGCTATAGGCGCCAGGTTCAACAGCGCCCCGAAGCCTGAAGCGGTGGTGCCGTTCGGGTTGCGAACCTGGACACTGGTGGTAGCGTTCGTCAGGTTGTTGATGGTTGGCGTGCCGCCGACGGCGGCCGCGCCGGTGCCGACGCTCGCGATGAAAGCGCGGTTGAAGATGTTGCTGAATTCACCGCGAATACTGAAGCTGACTCTCTCAGTAAACCGGAAGGTCCGTCCGAAATTCAGGTTCTCTTGAGGACGGCGCTGCTGGCGGTAATCAGTGTAGTATGCGGCCGCAGTCCCAAACGTGCCGGGAGCAGGCTCGGCCCACGCCTTGGGATTCAGTACGAATGTGTTGCGCGGGTCGTAGCAGTGGCAGTCCAGGTCCACCGTGAACAGCGGCTGGCCCGGAACGCGGTTGGCGAAGGTGCCCTGGCCCAGGTAGTTCTGCAGGGCGGAATTGTCGGGCAATCCCTGCGAACTGGGAGCCAGATAGGGCTGACCGCTGCGGTAGGCGACGAACATCGCCAAATTCCAATCACGCGTGACCGCCCCTAAAATCCTGTTCCCGGGAGCCTTGGGCGTAATGTAGCTGAACGAGGTCACGAAGACGAGTGGCTGGCTTGTCGACGAGATGTACTTGGCGTTAGGGCGATTGAAAACATCATTGATCTGCCCGCTCGCGTCCGTACCGAAATTGGGTTCGCGATCCGCTCCCACGATCATATTCTTCTGCCACGAAAACGCGGTGCCGAAAGTCAGCCCGTGGGAGAACCGCTTGTCGACTTTCACCTGCAGGGAGTCATACCAGGTCTTGCCGAGCGGAGAATAAGCGACCGGGATCGTGGTGAACTGCGGGAAGGGTCGCAGGGACTGAAATACGGTTTGGGCTAACGGGAAACCGGCGTAGGGCGGCCGGTTGAATCCGCGGGCCGCGGCTTCCGGCGAGTTCAGAGCCTTCGTTAACAGCGTCCGGTCGGCGAGGCTATTGATCGGATCGAGACCGAAAGCCTTCAGACGGTCGTAGGAGATTGCATTGAAATTGATCAGGCCAGGAGCCTGCCACCAGATCCCGCGGTTGCCCACATAACTGGCCTCCACCACCAAATCCTTGCTAAGCTCGCGCTGCAACCCGATGCTCCACTGATACTGTCTGGCTGGCCGCCCTGCGTTGCGGTCATAGTTGGTGGGACCAGGGCCCGGGACAGGGAAACTGGTCGGGAAGAAGGCGGCGTCATAGGTCGGCCAGGCTCGCGGATTAAATTGACTGGGGTAACCCGTCGACAATGTCGTCAGAGCATTCCCGAAGGTTCCGACGGTTCCGCTACCAGCCGCGTTGGCAACGGTACCGGAAGCTCCATTGTTCTGTTCGGTGCCGTTGTAGACAACGCCGAAGCCGGCGCGGAGGACTGTTTTGGAAATGATTTGATAGGCGAGTCCGAGCCGTGGACCGAACGCAAACGGGTAGTTATGAGAAATGTTGCAATTGCATTGAAGCGGTCCGGAACGATCATAGACGGCGGCTCCCGGGATGCCCGCCCGTGGATGGATGGCGGTCGGCGAAAAACTCGGTGCGCGCCCATAGTTCTCCTGCAGGTACGTCGAGTAATCGTAGCGAATGCCGTAATCCAGCGTGAGTTTGCGAGTCATCTTCCAGGTGTCCTGGACATAAATGCCAAATTGCTTCTTGCCGAGCCGGGGATCGGTCGGGCCCGTCATAGCCACCGTCTTGACTTGACCCAAAAGGAAGCTGGCATACCCCAATCCTACGTTGGCTCCGCCCACGGCATTCTGCTGGAATGGCTGGCCAGTCTGATCGGCGGCGAACGTATAAGTACCGTCACTGCCGACGGCCGGGGCTATCGAGCCCTCGGTCTTGAATTCCGACCCGAACTTATATGTGTGATTACTCTTCACCCATGTGAGATAGGCCACAAACGTGGGAGTCTGGGTAACCGCAGGAACTCCTGGGCTGGTCTCGCCAAAATCCTTCATTCCGCCCAAGAGAGGATCCGATAGGCTTGCGATGCGCGGCAGTAAGCGGTGGAGCAGGCCACCTTTTAAGCCGAGCTCCTTTTCAGCATCGTAGGGTGTGTCCGTATAGACCACCTTTCCGTCCGCA
>JAOAPR010000179.1 GCA_025463005.1 Bryobacterales bacterium | reverse complement strand
CGATCAAACCGTGGGCAATGTTCTGCGGCGTCACGGCATTGCTCCGGCTCCCCAGCGCGGCCGAACGATGTCCTGGAGGGATTTCCTGACGGCGCTCATGAGCGTGTTGGCAGGTGCGGACTTCTTCACAGTCGAAGTTCTCAAATGGCGCGGCTTGGTGACCTATTATGTGCTGTTCTTCGTTCACCTGGAAACACGCCGGATCACCATCGCCGGAATTAACAGGCATCCGACTGGTGAGTGGATGGAGCAGATCGCCTGCAGCGCGACTCAGGAAACCTGGGGTTATCTGAATCCATGCCGATACGTTCTGCACGACCGGGATAAAAAGTTCTGCGCATCGTTCCGGTCGGTGCTGACCGCGTCAGGCGTAAAGCCGATCATGCTCCCGGCCAAGAGCCCGAATTTGAACGCGTATGCGGAGCGCTGGGTTCGATCCGTGAAACAGGAGTGCCTGTCCAAGCTGGTTCTGTTGGGCGAAGGTCCGCTGCAGCGCAGCCTGACCGAGTTCACGGCGCATTATCATCTGGAACGCAACCATCAGGGCAAAGGCAACAAGCTGTTGACGCCGCTGCCGGAGAAGAAGGGTCGGAAGATCCATTGCCACCAACGGCTCGGAGGTTTATTGAAGTTCTACGCTCGCGCCGCATGAGTATTTTGGCCTTACGGGGACGGCCGGGCCGGCCCCCTGGCAAAATCGGCGAAATTCTGGTCACATGCTAATGCCATATGTCTGTCGCGCACTCGGGCCTCCAAGAGCGGTGTTGCATTCCTTGAATTCGAAAAAGGCTCTTGCCGGTCGCTCTACGCTTCGGTGGACATCAGCCAGCCGGTTCCGGGGTTCCTTTCCGTCTTCCGGTCTCTCTATTCGACTGGCGCAGAAAACCCGGGTCAGATCAAAGCAACCCACGCCCCGGACGCTTAATTTCGTCTGAACCGACTGCGGAGTCCAATGGTTTCCAGGATACTCGGCGGCCTGAAGGGTTTCGTCGGCGGGCAAAAACTGCTGTTTTCAACCGCGCGCCTATCCCAAAAGCGTTTTCGAAGAGTTCTACCGATTCGGCGGTTGTCGATTTTGGAGTAACGCTTGTCTGGGATGAGTGCTCTATTTACTGGTGACCGTCCGGCCATTAGTACCGCCTGCCATTTAGCTCCGGTACGAAATAGGAGGATTTCGATCTTGAAGCTACAACTATTTACTCGATTTGTCTTGGCCGCACTCGCCCTCGCCTTGCCCATTTCTGTGCTGGCCGATTTCAGCGACACCAAGACTCTGACCACGGCCACAGGGGCACTGAACCTGGACACCGGCGCCGTCGCCAGCGCCGGGGGAGACATCCTGTGGAATGGGAGAACGATCACTCTCCAGGGCAACGCGAAGGCTTTCAACATTGGGGTTGCGGGCACTCTCAACGGACTTTCCAAATCTACGCTTGATGCATTCAAGACGATGGCTACGTCCGCAACTCTTCCGAGTAGCACGCTAGTAATCGGCGATGTTTTTGCGGTTTTCACGAATGGCGGAAACACGGCCGCAGTGCTGGTCACCGCGAATGACACCACCAACAGCTCAATTACACTCACCTACACCAGTTTCGGCGGAACGGGTGGATCCAGTGGCGGACCGACTATCACGAAAATTCTGAACAATTCGAGCCTGATTCCGGCGGGCTTCCCGAACTCCGGCATAGCTCCCAGTACTCTTTTTCAGATCTTAGGTTCGGGTCTGGCAGACTTCGGAGATGCGACGCTTCATGACAGCTTGAATACGCTTCCACTCACGCTGAATGGAGCGAGCGTGACGGTCACGATAGGTAACGTTACGGTGCACCCCGCGTTGTATTACGCGACCCCCACCCAGATTGATGCCGTTCTGCCCGCCGCGACTCCGACCGGCACGGCAACCGTGACTGTGACCTATAAGGGCACGGTAAGCAACAGCTTCACCAACCAAGTGGTGACCGCCGCGCCGGGGTTCACAACCTACAACGGAACAGCCGTCGCGCAGCACGTAAGCGGCGCGCTCGTCACACTCACTGCATCGGCCGCTCCCGGGGAGACCATCATCCTCTGGGGGACTGGACTTGGCGCCGATCCCGTCGATAGCGATACTACGTACACGACAACGCCGCACCAGACGATTGTTTCCTACACGGTCTATATCGGAGGGGTGCCGGCGACCATCATCTATCAGGGTGCCTCGGTATATCCGGGCGTGAGCGTCTTCGGATTGACCGTACCTCAATCGGTTCCAACCGGCTGTTACGTTCCGATAGTGGCCGTCACCGGCAGCTTCGTCAGCAACACCGCGATCCTGCCGATCCATGCCGGCGGGGGCACCTGCGCGGATCCGCAGCTCGGATTCAGCGGTGATCAGATCCTGACGTTCAGGGGTAAAGCTACGGTCAACTCGGGCACTGTCCTCGTATCCCAGTCAACCAGTCCGGGAGCAGGCGGCACGCCCTCAGTGTCCAGTAACGCCGTCGCGATCTTTAATCAAGCCGCAGGCTCGTCCTACGGCGTGGGCGGATCGGTTTCGATCGGAGGCTGCCTTGTAACCGAAACTATTCCGGGCCCCAGCGTAGCTCCTATCGGGCTGAGTACGGGAACGATTACTGTGACCGGGCCGGGCGGAACGCCGGTCACGCTGACCGTTGTTCCGGGGTCTGCCGGAATTCAAGCGGCGACTCTCACAGCCATACCCTCGACAGGCGGAGCGTTCGTATTTAACAGCTCAATCGGAACCCAGGTTGGAGGCTTCATAACCACGGTAAGCTTTCCTAATCCACTCCTGAGCTGGACCAATCAGAGCGCCGCCACTACCGTCAATCGCAGCCAAGGGTTGTCCGTCAACTGGAGCGGTGGTTCACCTGGCACATATGTCACCATCAGCGGCAGCTCGGTGAGCGGGAGCGCTACTGGCAGCTACGTCTGCATCGCCCCACAATCGGCTGGGACGTTTACCGTGCCGTCCTACGTGCTGCTGGCTCTGCCGGCCGGAACGGGCACGACTACGGTTCAAAATTCGACAAACTTCATGCCGTTTGTGGCCACCGGACTCGACATAGGCAACGCGATTGGGCAAGTGTCAATCACAGTAAACTCGAACTTCAACTAAGTCCTTGCGGGGTTGGCAATAAATCCGGCTGTGGTCATCTAACACCCGATTCGAGTCTCATTGGCCGTCTTCCTGATTGCCACCCCGCTGCCGGCAGGTCCAGTTCGTCAATATCGCGGGACGCGGCCCGCACCATGGACCGAAGGTCAGCCATCGCTGACTCGGATCCGGCGTCCTCCCGCGATAGGGCCAGATACTTCTGCACGGTGCGAGGGGAAACCCGGATTCCCAGCTTCAATTACAACTCGTTGGCGATGTGCTCCTCGCCCCAAGTGGAATTCTTCTCAGGGCGCCTTGGCTATTCTGGCGCTGGTTACGTTGTTGAGTGCGATCGTTCCTCTGGCTCTGCATCCCCCCGCTCTGCCGCGGAAGACACCCGCGCTGGAAAGCGATCTGGAGCGCGCGAGGCGGCGGATCGCTTCTTGATTTGAGGGTCCAGTAAAAAGATCGAGCCATTAGTTTCGCGGGGAGATCATGGAGTACATCTGCCACGAAAAACGAAAACTCGGCGCGACATCTTCATATTTCAGTTCCACCGACTAGTTCAGCACGACCGTGATCGAATCTGACCGTTGACCCACGCGCGCGAATCGAAACCGTTGCGCAGTCTCAATGACACGTAGGGACGTCCTCGAATTCCCCACTCGCAGCCAACGACATTAGGCCACGTGCGCAGCTCAAGATTTGCTGATCCAATGGATCGTTGTCTAAGGAGTCCGGAGCGATGTAAGTGAGGCTTTTTCGCAGTGCCAGATATTTATCACTGAGCGTTTGCATCTTGCCGAACTCGTTGCTGAGCAATGCAAAACCACTTCGGTCAGAGTCTGCAGCTATTGCTGCGGATATTAAGGCGAGCTTGCTATCAGCTGTCCTTCGATAACCAGCCACCCAGTCATCTGTCACCGGAAAGTTGCTCTGGACGGCATTGACGATCGCAATTCTCCACTCCCGGATCGCCGTCATCTCTTCAATAGCCGCCCTCAGAAACTCTTTTGAAAATCCCGACCGTACCGGCTGGTTTGTCTCCGGAGCTGTTGTACTTGGTGCGGAAGAAGGAAACGTTAAGACAATCTTCTTATCCCGAAAGCTCATGGAACTACTTGTAAGGCGAGCTAATGATTCGATTTCCACGTAGAACTTGCTATTCACCTGGATGACAGGAATCTGGCCAGGATAACCGTTAACACTTAACGTGCCACTCTGCCTGGGAACCTGTGACAACGCGAGCCGGGGGACCAGCAGACACGCAGCAAGCGAAAGTATTTTACAGAATGATCTATCTCGCATAATGTGATCTCCATCTAAGCCATAAAGTATGGTGTGTCATTGTTAGCGGTCTTGGGTGCGCCAATCTGAACACTCGATTGGCATCCACCAGCCGAGATCCTAAAATTGGCAATGGCTCCGCCAAGCGTCCAAACGTGCGCTCAATAACCAGAACAGCATATTACGCCGTACTTCCATTCAGAGAAGATGCACGTTGATGGCCTTAAAGGAGGCGCCGCGAAAAGACCGTAAACCGGTGGTCCACAGAGACTACTGCGCCTGTCCTGTATGGAACTGTAACGCTCAAGGCGTCGGGCGTGTTACGGCTGGCCGACGCTGACTGACATTCCGGGTCTCCCTTGGCAAAGGAGGCCCATGGGAGCGGTGGAGGAGGCTCTTTAGACGCCTATGTGGACATCCGTGTGGACATACCGCTCCCGGCGGCCTCCAACAAGTGCCTAACCATTGGAAGATTTGGTCCCATGAAAACGTCGACCTTTCTGCGCCCGATGCTCCCCGGTATGGATTCGAACTCCGGTTAACGACTCCGAGAAGCGGTCGGCTGCATCGACGGTGGAGACCGGTTGCTACCGCCTGCGATGTCATGAGACATGGGTCGGCGGTCGCCTCATATCGATCGCGAGACGCGTCCAAGCTGCGGGGGGTAACGACAATAAGGACTTGCCTTTGCTCGGAAGCAGAGGGATGAGTGTTCTTATGAAGAACAGCCAGAAATAGTTGTTGCCGTTTTCGAAACCAGAAGAACCTGGTGTCTCGACGATTGTGGTCCAGATTGGCGACGAACGCTTCGCCATCCGCTGGGAGATTGAGGTTCTGCCGCCGAAGGAACTACTGGTGCTGCGGAAGCGAGGAATTAAGAAGGTCCCCGCGAAGATCGTGAAGTAGTCCCTGCCCTCCACCGACTCCTGCCAACCAATCCGACTTGCGTTCCCCTGCCCACAGAGGGATGAATGGATGAGCCAAGAAGGGCAGGAGATCACAGTGCAATGGAAACGAAATACCTTCATCTTCGCACTCCGGTGGAGCTGGGCTCCTGGTTCGACGATTCGCAGGTATGTTGGTTGGGTGGATTGTCCAAACACTGGCTGTACTACCTCGTGATGCTGGTGAAGGTCCCACAGATGATCCGCCACCCGGCGCGTGCCAGGTCACGGCTCCCGAAAAAAGAAGTTTAGAGCAAGAAAAGCCGCCGGGCCGCCTCAGAAGATCGAGGATCTTCGCCGTTTTGCTACCACGGCGGGCAGTGGCCGTTTTTTTAGCGCCGGTGGCCTTTCGGCCCGGTTTCGCCTTGGGCGGCCCGACACGGGCGCGTTGTTTCGCTGCACGCGCCCTCTTAGCGGGCAGTACCGGTGTGTCTTGGGTCTTTTCGTCGGGAATCGCGGTATTCATCGGGTGGTTTTCTCCTTGCGCGGCGGTGCCGCGTAATGAGATCAATCCCTCTGTTCACCTACACAAGCAAGTCAATTCTGTCAACGCTCTGGCGATCGATAGCGGGGGAAATGTGTACGTGGGCGGGCGCACCGATGGACAAAGCTTCCCAACCACGGCCGGGGCCTACATGCGCAGCGTTTCGCCAAACACGGACACCTTGAATACCGTGGGCTTCGTCAGCAAGCTCAGCGCTGATGGAAAGACGCTGTTATCTTCGACGCTGTTTGGCGGTGCGTATGGCTTTGACTATGTGAACGCGATTGCGATTGACGCTTCCGGGTGGATTCATATCGCCGGGCGCGCCTATTCGCGCAACTTTCCGGTCACCGTGGGTGGATCTAGGGACTCGATTGAAAGCCCCACATCGTTCGTTGCGCTTCTGAATGCCACGGCATCGCAGTTGGTTTACTCTACGCTTCCCCTGATCGTAACGACCTGGCCGGCATGGTTGTCGATGGGAATGGCAACTCGTATGTCGCCGGACGTATGATCACGAAGTTCAATTCCGCGGGCGGTGTGGTGTATACACCAAAGATCTCGGGACCGACTTAGCAGGGCCGGTTTTGCTGGACCACGGGAGTGTCGTGGTGGGCGGCGGAACTGGCGCAGCCAACTTCCCAACGAGGGATACTCTCCAGCCCTGTACGCCAAACTTACCTCATGATCCAATGGCGGTTCAGGACCTAGGTCTCTGTCCAACGCTGTGGTCGTGAGGTTGGACGCGGCCGGTAATATCATTCATTCCAGCCTGCTAGGCGGCGTCGCTGTTAATAACAGCATTGATGCTCTGTCTCGCGCGCCGAATGGTTCGTTGTACGCGGCAGGCCGAACCTATTCGCCACTTTTTCCGGGCGGTCCGACGCTGAGTCCTACCTCCGCGGGCGCTTTTGCGTTTGCGTTCCGATTTGATTGGGAGCAGATTCGTACAGGTCTTCCGGCGCCCTCTTGTATGGCCCAGAGCGCCACGATTGGTCCCGTACCCGCTGCGCCGTTGTCGATCGCGACGTTGTTTGGAAGTAATCTGGGTCCAGTCGCCGGAGTTCAATATCGACTCGATGCCGACGGGCGCGTCCCGACGGAACTGGGGGGAACTCGCGTGACGGTGGGGGACATCCCTGCGCCGATTCTTTACGCACAGGACCAACAGATCAACTTCATTGTTCCCGGCGGCCTGACCGGCAGTACAACACAAGTTTGCGTGGAGGCCGCGGGTCCGTGATAACAATCTATGGGACCGGGCTCGGCCCATATACTCGCAGCGTGCCGGATGCCAGCCTGGCGGAAGCATTACTGCATGGCAGGAGGCGCAATCTGTTATCCCGGTCCGCGTGGGACCGTTTATGGAGAGGTTCTCTTTGCGGGCGCATCGCCGCTGATTGTCAACGGCGTCACCGTGTTGAATGTCAGGATTCCGGAGGCAGTATATCCCGCCCCGTGGAGCGGGACACTCCAATTGTTCATGAGTACCGCAGGCGTGCCGAGTTTCGTCACAATGGCAACCCTGACCGTGGTGATCAAGTAGGTCCGAAAGCATTACTACCACCAGAGCGTTGCGTGATGTCGACGCCTGCGATTGTGGTTGGCATAACGGGTTTATAATCGGTGGTCAGGGTAGTCTATGAAACATTTCTTGCCAGTCATATTCAGTTTGGTTTGCCTCAGCGGATTGGCGGTAGCACAAACAAGTGCTCCACCCGCTTCTCAATCTAATCAGCTGACGCCCAGAGTCTTGGCTGAGATGCTGCAGTCCGCGTCGAACTTCCATGATTTGGTTCAAAACTTGAACAAGGGTCTCGGGCCGGATGTTCATGTTATTGGGCCGGACGGTGTAACACGACACTCATTGGAACGTACAGCTGTCACCATGGGTGCTGGCGCAGGCGTCGGCGTTGCTATCGGCAGCATGACCCGGAACCCAAATGGTGCGCTGATTGGCGCGCTGGTAGGCAGCGCAGGAGGGTTAGTGCTCGACGAAGTCCTCAAACATCGCGAGCAAACGCACGCCCAGGTGCTCGACCCGCAGAAGACTCCGAAAGATCCCCCGGTCTTGAAGCGACGGACGCATTAGGAGCCTGCCACAATTCCTTCCGCGGCAGATGCGGCAGATAAGGACGGCCGTTAATTCCGCATTATCGGTAGCGGGTTGGCGACCACGCTCGCGGCATGCATGCCGGACTTCGGGTATCTCAGAACGGGCTGCACGGAGGAAGTTCAACCCGCGGACCCGTTTCCTCCGAGCCATCAGAATCGACATAGACGATCTGGACTACTCGAAGCTCGCCCGCGGGTATGATCTGTTCCTCAAGGCGCTCCAGCCTCTGATAGAGGTTCTTGATCATCTGGAAACCTTCAGCGTCCCCCTCGGGCTCCTCGACGGCCTTGAGAGCGACGGGTCTGCGGCATTTCAATCCGGATACCGCCAGGCGACCTCGTGCCGTCGGCATTGACAACAATGATCTCCCATACTTTGGGTTCGTCCTCAAGTATCAACTGGTGTTCCAATCGTTCCAATCGGTGAGTTAGAGTTCTTGTCATTAGCGTCCCACTTTTTCGAATGCGCGTGCTCTCCCGAGGTTCAGGATCTTGATCGTTGCTAGACCCGCGAGCTCCTCTGGAGGTGTAGGGTCAAAAGTATACCCATAGCTGTGCAGGCGCAGACGCGCGGCATCGAGCGTCCTCGTTCGGCTTTGGGAATTTCTCACTGCCAGGTCCCTCAAATCGGACCACCACTTGCGGAAGCCGCGCGGGCGCCATAACCTTCTCAAGCCGGCGAAGGTGGCTGGCGATGAGCCTCATCATACCTCCGACGCGTTAATGGGAAAGCTTTGAATGAACCTCTCCAGGTCTTCATCGCGAAGTCCATAGTTGGCGCCGTTCAGATTCACATATTCCATCAGCTGTCCGTTTGGCCAGAGCGTCCGCATGCACGTGGCTTTCGATAGGTCGAGCGGCTCGCCTGCGTGACTAACGACTACTCGAAGTGGCTCGCGCGCGACCTGACTCTGTTGCCGCTCAAGCTGCTTGAGTCGCCCCCTTAAGTTCACGCCATTTACCTGATGCGCGGGTCCTTGGCCGTCTCCGAAGTCCGTTCCAACTCCGTAAGGCGCGCGTCGAGATTCTCGAAACTGAGGGTGTGGAGCCGGCTGGACGCCTCTATCGGGTTTTGTTCAAACTAGTTCCTGCCTATGACGAAGATCCACAGTTTGCGACCCAAATCCAGTCACACGCTCAGCCTCTATGCTGTAAAGCGCGCCACCGGCTTCCGATATATTCATCTCTCGGGTTACTACCACGACAGCCAGTCCGCAATGAAGGTTATCGTCATATTTCGCCTGGCTTGCTTCCTAACTGCTGCGAATGTAACGCTTTTCCCAGAAGCTCCAAAAGACTCACAGCAGCCGCCATGCCGCGGCGCGCATCTTTGGAGGTCGCCTGTTTACCAATGGCGAACAGCGACGGCGTTTCTTTGCCCGCATTCGAGATCACGGTGTGAAGTTCGTCCGGATTGATCGAGTTCAGCAGGTTGCTAAACGTGAGCGCCATCCGAAGCGCCGTTACCATTTCCCTGGAGCTGATCAAGTCGACCACACGCTCTACGACTGTATCGCCTGCAGAGAGAAGACCGTTCAGCAGGTCGATTGTGCCCTTTTCATGCAGTCGCTGCAGCAGATCGTAGGCGGCGAGCACCGCTTCCGCATGTTCGACTGGCGCTTGCTCCACCCTGCGAATAAGATCGTTGCGAGAGTTGCGCGGTGTAAATTCCCTGAAATCGACGGCTATCGCCATAGAGTGGCCATCCTTTTCCTTCGCTATTTTTGCGGCTGAATCTGAACTAGATTTCCTGTGCCCGGCATGCGGTAATCTTTTCGCCTCCACTTGCGCTCCACCTCAACTCCTGCTTGTGGCGTCCGCTTACCCGAGTAGCGGAAGTTTAGAGGACGGAGAGGGTTCGTGCCTTGCTCGGGGAGCAGCTTGATCTTTACCGCTGTCTCCTTGAAAGCGGGGGTATTTGTAGCCACATCTGCATGCGATCCGGTGAGAACGTTCATCGGTTCGTCCCGCGAGAGATGCGGAATGTACACCTGGTTTCCATGCACCCGGCTTGTAACCAAAACCTTGATGACCAGCGAGCCATAGCGGCTGGTAACGCGTACCCAGCGTCCGGATTCGATATTGCGCTCTTTCGCGAGCTCTTCGGAGATTTCAAGAAAGCGCTCCGGTGTCTCTTCGCGAATACCGTCAACGCGGTATGTCATGTTGCCTTCATGAAAATGTTCCAAAATGCGGCCGTTGTTTAAGAAGAGATCAAAGTCGGCGTCCGGCTTTTCGGTAGGTTCGTGAAACGAGACTGGATACAGTCTCGCTTTCTTATCGGGGAAGGCGAAGCCATTGAGATAAAGGATCGGTTCATCTGTTCCGTCGGGCGCAACTGGCCATTGCAGCGTCTTATATCCTTCAAGCCGTTCGTAATTGACGCCGGCATACAGCGGAGAGAGCGAGGCCAACTCATCCATGATTTGCGAGGGGTGCTGGTAATTCCAGCTGGCACCCATGCGATTCGCGATCTCCTGAGTGATCTTCCAATCTGCCTTGCTGTCACCCAATTCCGGCAGAGCCTGATACATCCGCTGGATTCGGCGTTCGGTGCTGGTAAACGTGCCGTCCTTCTCGAGCGCGGGAGCGCCAGGCAGTACGACGTCGGCATAGCGGCACGTCTCACTAAAGAATATGTCCTGCACGACGAAGAAATCCAGCTTTTCGAAGGCTCCTGCCACGTAGTTAGAGTTCGAATCGGCCGAGACCATATCTTCACCGGCCACATACATCGCCCGCAATTTGCCTTCGTACACAGCATCTACCATCTGGTGATTATCCAGACCACGCATGGGTGGTAGTTTTACGCCCCAACCCTCTTCGAAGCGCTCGCGGACTACTGGATCTGTGACGGCCTGGTAACCGGGGAATTCATCCGGCGCTGCGCCAATGTCGCCTGCGCCCTGCACGTTGTTGTGGCCGCGCAATGGGTAGGCGCCGCAGGCGGGACGCATATAGTTGCCGGTCACCAGCAGCAGATTCGAAATGGCTGTTGACTCATCCGAGCCCCTAGAGTGCTGCGTTATGCCCATCGCCCATAGAACGCACATGCTGTCAGCAGCTGCGATCTCCTGTGCGACGCGCTCCAGTGTTTCAAGAGGGACCTCGCACGTTTTTGACGCGTACGTCATCGTGAAAGGCTCAAGGCTTTTGCGGAACTCGTCGACGCCGTTCACCCACTTATCGAGAAAATCCAGTTTGGCGTGACCGTTGTCGAACATGTAGCGGCTCATGGCCGAGATCCAGACAAGGTCCGTGCCCGGGCGCGGCCGAAAATGAATGTCGGCGCGCTCTGCCATCTCGTGCGTGCGTGGATCGGCAACAATCAGTCTTTGCCCGTGTAGCTTGTGAGCCTGTTTAACGCGCGTCGCCAACACCGGATGACTCTCTGCCGTATTGCTGCCGACAATCAGAACCAGAGCCGAGCTAGCAATATCCTGGTACGAGCCCGAATCGCCCCCATAACCAACAGTTCGGAAGAAGCCCATTGTCGCTGGCGACTGGCAGTAACGAGAGCAGTTGTCGACATTGTTGGTGCCGATAACGGCACGAGCGAACTTCTGCATCAGATAACCGTCTTCATTGGTGGCTTTTGACGAAGCAATCACGGCGATCGAGTCAGGACCATATTGCTGTTTGATACCAGTCAGTTTCATCGTGACCAGATTCAAGGCTTCCTCCCAGCTTGCCTCGCGGAAGCCGCTCCCTTCACGGATGAGTGGCTTCTGCAGGCGGTCCGGGTGATTGACATAATCCCAACCGAACTTGCCCTTAACGCAGGT
>JAOAPR010000162.1 GCA_025463005.1 Bryobacterales bacterium | reverse complement strand
CCCCGACTGTTGCGGCAGCGCCACCACCACACAGAACGATAGCAAGGCGATGAAAACCAGTGTCAAATGCTTCATGAGGCCTCCTGCCGATTTCGAACTATATCACTTTGCTACGCTGGAATGCACTGAAATTCTAAAGGAGCACGAACCCAATGAGCACCTATGTACTGGTTCACGGAGCGTGGCACGGGAGTTGGTGCTGGAAGCGCGTGCGGAAGGCCCTCCAAGCGCGGGGCCACGAAGTCTTCACCCCGACTCTGACCGGGGTCGGAGAGCGCTCCCACCTGTTGTCCCGGGATATCAATCTCGATACGCACATCGACGATATAGGCAATCTGATTCAGTGGGAGGAACTCTCGGACGTGGTGCTGTGCGGCCATTCCTATGGCGGCTGCGTGATCAGCGGCGTTGCGGATCGCATTCCGGATCGGATCGGCGCGTTAGTCTACCTGGATGCATTCGTTTCTGGAGAACGGCCAGAGCCTGCACGATGTTCTGCCGCCTGACCAAAGAAATCTTCAGCTCGAAGCCACGGCGCGTGACGGGGAAGGATGGAAGGTTCCTCCTATTCCCGCCGAAGTTTTCAACGTCAATTCCGGTGACCGCGAATGGGTCGATCGCCAGTGCACCATGCAGCCGCTGGCCACTTTCCAGCAAGACATCAAGCTTACCGGGAAAGCGAGCGCGATCAAGAACATCACGTTTATCCTGGCCACCGGTTTCGCCGATTCTCCGTTCACGCAGTTTTACGAACCGGCGAAAGCAAAGGGCTGGAAAACGTTGACGATACCCTGCGGCCATGACGTAATGCTGGATCTTCCAGAGAAACTCACTCAAGTGCTGGAAGAGATAGCTAATCCCGCACTCCGAGCCGCGTCTCTGTAGTCCACGGTTGTCACGTTTCTTGAAGCTCGCGCAGCCGCCGCTCTAGAAATCGGCGCTCGCTCTTATTGCTGACCAGGGTCAGCGCTCGCGTGTAGCTCTTTGCAGCTTCCGCTGAGGACCCGATGCGACGCAGCAGATCGGCACGCGCCGCATGCAGCAGGTGGTAACCTTCCAGGTCGCCCGCGGCGGCAAGCGCATCGATAAGGGCAAGCCCCGCCCGAGGTCCGTCCACCATCGCGACTGCTACTGCGCGGTTCAGTGACACGATGGGAGACGGTTGCAGGCTCTCGAGGACATCGTACAGACGCACGATCTGGGGCCAATCGGTATCTTCGGGCCGCGCCGCCTGACAATGCAGAGCCGCAATCGCGGCTTGCAAAGAGAACGGACTCCGGCCACCGCGAAGCGCCTCTTCAACCAGCGGCAGCGCCTCTGCGATCTTGCGATGATCCCAACGGGCACGGTCCTGATCCTCCAGAACCACGAGATCGCCGGCCTCATCGAGACGGGCGTCTCGCCGTGAATCGTGAAGCAGCATGAGGGCGACCAGACCCGTGACTTCCGCCGGCGGCTGCGGCGCCAGCAGCGTCCTTACCAGGCGCCCCAGACGGATCGCCTCGGCGCAAAGATCGGTTCTCACGAGAGTCTCGCCTTCAGTGGCGGCATAACCTTCGTTAAAGATCAGGTAGATCGCGGTCAGCACTGCGTCGAGCCGCCCAGGCATGTCGCTCGCGTCGGGCACCGAGTACGGAATACCGGCGTCTCGAATCTTGCGTTTCGCGCGCACAAGCCGCTGTGCCATGGTCGCTTCCGGCACCAAAAACGCGCGCGCGATCTCGTTCGTTTCCAGGCCGCCCAGGGTGCGAAGCGTAAGAGCAATCTGCGCCTCGATCGCAAGGGCCGGATGGCAGCAGGTGAAGATCAGCCGAAGGCGATCGTCGGGAATCTCATTCGTCTCGAAATCCGGACCGGCGATGGTTTTCACCAACCCGGACGCGGCATACGATTCAAGCTTTTCCTCGAACCGCTCCCGGCGGCGAATCCGGTCGATGGCTTTGTGACGGGCGGTTTGGATGATCCACGCGCGAGGGAACTCGGGAACGCCTGAGGTTCGCCATTGTTCCACAGCGGCTGTAAATGCTTCTTGCGCGGCATCTTCGGCCACCTCGAAGTCACCGACCAGCCCGATCAGAGTCGCCAGAATACGGCCCCAATCGGAGCGCCAGAGTGCATCAACGACCGTATCGACAGTCGCGTCGGCCGCTCCGTCGAGGTCGGGGGGCATGCCCGATTGTAAATATTTTCCGGCGGGGTGTCGATTTGGACGCCCGCCGTTCGACTTACTGACGGAGGTATCCAAAATGAAATACATGCTACTGATTTACGACGACGAAAAGTCTTTCGGGAAAATGTCCGAAGCTGAATTAGGCCGGCTCATGGGCGAATATATGCAATTCAGCAAGGAGATCCAGGCTAGTGGCCACTATCAAACTGGCGCGCAGTTGCAGCCGACAGCAACCGCGACTGCCGTTCGGGTTCGAGACGGCAAGCGACTCGTCACCGACGGACCGTTCGCGGAAACCCGCGAGCAACTTGGTGGCTATTACCTGATCGAGGCGAAGGATCTCGATGAGGCGATCGGCATAGCGGCTCGGATCCCGTCCTCTAAGATGGGGACGATCGAAGTCCGGCCGCTGATCCCGGCCCGCACACCCGCGACGGCGTAGCGCCACACCTCTAGGTCGGCAGGTCCTCTACCTGCCGACCAGATGCTTCAGATCTGCATTATTCTCCTGGCATATGTACTCGAGCGGCTCCATACCGGGATGGAAGAGGATGTTCCAGCTCGTGGTCCAGGGCTTGGAATATGCTCCGGGATCATCGATCGTCGCCTCGTAGTGCAGAATCAGCTCATTCACCCGTGTGAAGCGCTCGACGACGTGGAGCTGTTCCGTGTGCGGATGCCCCGCCGCGTCGATCCAGCTTCGGTCGTTCAATCCGGTGACATCGATCACCAACGTATCTCCTTCCCAACGGCCGATTCCCTCGCCCAAATAAGTGGGATTCAGCTTGTCGGGAGGCGTATGTTTCCGCCCATCCGTGTAGACCACCCTCCACATATGCGCGCCGCCTTCGAACACAAACAGGATGCGATTGGGCATCTGATAAATCTGAAACGGGAATGAGGTCGCATACATGCGCGGAATTCCTGGCGGCAGGCAGAACGCCTCCGGGTCGTCTTTCGTGATATTCTCGTTGCTCTTTTCGAAAGCGGCTTTGGCCCACGGGAGAAAAGGCACATCGGTTTTCTTTTCCGGCTGCGCGGTTCCGGCGAAACCGCGTCCGGTGCCTGCCATGTCGCCCACGCCTGGAGGTACCCAGGAGCCTTTCGCATTGCCAAGGTCAGGATGACCGTCAGGCAAGCGCGGCGCGGGCGGGATGTTTTTCCGGGTGAGCGCGGCTGCCACTTCCTTCCCGTTAAAATCCTGTGCCGTGCCGGAAACACTCACCCACAGAAACGCTGTCAGCCCCGCTAAATGCAGTCGCATCCCGACCTCCTCCGGAACATCATAGTTCAGCCTGCTGAGGGTGTATACTGACCCCAGCCTGGAGGCCACCGTGCAAAAGTCGCTACTCATTCTTTCGTTCACCATCGCTTCACCGATATTTGCAGCCTCATGTGAAAGTCTCGCTTCGCTGGCGTTGCCGGATACGGCCATCACATCGGCGCAGGTGGTGCCGGCCGGACAGTTCTCGCAGCCAGGGGCGCCCGGAAAAGGCAAGGCTGCCAACGTATACAAGGATCTTCCCGAGTTCTGCCGCGTCGCGGCTACGCTCAAACCCTCCAGTGATTCCGACATCAAGGTGGAGTTCTGGCTGCCGACCTCGAACTGGAACCACAAACTGCAGTCGGTGGGGAATGGAGGCTGGGCCGGCGTGATCAGTTATTCCGCCATGGCGGAAGCGGTCAAAGCGGGTTATGCGAGTGCGTCCACCGACACTGGACACGTCGGAGGCAGCGGCAGCTTCGCGCTCGATCATCCCGAAAAACTGATCGATTTTAGCTGGCGCTCCGAACATGAGATGACGGTCAAAGCCAAAGCCGTCGTCGAGGCATTCTACGGCACCGCGCCGCGGCTTTCTTATTGGAACGGCTGTTCGACAGGTGGCCGGCAGGGCCTGAAAGAGGCGCAGAAATTCCCGGACGATTACGACGGCATCATCACGGGCGCGCCTGCCAATCGTACGGCTCTCGCGTTGTGGGTCGCTTTCGCGGTGCTGAAAGATCCGGCCAGTTTCATTCCGCCCAGCAAGTACCCGATGATTCACCAGGCCGTACTCAACGCCTGTGATCTCCGCGATGGCGTCAAGGACGGTCTTATTGAAGATCCCACCCGGTGCAAGTTTGATCCCAAGGTGCTGCTGTGCAGGAATGGGGACGGTCCCGCATGCCTCACCGCGCCGCAAGTGGACGCGGCCAAGAAAATCTATAGCGCCGGCACAAATCCACGCACGGGACAAGTACTGTTTCCGTCCGTAGTGCCCGGAAGCGAGCTGAACTGGGGCGTTTTGGGCGCGGGCCCGGAGCCTTCCGCTAACATCTTCGATCACTTCAAGTACGTGGTGTTCAAGAATCCGTCCTGGGACTGGAAAACTTTCGATTTCGACAAGGGCATCGCGCTCGCCGAGCAGCCGGAAAACGCGGTGATGAACGCGACCGATCCCAACCTCAAGCCATTTTTCGCCCACAACGGCAAGCTGCTGATCTATCACGGCTGGGCCGACACGAACGTCGCGCCGCTGAACACCATCAAGTACTACAAGAGTGTGGTGGATACACTCGGCGGCGCTTCGAAGACTACCAACAACGTGCGACTGTTCCTGGAGCCCGGCATGGGACACTGCGCCGGCGGAGAAGGGCCGAATGTGTTCGACAAGGTCGGCCCGCTCGAACAGTGGGTGGAACAGGGCAAGGCGCCGGAGAAGATCATCGCGTCCCACAGCACCAGCGGTAAGGTGGACCGCACGCGTCCGCTGTGCCCGTATCCTCAGGTCGCGAAGTACAGGGGCACGGGCAGCATCGACGAAGCGGCCAACTTCGCGTGCCAGCTACCGTAGGCCTCTCGGTATTCCTCCAGTTACGCGAAGCGACCCTTGACTCGCTGCTTGCGTAGCTGTAAACTCGCACAAGCAAAAATTGAGTCAATAAGGTTTGTATTTATACGGCTTTATTGGGGAGGTGGTTCATGCGCTCGCTAACAATTGCGATTTGTGTCTTCGCGTTTGCCTTGACCGCGCTCGCGCAGGGCGACCGTGGCACCATTACTGGAACGATTGCCGATCCTGCGGGAGCGGTGGTCGTCTCCGCCCCCATCCAAGCCAAGAACGTCGAAACCGGCGCCCTGTACTCGGGCCAAAGCAGCGCTACCGGCAATTACACGCTCTCCCAGTTGCCGGCTGGTTCTTACGAACTGTCTGTCACGGTGCCCGGGTTCAAAAAGTATGTCCGCCAGGGACTGCAGGTCGAAGTAGCCTTGACCCTGCGAATCGACATCAGCCTGGAAGTAGGTTCGGCGTCGGAGTCCGTCACGGTCAGCGAGGCGGCGCCGCTGCTCAAGACCGAAAGCGGCGAGCTGAGCCATAACGTCAGCGCCCAGCGTATGGACGAACTGCCCGTACTGTCCGTGGGAGCCGCGGCGGGAAGCTCCAGCGTTCGGAATCCGACTTCGGTCGCCCAGTTGGTCCCGGGAACGTTCCTCAACGCGAACGTCAACCTGAAAGTGAATGGCGCTCCGGCCAACACCTCGTCTTTCCGCATCGAAGGGCAGGACGCCAGCAATGGCTATGTAGCGGCGGTGCCCGCACAGGTGCAGCCCAGCGTCGATTCCATTCAGGAGGTGACGATTCAAACCAGCAACTTTGCGCCGGAGTATGGACAGGTGGGCGGCGGCTTCTTCAATTACACAATGAAGTCGGGGACCAACCAGCTTCACGGAACCGTTTACGACTATTTCGTCAATGAAGTGCTCAACGCGGCGACCCCCTTCACGGTGAGCCCAACCAATCCGAATGAAAAAATCCGCACGGTGGAACGCAGGAACGACTACGGTTTTACCATCGGCGGTCCTGTCGTGCTTCCCAAGATCTATAACGGCCACGACAAGACGTTCCTGTTCTTCAACTGGGAACAATTCCGCGAGTTCAAGAACATCAACGCCCAGTCGGCCACCGTCCCCATCCAGGCGTATCGCGATGGCGATTTCAGGCGGGCGCTCACTGGCAAGAATCTTTGCCCGACGGCCACTCCGAATTGCGATCCTCTCGGCCGGCCCATCATGGAAAACACAGTTTACGATCCAACCACGCAGAAGTTCGCCTCCAATGGCCAGATTGTCCGGGACCCGTTCCCGAACAACGTGGTTCCGTTCGCCGCGATGGATCCGGTGTTTCTCAAGGTTCAGGCGCTGATTCCGCTGCCGAATGCGCTTCCCAACGCTCTCACCAATAATGGTATTTACCCGTATATCAGCGACCGGGTCACCGGCATTCCTTCGTTTAAGATCGACCACACTCTGAGCTCGAAAGATAAACTGTCGTATTTCTTTTCGGAGATTTATACCGGCAGCCAGTACTCGAACACCACCGGCGGAGCCGACGGATTGCCTGAGCCGATTACCCAGGCCATCGGCACATTCATCACGTCGCATATGCACCGCGTGAATTATGAGCGGACCCTGACGCCGTCGTTGCTGTTTCATTTCGGCGGGGGTTACCAGGACGAATTTTTCGGGGATGACCGCGCCATCACGAATTACGATGCCGAGAAGGAGCTCGGCCTGAAGGGCGCTACGGTAAAGCGCATGTTCCCATCTTTTACCGGCGCCAGCAACAGCCAGGGCGGCGTGAAAACGCTGTCTAGCGGCACGAACCGGAACATCTGGTATCAGAAGCCCACCGCCAACTTGAGCCTCACCTGGGTCAAAGATAACCATACGTACAAATTCGGTGGCGAGGCGCGCATTGAGGGAATTCCGACCTTGCTTTATTCTGCGACCAACGGCGTTTACAACTTCAGCGCGGCCGAGACGGGACTGCCGTCTACTCAGGGACAGGTCCTACAAGGCGGCTCCGCCGGATTCCCCTACGCCAGTTTCATGTTGGGCCGCGTGAATTCCGCACGAGTCGCTTATCCGCCGTACATGCGTCTGGGCAAAACCATGCTGGGATTCTTTGCCCAGGACACCTGGAAAGTGAGCCGTAAATTGACGCTGGATTACGGGCTGCGATACGACTATGGAACCTATCTCAAAGAACAGTACGGCCGTATACCCAATTTCTCGTTCGAAGTTCCGAATCCCGCTGCCGGCGGGCGGTTGGGCGCCGTGATTTTCGAAGGCGACGGACCCGGACACTGCAACTGCGAATACGCTCACAACTATCCCTACGCTTTTGGACCGCGAATCGGAGTTGCCTATCAGATCAACTCGAAGACGGTTTTCCGCGCCGGTTGGGGCGTGGTGTACAACGGGACGCCGGACAACAACGGCGCCTCGGCTAATATTCCTGTCCCGGTTGACGTCAACTCGCCGTCATTCGGCGAACCTGTCATGACCTTGCGGAACGGAATCCCGTTCGCCGCCACGCCGTGGCCCAATCTGGATCCGGGACAATTCCCGTTACCCGGTACAATCAGCGCTCCCAAGGTAGCCATCGATCAAAATGCCGGCCGGCCAGCCCGCCAGGTGCAGTGGAGTGTCGGACTGCAGCGCGGAATCGGCAAGAACGTGGTGGTGGAAGCGGCCTATGTGGCGAACC